>CAYWKN010000034.1:0-16211 GCA_964458765.1 uncultured Verrucomicrobiota bacterium
GGGTGGGGGTGGGCAATGGTTGATGGGCAATGGTTGATGGGCAATGGGGAATGGTTGATGGTGAATTGTGAATAGTGAATCGTGAATGGTCAGGGGACGGGGATTTCGCCCAGGATCTTGGCGAGGACGTCCTCGCTCTTCTGTTCTTCGGCTTCGGCTTCGTAGGTGAGGATCACGCGGTGGCGGAGGACATCGTAGGCGATCTCCTTGATGTCCTGGGGTGTGGCATAGGCGCGGCCGTGCAGGAGGGCGTTGGCGCGGGCGCACATGTTCAGGTAGATGCTTGCGCGCGGCGAGGCGCCGTACTGGATGTGGTGGTCAATGTCCAGCTTGTAGTCCGAAGGCTTGCGGGTTGCGAACACGATGTCGAGGATGTAGTCGCCGACCTTCTCATCGCAATAGACCTGGTCGAGGGTTTCGCGCAAGGCGAGCAGTTCCCCGGCGGTCATGACGGGCGAGAGGGAGATATCGTTCCGGCGGGAGAAGCGGTTCATGATGCGCCGCTCGTCATCCTTGGAGGGGTAGTCCAGCCGGCATTTGAGCATGAAGCGGTCGATCTGCGCTTCCGGAAGGGGGTAGGTTCCTTCCTGCTCGATGGGATTCTGGGTGGCCATGACCATGAAGGGCTGGGGCAGGGGATACGTCTTGTCGCCGATGGTCACCTGCCGTTCCTGCATGGCTTCCAGCAGGGCGGATTGCACCTTGGCCGGGGCGCGGTTGATTTCGTCGGCCAGGAGGATGTTGGTGAACACCGGTCCGAGGCGGGGGGTGAAGGTGCCCTCGCGCGGATTGTAGATCATGGTGCCGATGACATCGGCCGGCAGCAGGTCGGGCGTGAAGCTGATGCGCTGGAACTTGAGGCCCAGCGCCTGCGCGAGGGTTTTTACGGCGGTGGTCTTGGCCAGGCCGGGAACGCCTTCCAGCAGGATATGCCCGTTGGCGATCAGGGCGATCATCATGCGGTCGAGCAGGCGCTCCTGCCCCACCATGATCTTGGTGACTTCCTGCCGCACGTTGTCGATGAGTGTCTTCTGCTTTGCGATCAGGTTTGTGGCGGCGGCGATATTGGCATCCATGGCGGGTTCCTTTCCTTAGGGGTGTGTGGATTCCGGTTGGCTGGTTTCCGGGGCGGACTTTTCCTTCAGGAGGTCCGAGTATCCCATGACAAGGGTTTCGGCTTCATACTTGCCCAGGACGTAGGTCCAGGGCGAAAGCTTCTCCGAGAGACGGGCAACATGGGCCGCCGTCTTGGCATCCTGTTCCTCCCGCGCCTTGGCGGTGGCATTGGTGGAGGCCGCCTCCGCGGTCGCCGCCGGCGCGGGCGGTGGCGTGAAGCTCATGGCCACGGCGGCGTGGTAGCGGCCTTCCGGCGCGGTCGGGCGCCCGATCCGCAGGGTGCAGGTGACGCCCTTGGATGTCGTGGCTGTGAAGGTCACGGGCTTGTCCAGTCCCGCCGCCGCGGGACTCGTGTTGGGCGGCGCCACATCCTCGAACCGGAGATAGGCAAGGGCCGATGCGAGGCGCGAGAGCTTGTCGGCATCGGCTTCCTTGCCTTCGGGAACGGACGGAAGGGCAAAGGGCTTGGCGCCGTCGGTCCGGGACAGGCGGATGGCGCCGTTGGTCACGCCGCTGACCTCGATGGCCAGGACTTCCTCGGCGGGGATCGTCACGAATTCCTCATCCATCCACGAGCGGGGCGAAGAGAGGACTACGTCGAGCGGGTCACCCGCCAGGAAGACATCTCCCTTTGATGTGGCCACAAAGCGGCCGTCGGGGTATCCGCCGTACGGGCCGGCCTCCATGGCTTGCTGGGGCATGCGCTCCTTGCCGAGCCAGAGGGTCTCCATCGTCCGACCGGAGGCATTCCGGAGGGTCAGGACGGTCGGCTGCCCGTCGGCGCCGGCCGCGGCATCCGGCGCCAGGCGCAGTTCGGTCCGCTGCCGCGGGGTGGCGCGGACGGTCTGGAGCGACTTCAGTTCCGCCAGCTTGTTCAGCAGGTTGCGGACCTTGTCGAAATCCGCCGGGTACTGGAAGCGTTCGGCGACGCGCCACAGTCCCTCCGTGCGGGCCACGGTGGCCGTGCCGTCGGGGGCCTGGATGAGGATGGACTGCACGTCGTTGACGGCCAGTTCCGGCAGGATCTTCCGGCCGGCCGAAACGGGGTTGCGGCCGGCCTGCCGCCGCTTGGAGGCGAAGGCCAGGGCGACAAGGATGACGGCGACGAGGGTGAGGATGGCGAGTTGTTTTCCTTTCATGGCGGGCTTCTCCGTTAGCGGGTTGAGTGTTTGCGGGCGATGCCCAGTGCGATGCCGGCGGCGGCCACGAGGGCGGGGACCAGAAGGATGTTGATCAGCTTGACCTTCATGCCGAGCGCTTCGATCCCTTCGCGCAGGCTGCGGCGGACCTTCTTGAGGTCGGTCTTGTATTTCAAAACTTCCGCGCGGAACCGTTCCAGTTCCTGGCCTTGCTCCGCGCTGAGCACGAAGCGCTGCTTGTCATCCTTGGAGCGCTGCAGTTCCTGCATGCGCTGCTGGGTCTCGCCCAGGCGCTGTTCGAGCATCTGTTCCTGCTCCAGCCACTGTTCCTGCGCTTGCGCCTGCAGGGCCAGCACGCGGGTGAAGGGCCGCTGCGAACTGCCGCGGCAGCGGATGCCGATGAGGTCGGCGCTGCCGGCGAGCTGCTCGACCATGTTGGCAAACAGGTTGATGTTGTCGTTGATCGCCTGTTGGAGGCCGAAGAACCCCATGTCGCGGACGCAGAAGTCGTTGCCGAGCAGGTCGGCGTCGGCCACGAGGATCACGGTGCCCGGCTTGACGGACTCCCGGAGGGCGGCGGTGGCGGCGGGGGCGGCGTTGGTCTCGCCCGCGGCGGGCTGTCCGTTCGGGTAGGCGGTCCTGAACTTGCCTTCCAGCCGCACGGCCAGGTTGAAGGTCCTGCGCCCCTTCTGCAGTTCCTGCTTGTAGGCGCCGGGATTGAACTGGAGCATCATGGCGTCGGTCTGCACCGCCTGGTCCGATGTCTGGATCAGGGGGGTGAGGCGGAGCCCCTCGGCGGCTTCATTGCCGAAGGCGCCGGCCATGACCATGAGGATCGAGTCCAGGGGGGCGGTCAGGATATCGTTCCCGGCCATGTTGTCGCGGCGCAGGCTGAGGTAATAGGGGTTGTTCTCCACGGCGTTGTTGCGGGTCCGCAGCGGCGTCATGGCTTCGACGTCGGCCACGACCTTGCCGGGGTCATAGGCGAGGCCCCACGCGTCGAACAGCTTGCCGAGAGTCGAGGAGCGGCGGGCGCCCATGCCGAACTGATCCATGCCGGCGGACTCCTGGTCGGCGGCGCAGAGCGGGTCCACGAATGCCAGGAGCCGGCCGCCGCGCAGGACGAACTGGTCCAGGGCGAACAATGTCCGTTCGCCGAGATCCTTGGGATGGACCACGATGAGGGTGTCGATGTCGCCCGGGATGGATTCGGCGAGCGGTTCGACCGTCCGGACGGTGTAATCGCGCCCGAGTTCCGCGAAGGCGGCCCAGGGCGGTTCCTGCCGCATGCGCTGGCTCGGGGGCATCATGCCCATCGGGGGTGTGCCGTTGACGGGCAGGGAGCTGAGAATGCCCACGACCGGTTTCTGGACCGTGGTCACGCGGTAGATCATCCGGGTGATGTTGTATTCCAGCAGTTGCTCCGTGCGCGGGTCAATCAGCGGGATGGCGGCCTGGAGATCGCCCGAGACTGCCACAAGGCCGAGGTAGAGCATGCCGCCGCCGACGGACACGGCCTGCGGATTCACGCCGAACCGCATGGCCAGATCCTCGTCGTCCGAATCGGGTTTCGGGTCGTACCGCTCGACGGTCACCCGGCCGTTGCCGGCGAGTTCATATTCCTTCAGCAGGTCCTCGATTTCCCGGGCAAAGGACTTGATCGGCGCCGGGATTTCCGGCGAACTGCCGTTGAAGAAGAACATCAGTGTGACGTTCCGGTCCAGTTTGGACAGGACCTGCCGGCTGCCGGCCGCCAGGGTATAGAGTTTCTCTTCCGTCAGGTCCTTCCGGGCGCGGAACTGCCCGGCGAGGATGTTCACGGCCACCAGGATGGCCAGGACGACGATCAGGCCGGCCAGGCCGCCGCTGATCTTCCAGAATCGGTTGGATATATGCTGTGTTGCCATGGATGTACCTCTGAATTATCGTGATGAATGAAGTTCAGCCCGCCTTCCGGTTTTCCAGAACCACTTGCGTCGCGAAGAGCATGAAGGCCATGACGCTGGCGTAGTACACCAGGTCCCGGAGGGCCACCACGCCGCGCTGGATGTTCTCGAAGTGCGGCATGAAGCTCAGCGAACTTACGGCCTGCAGGAGCCACTGCAGGACGGGCGAATCCTGCGCGGCGCGGACCAGGAAATCGGTGACGGGGGGCCAGCCCGCCAGCAGCAGGAAGAGGCAGACCACCACGGACAGCACGAAGCTGATGACCTGGTTGCGCGTCATCGCGGACGTGAGGATGCCCACGGAGAGATAGGCGCCGGCCAGCAGGAGGCTGCCGAGGTATCCGGTGACGATCACGCCCGAGTCCGGATTCCCCAGGTAGTACGTCGTCAGCACCACGGGGAACGTGAGGGCCAGGGCGATGGCGAGGAAGCACCAGGCGGCGAGGAACTTGCCCAGGATGGCCTGCGTCAGGGTGACGGGCATGGTGAGCAGCAGTTCGATCGTGCCGGCACGGCGTTCCTCGGCCCAGAGCCGCATCGCGGCGGCCGGGACCAGGATCAGGTAGACCCACGGGTGCCACCAGAAGAAGGCGCGCAGGTCGGCCTGGCCGTTTTCGTAGTAACGCCCCACGGAGAAGGTGAGGAAGGCGGTGAGCATGAGGAACACCACCAGGAAGACGTAGGCGATGGGGGATTCGAAGTAGGACTTCAGTTCCCGTTTGACGATGGCTTTTGTGTTATGAAGGCATTCCATGAACAGGGTCTCCTTGGGATCAGTTCGGGTTGGCGGCGGTTTCCCCGCCGAGGGTCAGTTCGCGGAAGACATCGTCCAGCCGGCCTTCGATGTATTTCAGTCCGGTGGGATGCCAGTCCCGCTGCCGCACGAGTTGGGTGACATCCGCGAACAGGCGCCCGGGGTCCCGGGGGTAGACGGTGTACTGGGCGCCCTCCTGCTCGACGCGGGCGGCGGACGGAAGCGCCCGGAGGTCGGCGGCGACCTGTTCCGACGGTTGTTTGACGGTCAGTTCCACGGCGCCGTGGGAATCGCTGTGGGCCTTGAGGTCCGCCGGCGTGCCGTTGGCCACGATCCGGCCCTTGGCGATGATCACGGCCCTGGAACACACAGCCTCGACTTCCTCCAGGATGTGGGTGGAGATGACGATGGCCTTGCGGGGCGCCATGTCGAGGATCATGTTCCGCACCACGTGTTTCTGGTTCGGATCGAGCCCGTCGGTGGGCTCGTCCATGATCAGGACGGGCGGATCGTGAAGGATGGCCTGGCCGAAACAGACCCGCTGGCGAAACCCCTTGGAAAGCGTTCCGATGGTCTGGCGGCGTACGCCGGTGAGAAGCGCCTTCTCGATGGCGGCGTCCACGCGATTGTCGCGCTCCTTGCCGGCGTAGCCGCGGATCTCGGCCACAAACCGCAGGAAGTTTACGACCGTCATGTCGCCGTAGACGGGGGCATTTTCGGGCAGGTATCCGATCTGCCGCTTGGCGGCCACGACGTCGGTGGTGACGTCATGCCCGTGGACGAGCGCGGTGCCGGAGGTGGGCGGCAGGAACCCCGTGATCATCCGCATCGTGGTGGACTTGCCGGCGCCGTTGGGCCCCAGGAAACCGAGCACCTCGCCTTGCTCCACCTTGAAGGAGATGCCCCGGACCGCGTGTATGGGCCCGAATGTCTTGTGCAGTTCTCGTATATCCAGCATTACCTTTCTCCCTTCATTGCGCTCTTCTGCGTCCTTCCAGGCCGCGCGGGTGTGTGCCTCTCCGGCCCGCGGGCTAAATCACCCTGATCGATCCCTTCTCATATTCGTTTCCGGGCCGCTTGGGAACAACAATCCGCAGCACACCGTCTTGGAAGGACGCCGTGATACGGTCCGGATCCGGGTCAGCGCCGGGGAGTTTGATCCGCTGTTCGAACCGGCTGATCCGCCGGGAACGCATGGCTGCGGAATCACCGGCGGCATCGCGGGTCTCGCTGTGATCCACAAGCAGCGTGAGGATCGAGCCGTCCATGACGAGCCGGATATCGGACTTGTTCACGGAGGGAAGCGCGACGGTGATGTCGTAGGACTCGCCGGTGTCCTTGACGGTCATGCCGGGGGTGATGGCAAGGTCGGCCCAGCCGTCGTCGAATCCCGCATGCCGTCCATGGACATCCTGGATGGCCTCCTGGAACAGGACATCGATCTGCCGGTGCATGTCGCGCATCCGGCGGAAGGGATCGGACGGCGCGCTGCCGTTGGAGGCCGGGGGGGCCGACACAACGGCAGGCGCCAGGGGCAAACTGAAACTGTCGTGGAATGCCTCTTCGAAGAGACGGTTGATCCGGGAGTGCATCTGGGCGATACGGGTGGAACCGTCCCAGACGGTATCGGGGGTGATGGTGGCCGGCGCGTCCTGCACCGGGGTCCTGCGGTTCCACGGAAGGAGATTCCGGATCCTGTTGCCGAGGGAGACTGATGCCCTGGCGGGGAGAACGGTGCGGTTCTTCAGCAGAAGCTGCCGCTGGAACAGGAGGCCCAGTTGCAGGAGGCAGACGATTCCGAGCAGGATCGTCAGTGCCGTCCATACCGGCCTTCCGCGTCGTGTTGTTTCGCTCGTTTCCATCGTTTCTCTCCGGCTTGAGGATATAGCAAGTGCTGTGCCATGACGGGCCGGACGCGCGATTCATGGCGAATCGGGGGGGATGCGGCGCGGGGCGCCGGACAATTTGTCCGGTTGCGGCGACAAAGTGTCCGTTGCGGATGCCTTCCGCCAGGCCTCGAGGGACTTCGCGCGAGAATAGTCTGGAATCGCGGTGACGCGTGTGGGAGCATCCTCCGGAACAGCGTGGGAGACGACCCGCATGATCCGGCGGCAGTGGAGGTCTTCTTCGGGGCCGAAACAAGGGAGACGCCGTGGCTGGAGATCGACCGCAGGCTGGATGACGGCAATCTGGACCGGGGCCGCCTGCGAAGACGGCCCGGCGGATTTCTTTACGTGGTGGAGTTCTGACCGGTCCCCGGCGCCGGGATTTCCAGGACGCGTACTCCGCAGGGTTCCAGGGTCAGGGTGGGCGCTGCCGATTCAAACACGAGGGTTTCGCCGCTGAGGGCATCCCGCATGCGGAGGGGAAATTCCAGGCGGCATGGGGCCAGATCGGGCGCAATCTGCTGCGGATGGAAGATGTCCAGGTTCGCGAAGAACAGGAAGGCGGAGCCGGCGGGGGATGCCGCCGACCGGTAGGCGCCGAGGATGGCGTCGTGTCCCCGATCGACAAAAGTGATATTCCCGGGCTGGCGGAAGGCGGCGTGTTCCGCCAGCAGCGCGTTGATCCGGGTGATGAACGGGCGGTAATCGGGCCCCGCGCTGTCGGGCGTGTAGGAAGGGCCGATGAACGCCAGGCGTTCGCGGATGCCGTGCTCCACGCCCTGCACCAGGCCCGTCTGGCCCATTGTGCACAGGGCGCAGGCCGCATAGCGGGGGAGGGTGGCGCGGTCGGCGCCGAACAGGGTCGCGGGGACGCCGGTATCGTGCGTGGTGATGGAGCACAGGTGGCGGAGGCGTCCGGATACGTTGTGGAGATACTGGATGTAATGCCGGAACTGCGGGCAGAAGGGATGCTCCCAGGAGTTGGCGAGCAGGAGATTGACCCCCCATTCCGGAACGGTTTTCTCCAGGGTCCATTCGTCGGTGAAGTATTCCCCGAGGATCGGCAGGTCCGGGAATTCCCTGCGGATGGAGGCGCTCAGGTCCGCGATGAACGGTCCGGAACTGCTGTGCAGATTGTCGAAACGGACCATGCCGCCGGTATAGGCGGCGTAGTTCGCCCAGAACAGGGCGTATTGCTTCATGTAGTTCCAGATATCGTTCCGGATGAAGACGTTCGGATGGTCGTAGTGGATCGGGACGAGGTCCTCCCAGCGGATCCAGTCCTGCAGGTGCCAGCAGCCCGCGCGCTTGAGTCCGTTGGGCTCGGCGTCGTCGGGAATGATCCAGTCGGGGCAGGCTGCGGCCATATCGCTGTCCACGCCGATGTGGTTGAGGACGAGGTCGAGGCACAGCCGGATGTGGAGGCGCCGGCATTCCTCGACGAACCGTTCGAATTGTTCCAGCGCGCCGCCCTGGGTGTCCGGGTCGCGGTAGCGGGGGTCGACGTCGAACAACCGTCTGGCGGCGTAGGGGCTTTGGGAGGCGCCCATGGGCGTGATGGGCAGGAGGTGGATGGCGTCGAATCCCATGCCGGCAATGGATGGGAGCCGCGCGATCCAGTCGCGGATGGTTCCCGAGGCGCTGGGGATCAGGGTGTACAGGCGGACCGTGCGCAGGGAGGGAGGGTCCACAAGGATGTGGGAGTGGGGCACGCGATCCCAGTACCACTGCTGTCCGCCGTCAAACGAGTACTTGACCCTGAAGCTGAACAGGCCGCAGCGGGACAGCGGCAGATCGATCTGGAACGTGTGGCCATCGCGGGTTTCGAACCGCAGGTCCTGCCACTGGCCCGGCTGGCGGGTGTTGATGTTCGTGTGAAGGACGACCATGGGCGTCGCGGGATTCTCCCGGCCGTTCAGTGTGACGGTCAAGGAGAGGGGTTCGTCGCGGAAACGGCGGAGAAAGTCCCGGGGCCCATGCCGGAAGGATCGCTGGATGACGCCGGCGGCTCCCGGCTGGACGGGGCGGCGGATCAATTCCGGAATGGCGAGCCGTTTGAGAGGCATGAGCGCTGTTCTCCGAGAGGCTGTGTTCAAAAGTGAGGATAGGACATCGGCGGGAGGCAGACAAGGAGGAAGACCGGCGTGTCCTCCGAAAAAAACCTTGCACGGGTGGTGGGGGGGCCTATTATTCGACGCATGAATACAAACAAACTCTGGCTGGTATCGGGTCTGGTCTTTGCGTTGGCGCTGGCGGTGGCGAACGAATCCCGCGCCGGGAACATTCTGAGCGTCGGCGGGCGCTATCACCAGGCGCATTCGTCCTTCGACGACCTGCCGTATGCCGAAGGCGACCTCTCCTACGGGGCGCTGTATGAGGTCCGCGAAGGCGACAGCACTGTGCAGTTCGGCTGCTCGGTGACTCCGGAGTTCGACAAGCGGGACGACATTGACTACGCGGTCACGCCGGAACTGAACCTGATGCTGATTGACCGTGTCTTCCAGGGCGGGGTTGGCATCCTCTCCTCCTATCTCAGCCGGAACGAGGGCGACAGCGAGTGGATGGACCTCTACTGGCAGATCCTGCTGGGGTTGCGGCTGGAGCTTTCCAAGAGCCTCACGCTGCAGGTCAGCGGCAGTTATGTGTACGAGAAATGGGGTGACCTAAGCGACTTTGACTTCGAGGATATCGAAGGTGTGGCCTATATCGGCTACGCATTCTGATCCGCCTGGAGGGAATCCGCGGGGAGATGGCCGGCGCCATCTCCCTTTTTGTTTGATTTGATTGGCGGAATGGATTGTCCTATGATGCGCGCCCGTATGAAACGGCGGCCCCCACAAGGCGACAAGGCGCTCCGGCAACTGACCGGCGTGCTGCACCGCATGGACACGGCGGAGGAGGCGTACGGGGTGCTGTATGCCCTTCTGACGGCGCGGGAGCGGGAGAAGATCGCCTTGCGCTGGAAACTGGTCGAGCTGCTCGAGAGGGGCATGACGCAGCGGGCGATCGCCGCCGAACTGGGAGTGAGCCTGTGCAAGATCACACGCGGCTCGCGCGAATTGAAGTATGGCCCCGCGGCCTTCCGGAAGGCAATCCGGCGGGCCCTGGACCAGCAAAGGCAGGGATAGGGGAATGACGTTCAAGCCGGTATCGCGAAAAGTGGATTTCCCGGGAATGGAGCGGGAAATCCTGGAGTTCTGGAAGGCGCGGGAGGTATTCGAGAAGTCCCTGGCTCAGCGGCAGGCCGCGCCGGAGTACGTGTTCTACGACGGGCCTCCGTTTGCCACGGGACTCCCGCACTACGGCCACCTGCTGGCGGGAACGATCAAGGACATTGTGCCGCGCTACCAGACCATGCGCGGCCACTATGTCAAGCGGCGCTTCGGCTGGGATTGCCACGGCCTGCCGGTGGAATACGAGGTCGAGCAGGACCTGAAGATCAGCGGCAAGCGGGACATCGAGAAGCTCGGCGTTGACGTGTTCAACGAGCGCTGCCGCAGCATCGTCCTGCGCTACACCCGCGAATGGCGGGAGATCGTCACCCGCATGGGCCGCTGGGTGGATTTCGACCACGACTACAAGACGATGGACCCCGGCTACATGGAGTCCATCTGGGGGGTGTTCCGGGAGTTGTGGAACAAGGGACTGATCTACGAAGGCTACCGGGTGGTCCCGTATTGTCCGCGCTGCACGACACCGCTCTCCAATTTCGAGACCAACCAGGGGTACGAGGAGGTCCAGGATCCGGCCATCACGATCCGGTTCCGGGTCGCGGGCGCCGATCGCACCTATATCCTGGCCTGGACGACCACTCCCTGGACGCTGCCGTCAAACACGGCGCTCGCGGTGGGGAAGGACATTGCCTACGTCAGGATTAGGGATGGAGAGGACTTCTACTACCTGGCGAAGGACCGGCTGGGGGCCTACTACAAGAAGGGCGCTGCCTATGAGGTGGTGGAGGAGCTCCCCGGCGCCGGCCTGGTGGGGTTGAAATACGAGCCGCTGTTCGCGTGTTTCGCGGAATTCCGTGACAAGGGCGCCTTCCGCGTGGTCGCGGCGGACTTCGTTTCGACAGAAGACGGCACGGGCATTGTCCACATCGCGCCCGGGTTCGGCGAGGACGACAGCCGCGTCGGACAGGCGGAGGGGCTGCCCGCGCCGTGTCCGGTGGACGAGGAGGGGCGGTTCACCGCCGAGGTGCCGGACTACCGGGGGCGCGAGGTCAAGGCGGCCGATCCGGACATCATCAAGCGGCTGAAGCAGGAAGGCAAGCTGGTCCACCAGGGGGTGATCCAGCACAGCTACCCGCATTGCTGGCGGTGCGACACGGCGCTGATCTACCGCGCGATCTCGGCCTGGTACGTGCGGGTGGAAAAGATCCGCGATCGCATTCTCGAGGCGAACCGCCAGACCCACTGGATGCCGGCGCATCTGCGGGACGGCCGGTTCGGCAAGTGGCTGGAGCAGGCCCGGGACTGGAACATCTCCCGCAACCGCTACTGGGGCACGCCGTTACCCGTCTGGCGGAGCGCGGACGGCAAGGAAGCGGTCTGCGTGGGTTCCCGCGAGGAGCTGGAGCGGCTCTCGGGCCGCAAGGTGGCCGATCTCCACAAGCACTACGTGGACCCGATCGAGATTCCTTCGCGGGAGGGGCGGGGCCCCCTGCGCCGCATCCCCGAGGTGTTGGACTGCTGGTTTGAAAGTGGCGCCATGCCGTACGCCCAGGCGCATTACCCGTTCGAAAACCGTGAACAGTTCGAGACGCATTTCCCGGCCGATTTCATCGCCGAGGGGCTCGATCAGACCCGCGGGTGGTTCTATACGCTGATGGTCCTTTCGACGGCGCTGTTCGACCGCCCCGCCTTCCGCAACGTGGTGGTCAACGGACTCGTCCTGGCGGAGGACGGCCGCAAGATGAGCAAGCGGCTGAAGAACTATCCCGATCCGTCCCATCTGATCAACACCTACGGCGCCGACGCCGTGCGGCTGTATCTGATCCATTCGCCCGTGGTGCGCGCGGAGGACCTGCGCTTCTCCGAACATGGCGTGCAGGAACTGATGCGCAACCTGCTGATCCCGCTCTGGAACGCCTACGGCTTCTTCGTGACCTATGCCACGGTGGACGGCTGGACGCCCGCCCGATGCACCGGCAAGCCCGGCGCCAATCTGCTGGACCGCTGGATCCGGAGTTCGATGGAAACCCTCTCCATGGACGTCATGTCGGCCATGGACCACTACGACCTGCAGGCTTCGGTGCGCCCGTTCGTCCGGTTCATCGAGGACCTGACGAACTGGTACATCCGGCGCAGCCGGCGGCGGTTCTGGAAGTCGCAGGACGATGCCGACAAGGCCGAGGCGTACGAAACGCTGCACTACGTGCTGCTGCAGCTCTCGCGCATCGCCGCGCCGTTCGTTCCGTTCATCAGCGATGCCATCTACCGGAACCTGCGCACGGACGGAATGCCGGAGTCCGTGCACCTGTGCGATTTCCCGGAGGGCGACGCCGCGAGGCGCGACACGGACCTGGAGCGCCAGATGGCCGCCGTGATGACGGTGGTGACGCTTGGCCGGACCCTGCGGGCCGCCCATGACCTCAAGGTGCGCCAGCCGCTGCGGCGCATGCACGTGGCCTGCCGCAACGCGGAGCTTCTGGCCAAGGTGGGGGAACTCAAGGACATCATCCTCGACGAGCTGAACGTCAAGGAGGCGGAATTCCTGGCGCACGAATCGGCCTTTGCCACGGCGAAGGCCAAGGCGAATTTCGCGCGGCTCGGGCCGAAGCTCGGACCGCTGGTCAAGAAGGCGGCGGGCGCGATCGCGGCGCTGACGAGCGAACAGGTGGAGGCGCTGGCCGACGGCGAAACGCTGGCGGTCGAAGTGGCCGGCCAGCGCGTGGAGTTGACGCAGGAGGATGTGATCATCCAGCATGTGCCGCGCGAGGGCAGTGTGGTGGCGGCCGAAGGCGGCCTGGTGGTGGCGCTGGACAAGGCGCTGTCCCCGGAGTTGATAGAGGAAGGGCTGGTGCGCGAGTTCGTCAGCAAACTCCAGAATATGCGCAAGACGGCGGACCTCGAGGTGACGCAGCGCATCCGTGTCCGTTTCACCGGCGATGATGCCGTCCTCCGGGCGGTGGCGCGGCATGCCGATTACATCATGGCCGAGACCTTGTGCCTGTCCTGCGAGGCGGTCGCAACCCCGGCGCCCGATGCGGCGGAGTGGGACTTGAACGGGCACGCCTGTTCGATGGCCATGGTTCCGGCGGTATAAGCCCCCGGGAATCGGCCCGTTGCAGGATCATCCAGTACCGGAGCTTATCGCTCGAAACGGCATCCCACGGAGGCATGGCGGCTTTGCATGGTCGAGATTTGCTGGAACCGCGCGGGGTCGGAAACATCCAGGTCGTACCGTGAGGCCGCGGCGCGTATGCTCGCGAGGGCCTGGCCGAAATGACGGTTGGCGTCCTGGCGGCAACGCGCGACCTGGGCGATGGTCGCGCGGGTGGCTTGCGCCGAAATCCCCTTGCCGGCGCTCAGCAGCAGCGCCCCGTCCATGAGAGAATCCAGCGTCAGGGAACTGCTGGCTACGCTTTGTTTCAGGGCCGGGTCGATATTCTCCGCCAGACCGCACCGCAGCAGCATGGCCTTGAGCAGGATCAGCCGGGCGGATACTTCGGCGGCCTGCTTTGTATGAAGGAACCGGATTTTCGGGCCCGTGGCGTCGCCGGGGATCTTGTCCACGGTGACAACCGACATCGAGGCCAGCCAGTCGTTGATCCACAGATCCATCAACAGGCAGACCTGTCCGAGAAAATCCGCCAGGCGGCGGTTGCGCTCGATCCGGGAGAGATCGGCGAAATCCATCGACACACGGGGCGCCGCGAGAAAGGCGCGGATGGCCGGAGCGGCGATGCCAACCTTGACATGGGACCCGTCGGCCAGCTCGGCGGCACAGGCGGTGACGGCCACCAGTTGTCCGGTTTCGTCCACGATGGGGCCCCCGGAGTTCCCGCGCGCGACCGGAGCCTCGAAGTGCAGCACCTGTGTTCCGCGGTCCGCATGACAGCGCAGCGCATGACCCGGAACGGATTGCCATGCGGTTTCGCCGGGGTGACCGACCACGGTCAGGGCCGTGCCCGGGGAGGGGCCCGGTCCGTCGCTGATCTGCAGGGAGACATGGGGGCCGCCGGGAATGCGGAGGAGGGCGAGGTCATGGATGGCCGAGGCGGCCGTGATGTTGCTGACCGAGTGGATGCGTCCGTCCAGCGTCTGCACGCTGGCCAGCGGGACGCCGGCGACGAGATGGTAGCTGGTGAGAACGTCGCCCTCCGGCGTCAGGAGGATGCCGGCGCCATGCCAGTAGGGGGTGATGATCTTGACGCAGGCGGCGTGCGCGTTGCGGATGGCGGGCGGCGACTGGCGGATCCCGCGGAGCGACAGCCTGCCCGTGCTGCCCGGAAGGCTGGGGGTCAGGGCCAGCAGGGCTTCCTGCGAAACGATGGCATAGGGCGATTCGGGCAGAGGTACGGGAGGGGATGCGGCGGACAGCAGGGGGGTCGGGAACAGGGCCTTGAGTTCGCGCTGAAGTTCGAGGATGAGGGGATCGGCGGCGTTAGAGAGCGAGGCGCCCGCAAGCAGCCATGCCGCGGTGGCAAGCGCCGCGAGGCGGGCCATTCCTTGAACAGGCCGGTATGTACCCCCATCCATTAGGCATAAATCTTACCCTTTCCCGCCACAGGTGTCGAGAGGTTGTGCGGGTTCAGGGGGGCGTGGAGCGGAGCCAGCCGGTGCCCTCGGGGGCTTCCACGCGGAGCCAGCCTTCCCAGCGGGCGACAATCCTGACAACCGATCCGGGGCGGAGCCGGAACAGAACCGCCGCCTGGTCGCCCGGCGCGACGCGCACCTCCGGGGCCCCGGCAACATGGAGGAGTTCAACCGTGTCGCCTCGAAGGCGATGCAGCCATCGGGTCCAGAAACTCCCGCGGCGCTCCGGTTCCGCGGCCCCGGCTGGCGGCGGGATCGCGGGCGAATTCGTGGTTCGGCCACCCGTATAGACCGGTTGCACCGCAACCGGCTCGGCATGGAACCGCAGGGGGAACGGCCCCGCCGATTGCGTCTCGTACTGGCCTGTGCGGCTGTTGAAAAAGGTGAAGTTCAGGGCGGGAATCCCGGCCAGCAGGGGATCGGACGGAACGACAGTCTGTCGGAAGACGCGCAGGAAATCCCTGCTTTCCCCGGGCACGGGACGGACCTCGTATGTCTTCAGGCCGGCCACGGCCGACACGGCCGGCACGGCCGCCGTCTCGGGGAACCCCAGACCCTCGATGCGGATCTCCACGGTGACCAGGTCGCCCGGCGCCACGTTCAGGGGGGTTGCCGCGGCATACAGGAGGAATTCGCCCACGGCCCCGGAAAAGGACGGCGGCCGCCGCTCCTCCGGCAGGGGCAGCACCGGCAAGGTCAACGGTTCGACCGGGATCGCTACCGGCCGCAAGTGGCGCTGAACGAAGAAATACGATCGGACCTCCTCGATCACCGTTCCCCCGAGATTCGGCGCCAGACGATGATTCCCGGCCGGTCCGGCGGTGACGCGCGCGCGGAAATTCCGGATGTCATAGGCATTGCCGTCCAGGGTCTCCCGCGTCATCGGGAGTTCCTCGAAATCGCCGATCCGGGCGAGGCCCGGTGACGCGAGGCCGGCGATGGAAATGGACTTGTCCAGCGGCATGCCCGTGCTGTGGATGGAGAGGGACAGATCGAAGACCTGTCCGGAATACACCCTGGGCGGAGCGGCGACGAGGCGAGCGAAGCGCTCGGGAGCCGCATCGAGGACGGAGGACCACAGAAGCAGCAGGAGGATCCCGCCGCCCTTCGGAATGACTTGGTCTCTGGTCATAGTGCTTCCACAGGCGCTGATACCGCATGATCGCTGCTTCCGGCAGGACTGTCAACGGCGGATCGCGCGGCATCAGGGCAGACGCGCATTGCACTATTGCGGGGGATTGCTCTTGTATCGTGGCCTGTCGCTATGAGGCGGGAGGCAGGGAGGCCGGGGCCACGGGCTCGGACCCAGGCACTGCTTCGAGGTAGTTCTCGGCAAAGACGACGGAACAGTTGTATCCGAGGTAGTTCTCGGCAAGGTTCACGATTGGAGGTCCTGCCGGTTCCCCTCAGGAACTTTGCCGCAAGCTACACCGACCCTGACTACCTCGTCAACTTTGCCGAGAACCACATCGACTCCTGACTGCGTTCGTCCTTGGGCTCCTATGCCCGCAGAAGTGCAGTGCGCCCGCAGGGCAGGCGCGTCTACATGCGACGCAAGAAGAGGAAAAGATTCACCACCCGCTTCGCTGGAGACACGAAGTCACGGAGAA
>CAYWKN010000035.1:0-15912 GCA_964458765.1 uncultured Verrucomicrobiota bacterium
GGGCAGAGAAAATGCCACCAACCCATTGACAGACGAACGGCGTTCCCGTATTATGACGATGAGGATAGGTTAGCATTTTCAGTATATAGTCACTTCCAACCGGGAGAACGCAAGTGAAAAAGGCAATCGGGATTACTTTGGCATGGGTTATGGCTCAGTTTGCTTCCGCACAGGTCAGTCTGCCGTACAGCATTGCATTCGAAACCAACGTGGCGGCCGGGGAAACCATTCTGACTAACGCGAATTGCGGCGCCTGGGAAGGCGGCCCTGAGGATGTTGAGGCCTACGTGACAAATATAAGCTACCCCAAACCGCGCTGCGACTATCCTCTCCCATCGGAGTCCCACGACTACGTGCTTGCCTTCGCCAACGGCACGATATCCAACAGTTTTTCCGCGGATGGCATCACTGATTTGTGGATTGACACCATGATTCAGCCCAAGCAGCGTGACGAAGTCCCATCCGGTGACGTCACAAACTCGCAGATGGCCCTGTATTTCGACACGAACGGCTATATGAATGTGTATCACGGCGTCAGTCTAAACGGTTACTACAATATGAATCCCGACTATGCCCAATGGTCATTACTCAGTAATAGCCTGGGCGCCACGGGGCCTGGACAGTGGGTGCGAGTTAGCATCCAGATGAAGCACGTGAAGCTGAATCAGGCTGAAGAGGAGGTCTATCAGTCCTTTTTCGCTGTGTCTTTAAATGGCATTCCCTTCAGCAACGAGAACGCCTACGTTACCGCCGATGTCAAAGACAGCAAGAATGGCTCCTGGTTCCTCTTCGCCAATTTCAACGGGCAGAAGCTCAACAGCATGGCCCTGACGGGAGGCGGCATGTTGGATGACCTCGTGGTATCCACAGATACCCCGGTCTTCTCCGAAGCCGCTCCATTTATCAAGGTTCACATCGCCGGACAAGGGTATGTACTGTTCGACGGCACATACACAACCAATAATCAGGTTCTTTCTCTGCCATCCCAAGGCGTCACCACCAACTTCTACATGGCCGCCACAAATTACCACTACATTGGCAGCGTTTGGACCGGCGAGTATGGATCCGTCACGGGCCAGGTCACAATTGCCGAAGAGAAACCATCTGCCTACGATTTTGCATGGTCGAACATCGTATACGACTCTGACCTTTTCGTCTCGTTTGCCCCACATCTGGCCACGAACGGCACGCCTCTCTACTGGATGAACGGCAAGGGACTCGGCACGAACGGAATCGAGTGGCTGACCTGGGATGATGTGGCCTTGGATGATCAGGATAAGGACGGAATGTTCACATGGCAGGAATACGTTGCCCGTACGGACCCGAACAACTCCAATTCGGTTCTGCGAATCCTGGCCCAGACTTTCAGCAATGGCGCTCCGAGCCTGATCTGGCGCACCAGCACGGAAGTTGGCGCCCCCTCCTACATGATCCAGATGTCCACCAATCTCATCAGTGGCGCCTGGAGCAATGTGGCGGTCAACATCTCGGCTTCCGGCACCGGCACCAACGTGCAGCAAGTCACAGCCCCCGCAAGCGGCCAGGGAATGTACAAGGTTACAATCACGAACTGACCGGCCATTCCGGGCAACAAAAAAGCCGCCTCTTCAGGCGGCTTTTTTGTTGCCCGGCGCCGATCACCCTGTGCACGACAAAGAACCTGAACGGCTCTCCCAGGGTCAGCGCTGAATGGCGCTAAGTTAAGGGCAATTCACCCACAACCCACCCCTGGCCCCTCCCAGGAGGGGATCAGTCCTAATGCATTTCCAACCAATTAATTCCCCTCCTTGGAGGGGTCAGGGGTGGGTTCTTTTGGCGAGGGCGGAAAGTCCCTATTTTAACGCCATTCGGGTCAGTGCTTGAAACAACGCTGCCCCGTGAACACCATGGCGACATTGGCGGCGTTGCAGGCTTCGATCACTTCGTAGTCACGCTCGGATCCGCCTGGCTGAATAACGGCCGTTATCCCCTCCCGGATCCCGACATCCACCCCGTCCCGGAACGGGAAGAAGGCATCCGAAACTATGCAGGAGCCCGGCAATCCGCCCTTCCGGGCCGTGGTCTCCTCATCAATCGCCGCCCTCGCGCGATCATCCGCCAGGGTGTTGTACGGCACCCCATGCCGCTCCCAACAGAGACGGTCCGCCAAATTGCGGTAAGCCTTGTCCCGGGCATATTGCGCCATCCCGACACGGTCCTGGCCGCCCGCTCCGATGCTGACGGTCACCCCATCCTTGACGTACAGCACGGAGTTACTGGTGACACCACACTCGACAAGCCAGCCGAACAGCAGGTCCGCATACTCCTTCTCCGTCGGCAGGCGTCCGATCTTGTATTCCCTGCCCTTGTGCGAGGCCACCGCCGGCGTCAAGTCCCCCTGGCTCCGGGTAACCGGCACAAACGACGTCTGCACAATCATCCCGCCATCCACCAGGGACTTCATGTCGACCGTCACGGCGCCGGCAAATTCCTGCAAGCGGCCCATGTTGCCGATCCTCATCACCCGAAGGTTCTTCTTCCTGGAAAACACATCCATGACACCGGAGGCAAACTCGGGCGCCACTACCACTTCCGCATAGTTCTCGGAAATCAGCTTCGCCGTCTCCAGATCCACCTCGCGGTTGAGCGCAATGGCGCCCCCGAAGGCTGCCACGCGATCCGCCATATTCGCCTTCTGATAGGCATCCGCCAGGGCCGGCGCCTTCGCGGCCCCGCAGGGATTGTTGTGCTTGACGATCACAGCGCACGGATCCGCCGTCAGGTACCGCAGAATATTCAGCGCATTGTCCGCATCGGTGATATTGGTCTTGCCCGGATGCTTGCCGGACTGGAGCAGCTCGACGTCCGAGGCCAGATAGCGTCCCGCCTGGATGCACGTCACATCCCCCAGCCGCAGATTCCCGCCCGCCAACCTGAAAAGCGCGGCTTCCTGGCCGGGATTCTCCCCGTACCGCAAGCCCTTTCGGACCCCGTCAATGAGCCACGCCGCCTTCTCGTAAACCAAGGTCTGCCGGCTCCCGTCCTCTTCAATGAAGGAAATCTCCATGCGGGGCGGGAAATGATCATCCATGATCGTCTTGTAGGCCGACTTGAAATCCTGGGTTGCCATGGTGCGCCTCCTTTGGCAAAGCCGCTTCGCGGAAAACAGATCCACGGCAGCCGCCTGCGATTTGTGCGTCAGGGTAACGCACTTCGGAGGCAATGACAACTTGTTTGCAAACGCTGGAAACGCAGCCGCGGCCCCAAAGGTTGGCTGCCGCCCGCAACCCAATTAGTTTGAACAAAAGCTCACAAAGACCACGAAGAAGGGTGTCTGTTCATTCCGCCGGAGGCGGAACATACAATCTCTTTCCTTTGCGATCTTCGCGGTCTTCTGTTCAAATTCTCTTCTCCCGCCATGCATGGGTGTTTCGTGGTTTATCTGCTCTTTCCAGGCTGACCGGCTCGGCGGTTACAACCCGTTGGCCCGCCGCGCCGATTCGACGGTGTTGTACAGCAGCATGGTGATGGTCATCGGCCCCACGCCGCCGGGCACCGGCGTGATCATCGAGGCCTTGGCCTTGCAGGCCTCAAAATCCACATCACCCACCAGGCGGAACCCCTGCTTCCGGGTCGCATCCTCCACGCGGTTGACCCCGACATCCACCACCACGGCGCCCTCGCGGATCATGTCCGCCGTGACCGTGTTGGGCCGTCCGGCGGCGGCAATCACAATATCCGCCTGGCGCGTGAAATGCGCGATGTCCCTGGTCTTCGTGTGGCAGACCGTCACCGTTGCGTTCGCATGCTTGCCCTTGGCCATCAGCATGTTCGCCAGAGGCTTTCCGACGATGTTGCTGCGTCCGACAATCACCACGTGCGCCCCCTCGATCCGGACGCCGCTGCGGGCCAGCATCTGGACCACACCATGCGGAGTGCAGGGCCAATACGCCTTCTCCCCGATCACCATGCGGCCCACATTCGTGGGATGGAAGCCATCCACGTCCTTGTCGGGATCAATCGCCAGCAAGACTTCCGACTCGTTCAGTTGCTTCGGCAGCGGCAACTGGACCAGAATGCCGTGAATCCGCGGGTCGGCATTCATCTTCCGCACCAGCGCCATGAGTTCAGCCTGGCTGGTGGAAGCCGGAAGGCGGTTGTCATCGGAGAACATCCCGATGTCATGGCAGGCCTGCTCCTTGGCTTTCACATACGACTTGGAAGCCGGATCATCCCCCACCAGGATGACCCCGAGCCCGGGGACAATGCCCTTCTGTTTCAAGCGCTGGACTTCCACCGCCAGTTCACCACGGATGTCCGCGGCGATCTTCTTTCCATCAATGATCGTTGCCGTCATGGGATCCCCTCCTCCATCCCGACCGGAGACCGGTCCGTTGCCGCTCCATCAGTTCCATAAGCCCTTCAGCAGGGGCAGTTGCGTCTTGTGTCCCAGCATGGCCAGATACATGCCGCAGCCATTGTAGATGGACTGCAATTCCTTCAGGTTGGCCAGGGGATCATAGGGCACGTCCTCGGGGATCGTGTAGCCCACGCATTCGGACAACAAGTGCAGCTTCTTGGACATCCAGCATTCCACAAACACCGGAACCCCGTGCTTCATCAGGCCAAGAACCCGTTCATCCTTGCCCAGAACCGGCTGGGTGCAAATGAAGTCCGCCCCCGCCTCCAGCTTCCGGTGCAGCTTCTCCACTTCATGATCCTGCGGTTCATACGGATTGAACGCCACACCCAGCTTGAACACGCCGGGATACCGCTTGTGGATGTAGGCCACCAGTTCCACCGCAGTCACCGCATTGCACGTCAGTCCGAGCGCCTGTGGCTGCAGACGCGCCAGCCGCTCGCTGCCGTCGCCGGAAACCACCAGGACATCCTTCACCTTCAGCGAGGCGCAGGTGTCCAGGATCTTGTGCAGATCGTCGAACGTGTGGAACGTGTTGAGATGCACCGACAACTGGCCGTCCTTCACCGTCAAGCCGAGTTCCGGAATGATATCCGTCGCCTGGAAGCTAAGGTGGCCCATGGGGTTGTCCGTGATGCACGCCACATACCCGCTGTCCATCACCTGGTTGAACTTCACCGCGAATTTCTCGAGATCCCCTTCGAGATCCTCGGTGTTCTGCTTGGGAGTCAACACTTCAATGTGATACCGCTTCTTGTGAATGTCGTCCTGGATCGCCATCTGTATTCCTCGCTTTGTTGCTGACTGGTTTGTGCTGCCGTCTTCCGAATCCTAGAAAAGCCCACGGACCCTGCCGGTCCGGACATCGATGTCAATATTCGTGAATGCGGGTTCGGACGCCATGCCGGGCATGAGCTTGATGTCTCCGGCAACAGGCACCACAAACCCCGCCCCGCGGTATACCAGGATGTCGCGAATCGGCAGCACCCACCCCTTGGGACGCCCCTTGACATCCGGGTCGTGCGAAAGACTCAGGTGGGTCTTGACCATGCAGGTGCCAAGCTTGGCGGTCTCCGGATCGGACTCGAACCGCTTGACCTTCTCCATGGCCTGCTCGCTGTAGGTGACGCCGTCCGCCCCGTACACCTCTTTCGCAATCCGCTCAATGTGCACCCGCAAGGGCGCGTCGAGTTCGTACAGGAATTTGAAGTGGTGCTTTTCCGCGGACGCCGCCACAACCGCCTCGGCCAGTTCCCGGGCGCCTTCGCCGCCCTTGAGCCAATGCTGCGAAAACGCCACATACGCGCCGTGCGCTTCCGCCACCTTGCGGATCAGGGCCACCTCGGCCTGCGTGTCGGTGTGGAAGCTGTTGATGCACACCACAGGCCGCACGCCGCTCTTCTTGACGATCTCGATATGCGCCACCAGGTTTTCGCACCCCTTCTCCAGGAGCCCGAGATTCTCCTTCGTGTAGGCCTCATCCAGTTTGGCGCCCGGTTTCACCGCCGGACCGCCCCCGTGCATCTTGAGGGCGCGAATGGTGGCCACAACCACCACGGCGCTGGGCTTGAGCCCCGAGAACCGGCACTTGAGGTTCCAGAACTTCTCGAAGCCGATATCCGCGGCGAACCCGCTTTCCGTCACGTGATATTCCGCCAGGCGCGTTCCGATTTCGTCGGCGATGATGGAACTCTGACCGATGGCAATGTTGGCAAACGGCCCCGCGTGGACAAAGATCGGCTGCCCCTCGATGGTCTGCAGGAGGTTGGGATTGATCGCATCCACCAGCCACGCGGCCATGGCGCCATCCACCTTCAAATCCGCCGTTGTGATCTCGTGGCCCGAGGTGTCGTACGCCACCACCATCCGGGCCAGCCGGTGCCGCAGATCCTTCAAATCCTTCGCGACGGCCAGGATGGCCATGACTTCGCTGCCGACGGAAATCTGGAACCCGGACTCCATTTCAAAGCCGTCCATCTTGCCGCCACGCCCGATGACGATGTTCCGCAGGCTCTGCGCGCACAGGTCAATGCACCACTTGATCGCCACGCGCTTGGGGTCGATATTCAAGCGCCGGATTCCCGTGCGGGCCAGACGCGCATCGTCGTAGTTCCGCTCGTGCTGCATCCGCGCCGTCAAGGCCACCATCGCCATGTTGTGGGCGTTGGTCACGGAATCGATATCGCCGGTCAGCCGGATGGAAAAGGGCGCCAGCGGCACGCATTGGGCAAGCCCGCCTCCCGCCGCGGAACCCTTGATATTGAACGTCGGACCGCCGCTCGGCTGGCGGATCGCCCCCGTGACGCTCTTGCCGATCTTGCCCAATCCCTCCACCAGCCCGATGGTCGTGGTGGTCTTCCCCTCGCCCAGCGGCGTCGGCGTAATCGCCGTCACATCCACATACTTCCCGTATGGCAGCTTGTGGATGCGCTCCATCACCATCCGCTGATCCACCTTGGCCAGGTTCCGGCCCATGGGGATGACTTCCTCCGGCAGCAGTCCCATGCCCGCGGCAAGCGCGGCAATCGGCTTCATATGGGCTTCCGCCGCTTCCGCAATCTCCCAATCCTTCATTTTGGTGGGATCCAGTTTCATGTGGCTCATTCCGTCTTTCCTCCTGTTGTGATCCTTGCCCGATTCCCGCAGCCGCCTACTCGGCCCCCAGTTTGCCTTCACGATGCGCGGTGATGTACTCCACCCCGAACAGGTCCTCGCCCAGCAGCAGCGCGCGCGCCAGGCCAAACGCCTCCGTGGTCGTGTCCACACCCGCCAGAATGCGGCTGTTCATCTGCAGCGGATCAAGAATCCCGCTGTCGGCGCCCGCCTCCACGGCCAGCCATGTGAACACCTGGTTGATCAATTTCCGGCCCGGCATTCCGAACGAAACATTGCTCAGGCCGCCGGTGATGTGGATCTCGGCGCCATACCGCTGGCGAATGGCCGATACCGCATCCAGGAAACCCTTGGCATTGTTGGAATCCGTTGCCACGGGAAATACCAGCGGGTCAATGTAGATGCTCCCGCCGGTCAATCCGGCGCCGTTCAGCATCGGCATCAACCGCTCGATGTTGGCAAGCCGTTGCGCCGTGTCCGACGGCAGGTCCTTCTCCCCCGCCGCCGACGCAATCACAACCGCATGGAACTCCGCCGAAATGCCAACCGCATCCTGGCGCTCCAGCGAGACCGAGTTCACCATCGGACGCCCCCGGCCCTTGTCGCAAGCCGCCAGCCCCGCGCGCAAGATCACGGGATTGGACGAGTCAATGCTGAGCGGCAGGCGGCTCCTGGCCTGAACCACCCGCGCCACCCAGCCGATCGCCCGGCACCGCTCCTCGATGTCCGTGCTGAATTCATCCACATTGATGTCCAGGAAGGACGCATCGGAAGCCTCCTGCCGGAGGGCCAGATAGCCCAGATAATCCTCCGCGGCAGCCTTGCCGGCGGCATCCCCGTACATCCCCTGCCAGACAGCCACGGCGCAGTGCTTGATCTTGCCGTTGGCCCAGTCCGCCGACTTCAGGAAAACCTCCGGGATCGGGAGCTGACGGGTCTCCCCCTTGCCGCCATAGACAATCGCATGGCCGCTGCCGGCCGGTTTCACAAAGGCGCCGCCCACCTTGTAGACTCGCGTACAATGGATATTCTCGCCCACAACGATCAGTTTCTTCATGACTTGCCTTTCCTTGTTCCTCTATGCCTTTGGCGCCCGTATCCGCCGAAGCGCCTGACCGATTGCCCGGATGTGCCCGGGCGTTGTCCCGCAACATCCTCCGATAATCGAAGCCCCGGCGGCGATAACCGCCGGCACCCGTCCCGCCATCTCCTCCGGCGTTTCCGGAAATACATCCACCCCACTAACGTTCACGGGCAGACCTGCGTTGGCCTGAACCAGGATCGGAACCCCCGGCTCCGCCGACCGCATTTCCGCCACAATCCCGACCATCTGCTCCATTCCCTGCCCGCAATTGGCGCCGACAACATCCGCCCCCGCTTCCACCGCCGCACGCGCCGCTTCCGCAGGCGTAACACCCATCATCGTGTGGTATCCGCCGTCCGCCGTGTGCTGGAAGGTGAATGTGACCAGGACCTCAACGCCGGATACTTCCCTGGCCGCCTTCACGGCCAGACACGCCTCGTCCAGCGCGGACATCGTCTCGATGCAGACAGCGTCAGCCCCTCCCTCGGCCAGCGCGGCGATCTGCTCCCGGTAGGCCTCCAGCAGTTCACCTTCCGTGACATCCCCCATCAGCAGCATCTTCCCCGTGGGGCCCACGGAGGCAATCACGTGCCGGTTGCTCCCCGCGGCCTCGCGCGAAATCATGGCCGCCGCCCGGTTGATCTCCGCCAACCGCCCCTCCAACCCGAAGTATTCCAGCTTGAAACGGGTCCCGCCAAAACTGTTGGTTTCAATCATGTCGCTGCCCGCATCCACATAGCAGCGCGCCACATCCAACACCTCCTGCCGGCGCTCCAGGCACCACAACTCGGGACATTCCCCGGGCTTGAGCCCCTTCTTCTGCAAGAAGGTGCCCCACGCCCCGTCGGACAGGAGCAACTCGCCGTCTCTCACCCTTTGCGCAATCCGTTTCATGAGCGGATTCTTCTCTTCCTCAAAGCATCCATTCTGCCGTTTTCTCTGTTATGTTCTTGTATATTATGGCGATTCTTTGGCACAGTACGGCAGCATGAGCGACAAGAACCTCGAAAACAGGATTGCCGTGGTGCTGGAAACCATCGAACGGCTGACCGGACAGGGTGCTGTCTATCACGGCTTGCACGATCCGGCCATCCTGACGAACGGGAAAGTGTGCGCTTTCTGCCAGCACGCCCTGGGTTATCCACCCGCAGCGTCGCTCTGCCGGTATTCCTGCTGCAACGCCACCGTTCACGCCATGGCATCCGGGGAACCGTACTTCTACCAATGCTGGGCCGGCCTCCTGTTCGTCACCGTGCCCGTCGCACCCCACAACCACTGCGCCGGCGGAATCTCGCTCGGGGGATTCCACGCCCAGGAACAACGCCCCGATGCCCGGGAAACCATCCTTCAGTCGCTGGGCGCGTCTTCCGCCGCCGCCCTGGAACCCCTGCTGGCGCAACTGCCGTCCGTCCGCCCGATCACATCCAGCGCCCTCCGGGGACTGGGAACACTGGCCCTGGAAACCACGTTCTCCACAGGTGTAAACTCGAGCGATTTCTTCCGCACCCGGAACGACAGGTATCTCCAGCAACGCCGTATCGCCGAGGCGTTTGCCGACCTGAGATCCCAGGACGTGTCGCCCCCGGACATCCTCCGCGACACCTATGAACTGGTGTCCCTCCTCGATCGGGACGACCGGGTCGGCGCCATGGAATTCGTTTCACGATACCTCGCCAAACTGCTTCGGGCCAGCAACTGGGACCTGCTGAAACTGAAAGCCCACGTCCGCACCCTCCTGGCGGTCATCACAAGCCACGAAGTCCTCTCCGGCGTCCCCTGGGCCGTCGCCACCAGCCAGGAACTGCGCCACATGGCGCGGCTGGAACAGGCGTCCTCCACCGAGGAGAGCTGCTACGAAGTCGCCGAATGGATCCAGCATTACTTCCGGCGCACCGACCGCGGCCTGCCCGATGGCCGGAGCCTTGGAAACCGCGTGCTGGCATGGCTGCAGGCCCACTATCCCGAACCGGTGACAGTGGCGCTCGCCGCCAGGGCCGCCGGAGTGAGTTCTTCCACCCTCGTACACCGGCTGCCGGCGGAAACGGGAAAAACCTTCAAACAACTGCTGCTGGAAATCCGCATCTCGGAAGCCAAGAAACGGCTGGCAACCACCGCCCTGCAGATCAGCGACATCGCCGAAAACTGCGGCTTCTTCGACCAGAGTCACTTCACCAGGGAATTGAAACGGGCAATCAACCTTACCCCGGGTCAGTTCCGGAATCTGCTGCGAGTCCCCGAAACCGCCCTGCGCGAGCCGGGAATTCCGGACGCGGAGACCCCGGCAAAGACAAAAAAACGCGCGGCGTCCCGCACAGCCCCGCAGGCCGTGCCTCCGCCGCGCGTCAAACCCCGATCCCGGTTACTTCGCCAGCACCTTCGCCAGGTCAGCCGCTGAAGCTGCGTCCGGCGCATAGCCGTCCGCGCCGATCTCGTCGCAGAACGCCTGTGTCACGGGCGCGCCACCGATCATCACCTTGACCTTGCCGGCCATATCCGACTTCTTCAGCGTGTCCACCACTTCCTTCATGTTGGTCATCGTCGTGGTCAGCAACGCGGAAGCCCCGATCAGGCTCGCCTGATTCTGCTTCGCCAGCTCGACGAACTTGGCCGCTTCCACATTGATCCCGGCATCGATCACCTTGAATCCGGCGCCTTCCAGCATCATGCCCACCAGGTTCTTGCCGATATCGTGCAAATCGCCCTTCACGGTACCGATCACCACAACGCCCCGGGGCTCCACCTTGGCCGCCGCCAGCGCCGGCTTCAGGATTTCCATCCCCGATTTCATCGCGCGCGCCGCGATCAGCACCTCGGGAACATACACTTCGTTCTTCTTGAAGCGCTCGCCAATCACGCCCATCCCGGCCAGCAATCCCTTGTTCAACACATCCGCGGGGCCAACCTTCTGGTTCAACGCCTGCTGCACCAGGGCCTTGACATCGTTCGCCTTGCCCTTCATCAGGTTCTCTTTGATCTGCTCCAGTATCGCGCTCATTCGTTCTTACCTTTCTCGTTTGTTTGGATTCCGACGCAAAAACGTGGTCAAGCTAGCAAGGCAGGTATCCGGCGAATAGCTGTTTATGGCTCATTTGTGTAACGATCTTGCTGCTTCGCACAACAAAAGTGCGTAACGAACACCGGGGAAGAACCGGCGGGACAGCCGCAGAAGTATTGACACACCGCAAGTTTTCCTCTTAATTGGCCCTGATGACACAAACGTCGAGGTGTTCCTCGAACGGCGGGACAGCCCACAACATTGCGCACTTCTTGCCGTAGAGCGGTGTACCTATGCCCAGACTATCCCGGAGAACCCTGGTGGAAGTAAGCCGCGACGCGTTCAGAGCCACCGGCCTCCGCCCGTTCTTCATGAATCTGGACGGCATGACATCGCCGGGCGAGGATCCGCTCGCAGGCAATGCCAGAGTGCGGAAAACACGGGTATATGCCTTCCATGAAAGCATCAACCTTGGCGAACCGGCATTCTTTGAAGTCGTCCCCGGTTTGAACAGTTGGCTGGTCGCCCTGGAAGACAGGCGGATCATTCAAGGCGCCCTGATCGGCGGCGAGGCCCTGGGCGACCGTCCGCCTCCGGATCTGGAGAGGTGCCGCCGGGAATTGCTGGCCCTGGGAGTTCCGCCCCCGGAGGCGGATGACTATCTGTCCGCCCGGATTTCCCTGGACACCGCCACCATGCAGGCGGCCGCCCGGCATCTCCAGGAGGCCTTCTACCAGATCAGCGGATGGAAACCGGTCCAGATGGAGGAAAACCGCCTTCGCATGCTCCAGCAGCGGCAGATTGCCGAAGCCATCGAAGACCGGAAACGCCGCGGGGAATCCACCACCTACCCTTTCGAGAAGGAACGCATTCTTCTCTCCCACATCCGCTCCGGCGACCAGGCCGGCGCGCGGCGGGTACTCAACGAGATGCTGGGCGCCATGTACCTGAGCTCGCCGAAACTGGCCGTTCTGCGCGCCCGTGCCATCGAGATGATGGGCTACCTCACCCGCGCCGCCGTCGAGGACAGCCCCGTCATGGAGCCCCTCATCGAGCGGAATCACCGCTGGATGGAACGCCTCATCCAGGCCAGGGATTTCGAGACGCTCTCCCGCGTGCTGACGGACGCCCTGAATGACTTTATCGAAGGCATCTACCTGCACGGGTTCAACCGCTCCAACACGCGCGTCAGCAAGGCCCTGGATTTTGTCGCCAGGAATCACCACAAGCCCTTGTCCCTCCGCGACGTGGCCGCCCATGTCGGCCTGAGTTCCTACCGCCTGGCCCACCTCGTCAAGGCCCACACGGGGAAAACCATCCTCCAGATCATCCTCCACTCCAGGGTCCAGCACGCACGGAACCTTCTGGAGAACAGCGCCAGGACATGCACCGAAATCGCCTACGAAACCGGATTCAACGACCAGAGCTACTTCATCAAGCACTTCAAGCGGCTGACGGGCATTACCCCCGCCCGTTACCGGCGTAATCGCATGGTACGAACCACATGAGGCAAACATGAAAACCCCTGTGACCGCATTCCCCAATGGCACACCCGCACAGGACACCGGCAAGATCCGGATTGGCGTAAGCCTGTGCCTCCTCGGAGAACCCGTCCGCTATGACGGCCAACACAAGCATGACCACTACATCACCGACACCCTCGGGCGCTTCCTGGAGTTCGTCGGCGTATGTCCCGAAGTCGAATGCGGGCTGGGCGTTCCGCGGGAAACCGTGCGGCTGGTCGGCGACCCCGCCAGCCCCCGCCTCCTCACCACACGCACCGGCATTGACCTCACCACCCGGATGCAGGAGTGGTGCGCGCGCCGCGTCGTGGAACTCGAGAAGGAGGACTTGCACGGATTCATCTTCAAGGCCCGTTCGCCCAGCAGCGGAATGGAAAACGTCAAGGTCTACAACGACAAGGGCGGTTTCGCGGGCAAGGCGCCCGGCATGTTCGGCCGGGCGTTCCTGGAACACTTCCCCACGCTGCCCTGCGAGGAGGAAGGCCGGCTGAACGACCCGGACCTGCGGGAGAATTTCCTGGAGCGCGTATTCACGCTCTGGAGGTTCCGGCAGGCCGTCCGCTCATCCCCCTCCCTGGCCACCCTCATGAACTTCCATGCCTGCAACAAGCTGCTTGTCCAGGCGCACCATGAAGCCCTCATGCGGGAAATGGGCCGCATGCTTGCCTCCGCACAACCCCGCTCCGCCCGCGACTGCATTCCCCGCTACGAGGCGCTGCTGATGCGCGCCATGAAATTCCCCGCCACCGTCCGCAAGCACACCAACATCCTCCAGCACATGCTCGGCTATCTCCGGACCTGCGTGGAGGAAGCCGACCGGAAGGAACTTCTGGAGATCATCGGCCAATACCATGCCGGGCTCCTCCCGCTGATCGTCCCCGTGACCCTGCTGCGCCATTACGCGGAAAAGCACGCGATCGCATACTTGCGGGAGCAATACTACCTGTGCCCGCACCCGCTGGAATTGAAACTGCGCAACCACGCCTAGCGCTTCAACGCGGAAGTGTGCCCGTCGGCGGCCGGAGACCGCCGAATTCACTTCGGCCGTCGTGTCTCGGCATGCGCCTGCCTTCGGAGGGCGATCACGCGATCGCCTTGCTGCTCGATCCACGCAAAACCCCATCGCCCGGCGATATAGCGGAACGTGGCAGCCGAATAGAACAGGATGTGCGTCGCGTCGTTGGCGTACGACCACGTTTCCATCCTCGTGGCATCGTTCACCAGCCCGGTCATGACCACAAGCGTCCCCTCCGGCTTCAGCCATCGGACCAGACGGTTCATCTCCGCCGCCGGATCGCGGAAGTGTTCAAACACCTCGGTCGAAACGATGGCATCGTACGGGCCTTCCGGCGTCCTGCCGGTACCCGCCTCCTCACGGATAAAATTCGGGTCATATCCCGATGCGGCATATCCGGCACGGCGCAACAGGCCTACCAGCACGGGCTCCGGCCCGCAGCCGTAATCCAGCACATTTCCGCCAGCCACGTGCCGCCGCAGACACTCCACCACCGGCCACAGGAACCGCACATAACCGGCATCCTCCGGCCGGTTCTGGTGCAAACGGTAACGTTCCGCCTCCTCGGCGGGCGAAGGCCATTGCCCCGGGTCCACAAACCGCAGGTCGCAGCGGGGACAAAGGAAGATCAGCCGTTTCCAGGACACAACGCTCGCCGCAGCCTCATGGCCGCAGAGAATACAGGACATGGCGCGGTCAGCCGCCATGCTTCAATCCGGCGCAGCCCCTGGATTGGCGCCATCGCGCCGCTGCCGGAATTCCTTGGCGCGCCTTCCACGACGTCCCCGGCGGGGTCTGCGGCCGTATGGCCCCTCCGGGGCCCCCTCGACAGACTTCGCTTCCGCCCCGATCTGCCTCACTTTCGCCAGCGCATCGCCATGCTGCCCGGAAAAACGCACCGTAAACTCCAGGTAATCCAAGGCCTCGCGGAAAAACTCCCGGCCCGCCAGGGGCCGGGCACGCGCCCCGCCTTCGGCGACCAGGCGGGGCTGGCACGCCAGGATCTCCGCCGTGCGATAACGCACCAACTTCGGCACCTGAACACGCTCCGTCAGCCCGCCGAAATGCTGCATCGTCACGGAATGCAGGGCCAGACCCTTGTGCTGCCCCTGCGCGGCCAATTCCTCGGCCTGCAATTCATGCATCCCTCCGAACATCAAGGCAAACAACAGCGCCGGGCTCACGTCCCGCCCCGCCTTCCGCCACTCGTCCACCTGCTGCAAGGCCTGACTGATCCGCCGGCACTCCTCCCCACCGGACTTTGGACCCAGCCACAAACCGATTTCCGGGAACAGCACGCCAAACAAGCCGAATTCGCGCAGCAGGGCATACGCCCTTTCCCCCGCACCGCAGAAGAACAGTTTCTGCACCTCCTCGTACAGGCGCGAGCGATTGGCCAGCGCCAGCTTCCCGTGGCTCTCCCGGATCGCATCGGCAGTGGCCGGATCCAAATCGAAACCCAGCATCGCGGCAAACCGCACAGCCCGGACCATGCGAACCGGATCCTCCACGCATCGCACCCCGGGTTCCCCAATAAACCTCAGGACCCGGCGGTTCAGATCCTGCAACCCGCCGACGTAGTCAATAATCGTGAAATCGCGGATGTTGTAGAACAAGGCGTTAACCGTGAAATCCCGCCGGATGGCATCCTGCTCCGGAGTGCCAAAGAGGTTGTCGCGCAGAATCAAGCCGTCATCCCGCTTGACGTGATGGCCGTTCTTCTGCGGCGCCTCCGCTTCCTCCTCAGGCTGGCTGGAACGGAAAGTGGCCACTTCGATGATCTTGTCGCGGCCAAAAAAGACATGCGCCAGACGGAAACGCCGGCCAATCAGCCGGCAGTTGCGAAACACCTTGCGGACCTCGTTGGGAGTCGCATCCGTAACAACATCGAAATCCTTGGGCTTTCGCCCCAAGAGCAGGTCGCGTACGCCACCGCCCGCAAGATACCCCAGATACCCCGCCTCTTTCAGCCCATACAACACCCGCAGCGCTTCAGGACTGATGTTTTCCCGGCTTAGCGAATGGTCCGATCTCTGAACAATAACTGGTTCCACAATTGCCCTTCACACAATTCACACATATTGTCTCACCTTTCATGCGCTGTTGTCAATGCACCCCACAGCCAGCTCACAGGAGCCGCCCCTCGCCTGCGCATACCCGCTATCGCGCATTGCCCAACCCGTCCTCCGCCACTATACTTGTTTCTGAGTAAATGTGTAATGTGTTAGAATGCAACATCCAACATCCAACAAGGAATTTCCAACCCGCCTGCAACGCTATGCG
>CAYWKN010000036.1:0-15797 GCA_964458765.1 uncultured Verrucomicrobiota bacterium
GGCTGACCATCCTCTCAGACCAGCTACCCGTAAGCCTTGGTGAGCCGTTACCTCACCAACAAGCTGATAGGACGCGGGCTCCTCCTCAAGCGACAGGACCTTGCGGCTCCCCGTCTTTGATCAATCCACCATGCGATGAACCATCATATCCGGTATTAGCTCCGCTTTCGCGGAGTTATCCCCAACTCGAGGGCAGATTGCCCACGCGTTCCTCGCCCTTCCGCCACTTTTACCCCGCTTGTATTGCTACACTCGGGGCTCTCGTTCGACTTGCATGCCTAATCCACGCTGCCAGCGTTCGTTCTGAGCCAGAATCAAACTCTCCGTAAAAAATCCACCGGCTGCCAGTCTCCCAACAGCCAGGGTTTGACGTTTCCAAGTTCGTCTTTCAACGAACCCGGCCAGAACATGTGCTTAACAAATCACACCACTTCCGAATCGAAGTGTTTGTGCAGACTATTCCGTTATCAAAGAACACGACACAAAACAAACCTACCACCGGTCGCCTATCTTTAAGCCGACCAGCTATCGGCTCGCACTTGTGCCAAATTTCAGAGACCTAAGGTCTCGATTTCTGAAAGCACTTATACGCCTCCACCCTGCCATTGTCAAGAACCCACAACAACAATTTTAAAGTTTTTTATTGCCACCACGACTCCACCAAAAGCCTCCATTCGAATTCACCTCGGGTATGTTGCCATCCCCACCCTCCAAATACAACCCGACAATGGATCCGGAACGCATCCCTTTGACCACACCAGAATCACGAAAATCCCACGCAAAACCAGCCTGACTCGAAGCCGAAATGCATTGCGCACAACTTTGTCCGTACCCCTTTATATTGTACATCCTACGCGTAATAGCCCTATATATTGTTGTGTAACACCAACTCGTGTACCAATTCGTGGCTGTACGCCTGGCTGCCAGATGACAGCCTTTCATTCCGCCGATTCTTCGCCGTAATGCAACTACTCGACAATTCAGGATTGTCTTTGCCGCAGGGCTTCACAATACTGCCACCATACATGCAAACCGGCATCCACTCTATCGCGCCCACCCTCGCAATAATCCTGTCCTGCCTGTGTCTCACCGGTTGCGGCAAACCGTCCTCAACTCCCTCCCCCGGTAGCACCGCGCCCCGCGTGGCTTCCCTCGCTCCCAGCATCACCGAAATCATCTGCGCCCTCGACGCCTCCGGTCAACTGATCGGACGCTCCACCGCCTGTGATTACCCACCCGACATTGTCGCCTCCATCCCCATCATCGGAGCGTTCGGCGTCCCTTCCATGGAACGACTCCTCAGCCATAAACCCGACATCGCTTTCTTTACAGACCTGGCCGATAACGACGTCCCCTCCCGCCTGCGCGCCGCCGGAATCACACCCGTCCACGTGCAATGCAACCGGCTGGACGAAGTGCCTTCCGCCATCCGGACCGTGGGACAGTGGCTGCATCGCCAGCCACAAGCCGCCACCCTCGCCGCCGCCATGGAATCCAGTATCGCCGAATACCGCGCACGGATCCCGCCGGAACCGCAACAGCCCCGCGTCCTCGTCCTGATCTGGCACGACCCCCTCACAGCCGCCGGCAGCAAGAGCTTCCTCACGGAACTCATTACCCTGGCCGGAGGCCGCAATGTCGCCGATGATATCGCCCGCGACTATTTTCCTGTCTCCGGTGAATGGGTCGTGAGCCGCAACCCGGATGTCATCTTCTGCTTCTTCATGTCCAGCGGCACTGCCGCCCGCGACGTCGTCCTCCGCCGGCCGGGTTGGCAGAACATAAAGGCCATCCGCACCGAACGGGTATATGACGGAATGGACAACAACTTGATCTTACGGCCCGGTCCGCGCATGATGCAGGGCGTTGAGGCGATGCAACAACGCCTTCGGGAGTCCAATGGCAAGCCGTGACCGGACATTCTATCTCGTACTGGCAGCCAGTCCTGCCGTTCTTTTCCTTTGCCTGCTGCTGGGGCCAGCGGGCTTCGGCCTTCCGGACTGGACCGCGCAGCGGGAAATCCTGCTACTCCGCCTCAACCGCGTCCTGGCCGGTCTGGTCGTCGGGGCTGCCCTTTCAACCGCCGGCGTCGTGCTGCAAGCCATACTGCGCAATCCCCTCGCGGAACCCTATGTCCTCGGCGTGAGCAGCGGCGCCGGCCTTGGCGCCGCCCTGGCGGTCCTGACGGGGTTCTCCGCCTTTGGCGTTTTCGCGCTGCCCGTGAGCGCCTTCTGCCTCGCCATCGCCACGCTGGCCGTGGTCTACCTCCTGGCCTCCTCCTCCGGCACAGCACCGTCACTCTACAGCCTGATCCTCAGCGGTGTCATTGTCAGTTCCGTCTGCTCGAGCCTGCTGATGTTTCTCGTTTCGGTGGCGCCCGTGGAGGGTATGCACAACATTCTCTGGTGGATGCTGGGCAATCTGGACATCGCCTCCGATCTCCTTCTCGTCATCACGTCCGGTATTGTTGCCGCGGGTTGTCTCGGCCTCTGGCTCCTGTCCCCGGAATGGAACGCCCTGACGCTGGGCCACGACATGGCACATCATCTTGGCATCCGCGTCCGCGTGGCTGTCGGCGCCGGCCTCCTCCTGGCAACTCTCATCACGGCGGCCGCCGTCGGCCTTTCGGGGCTGATCGGCTTTGTCGGCCTCATCGTCCCGCACGTCATGCGGATTCTTGTGGGTCCCGATCACCGGCGACTGATTCCCGCCGTCGCCCTCGGCGGCGGCGCGTTCCTCGCCTTGTGCGACGCTGTGGCCCGGACCGTGTTGCCCGCCGAAATCCCCGTCGGGGTCCTCACGGCGCTGGTGGGCGGTCCGTTCTTCCTGGCTTTGCTCCGGAAACGGCGGAAGGAGCAGTGGATCGCATGACGTGCGCCATCCAGATCGAGGGCATGTCCGCCGGCTACCGCCACCAGCCCGTGTTGCGGGATGTCTCCATGGCCGTCGAGGAAGGGGAGATCATCGGTATCCTCGGGCCGAACGGCGCGGGAAAGTCCACACTGTTCAAGACGCTCTCCGGCTGGCTGGCGCCGTTGTCGGGCACCGTCTCGGTTTTCGGCACACCGGTTCACCGGCTTCCGCCCCTGGAACGCGCCCGCCGGATCGCCGTGGTGCCGCAGGAACTGGACGTTCCCGTCCCCTACACCGTCGAGGAAGTGGTCATGATGGGCCGCACTGCCTCTATCGGGCGGCTTTCAAGACCCGCCGCCGCGGACCGGCAGGCTGTCGAACGGGCCATGGTCTACACCGATGTCGCGGATGTCCGGGCCCGTCCCCTCAACGAACTGAGCGGCGGCGAACGGCAGCGCGCCATCGTGGCCATGGCGCTGGCCCAGGAACCGCGCATCCTCTTGATGGATGAAGCCACCTCCCGGCTGGACATCAACCATCGCCTGGAGATCATGCAGCTCGTCGAACGGCTGAACGAGGAAAGCGGCGTCACCGTCCTGATGATCAGTCACGACCTCCAGCTTGCCGCCGAGTTCAGCCGCCGCCTGATCATGCTGAACCAGGGCAGTATTGTTGCCGACGGTCGTCCCTCTGAAGTTCTTACGGAAGCCGCACTGCGGCAGGTCTATCGCTGCGATGTCTCCGTGCGCGAGGATGCCCGCACCGGTTCCCTGAGCATCCTGCCCGCGCCCCGGACACGCGCCGCACGCTCGGGCAATGGGCGCCGTGTGCACGTCATTGCCGGCGGCGGCTGCGGCGAGGAAGTCCTGCGCCGCCTTGCCTTGTCCGGCTACGCCATCAGCACCGGCGTGCTGAACCGCGGCGATATGGACGCCGAAGTGGCCTTGGCACTGGGCGCCGGACTCGTGACCGAACAACCCTTTTCCCCCATCGGCGAGTCAGCGCTGCGACAGGCGCTGGAACTGGCATTGTCGGCATCGGCCGCGGTACTGACCGCCGTGCCTTTCGGCACGGGCAACCTGGCCAATCTCACCATCCTGGAGCGCTTCCTTGACATGGGACGGCCGGTCTTTGTGGCCAAGGGCATCGAGACCCGCGACTATACGCCGCACCGGGAAGCCATGGCGCGTGTGAGCGCCCTTCTCAGCCGTGGCGCGGTGCTGTGGAGCAATGTGGCGGAACTCGCCGCCCTGCTGCCCGACAGTCCTGCGTCCGAGCCGCCGTCTCCGGAAACAGGTAATCCAGGAAGCGCCGCGCCACTTCCTCGCCTTCCGGCGGTGAAATCGCCAGATCCGGACTGAGTTCGATGATCCAGTGCCGCCGGGTCCCCGTTTGCGCCAGGAAATCGATCCCGATGACCGGAATGTCCAGGGCGCGCACCGCACGCCTCGCTGTTTTCAGCAGCCAGGCCGGAACACGGCGGGTGACAACCTCCACCGTTCCGCCGGTGTGATAGTTGGAAGTCAGCCGCACCCGCACCCGTTGGCCCTTTCGCGGCACATCGTCCCACCCCCATCCTGCCGCCGCCAGGTTGCGAGTTGTTTCCGCGTCGAGCGGGATTCGGTTGCTGGGGTCCACCCTTCTCGTTTCCCGGTTGCGGGCCCGCACCAGGACACGCACTGTATCCCGTCCATTGCCGGTCACTTCCGCCGGATGGCGCAGGATGGCGGCCACAAACCGTCCATTCACGAAGATCAGCCGGTAGTCCTCGCCGGAAACACACTGTTCGAGCAGAACCTCCTCCTCGAACCGCAGGGCCCGCCGCACCGCCGCCTTCAGCTCCTCAGGTCCGGTAACCGCAACGGAAACCCCGCGTCCTCCCCATTGGGTGCAAGGCTTGACCACCACGCGCCGGTGGCGTCTCAGAAACGCGGACGCCTGATCCATATCCCGGTACTTCACCTGCCCGGGAACCGGGAACCCGCGGGAACGCAGGAAATGGTTTGCCAGGAACTTGTTCTGCGCCATGTGGAAGGATACCGCCCCCACACGGTCGGTCAGGGCATTGTAACAGCGGATCTCCCGGCCACTATGCCGCAGGACAAAGATCGGCGTGGTCGGTTCGATGACCCGGATGGCAATACCCCTGCGATTGGCCTCACCGGTGATGGTTCTTGTGTACACGCTGTTCATGCGGGGTATCCTACACTCGGCGTGCCAGCTGTCACCTCCAATCGCTCCACCCCCGCGGCCGGAATAGGCTGTTCAGAATCGTCGGCCGGTGCTATGAATGCGGCATGTCCGTTCGAATCATTGGAGATCCGCTGTTCGCCAAGGACGCACACGGAGCGCTGACGTCCCGGATTGCCACACTCTTCCCCCATTCCCTCACCCTTGTCACCCTGCCCGGCATCCACGCCACACAGCGCGTGGCTTATGTCGCGGCGCTGAACGAGGAGCGCAAGGCCAGCGGGCTTCCGCCGCTGACCGACGAGGAGGAAATGGTCGAGTGGCAGCGGTCGGTGGACCTGATTGTGGAGGAGGACACCGTGCTGATCCGGCCCGATCCGGAGAACATGCCCCTCGCGTTCGAGGCGGATGAACTGCTTCAGGAAATCGTTTCCAAGCCCCGGATCAAGTTCCTGCACACCATGAACAAGACCGTGCGCCAGTCCATCAAGGAGCGCGGCGAGAACTGGCGGATCGCGCCCCTGCCGCGCAGCCCGGCCGAAATGAAGCACATGATCCTTGCCTCGATGGTTCGCATCGGGGGCCGTTCGATCTATTACTACAGCCACATTGCCGGCACGCGCTACCTGACCTGGCAGCAATTCGCCGAGCTCGGCAGTCTTCCTGACGCCGAACTCGCCGCCCACCTTCTGGAAATCCACGATTATTCCGGCCGATTCAACCGCATGGGACGCCCGGAAATCGCCTTCTTCGCCGCGGACGGCAAGTTCACACGCGACGATATCACCGCCAACCTCGCCTCGATGGGGCCGGAAACCGTTCGCCACAGGTATGAAGACATGAAGGCCCGGTTCCGCGATGCCGTGCGCCCGGAACTCCAGGAGGATAATCCCGACTCGGTGGAATGGCGCAACCTGATGTTCTCCGCACTTCTCGGCCAGCACGGGGAAGTCATCCCGGAAGAACTCCTGTTCGGAATGAGTTCGGAGTTCTTCATGCAGATCGAATGGCTCCCCGGCGGGCGCATCGAGGAAGGCGAGCTGATCTTCGACCCCGTCTTCGAGGAAGCGGACCACCCCGGAGCCCCGGAACCGCTTCGCAACCTGTGCGACGAGAAAGCCCGCGGATTCATCTTCAATTTCGTGCGCGAATTCCGCGACATTGAGTACGTCAACATCGGCAAGGTCATGGGCTCCCTCTCCCGCCGGCCGGAAGGGTCCGGACGCCGCGAGGTGTATGTGGCGGAAATCAAGCAGCGCGACACAACCGCCCCGTTCGTCCGTATCCTCCGCATGCAGAAATGGGGCATCCGGGAACACCTCGAGGAGCGGAAAGATCTGCTGACTGCCATCATGCTGGCCGAGGAATATACCGACTACACCCTCGACCGCCGACTAGGATGCCTTCAACTGGGGATGAACCTGCCGCCGCGCACCACCCCCCACAAGATCTCCGAACGCTATCACGGCTCCCGAAACGAGTACGAGGGGCAGATGATCTGGTCCACCTATTTCGAACGGGAATATCTGCCCGGCATGGCCACGGACAAGATCCCCCCCTCCCGCTTCCGGGATCCCGCCTACAACCTGAAGTTCGCAGCCCTTCTCGGACGGGCTGCCGCCCCGAATATGATCGTGGGGCGGACGAACCTGGAGGACCATGTGCTGTTTGATGACGGCGACGAGGTCCTCCTGGAGGCTGCGGGCGGGCGCCCCTCGGAAATCCTCGTCACGGATCACACCGGCGCTTTTGCCGAGTATACCCTGCCTTTCGAGCAGCACTGCGCAGCCTATGCCGCGCCGGTGAACCGCCGCCTGTCCGTCCTCCCGTACCCCAAAGACGTCGCTGCCACCTATGTGGAATCGTTTCTGGAGCGATTTCTTCACATCCAGCAGGAATACCGCAAGCGGAAACGGGCATTTGATGCGCTGTTCAAACACCGCCGCCGCGACGTGCAAGGGAGTTTTGCCTACCGCTGGGAACGGGTCCTCGACCGACTGGATCGCGCCGATCCAACAGTCATTGCCGACCGGATCCGCCGGGCCATTCAGATCCCGTAGCCGGCCGCGAACAGGCCCGCCAGTCGCTTGCGGCGGCGGAAACTGCCGCCACGCGAACCGGAATGGCGCCTGCCAAAACCATTCTGACGTCCGGACAGGCAGCCGACGCCATCCTGGCGGCGGCCACCGACGAGCAGTGCGACCTAATCGTCATGGGCGCCCACAGCCACACACGTATCCGCGAATGGTTTGTGGGTTGCACCACACTCCGTGTTCTGGCAGATTCTTCCCTGCCCGCACTGCTGGTGCGGTAGAAAGGCGGAATCGTGTCGCACCGGGTGTTCCATGTAAAGGAAGTGGCTGCGCATCTGCACCTGACCCCGAAAGATGTCGAGAGGCTCGTCAAACGCGGCGAAATCCCCCACGAACGGCATGGGGAACGCCTGCTGTTCCGCCGTCAGGAGATTGACGCCTGGGCTTCCCAGCGCATCATGAGCCTGCCGGAGGAACGCCTGGCCAGCTACCACGCCGCCTCTTCCGCCCGCGTACAGGCCATTAGCAACCACACGGCCCTGATCCCGTGCCTGCTGGCCCCGGGCCGCATTTCCCCCGCCCTGGAGTCGCGCACACGCGCCTCGGTCCTTCGCGCCATGGTCGCCATGGCGGATGCCACCGGCCTGCTGTGCGATCCGTCGGAACTTCTCGCCGCCATCGAGGAACGCGAAAAACTTTGCTCCACCGCATTGCCCGGCGGCGTCGCCCTCCTCCATCCGCGACACCATACCCCCTACATGACCGACGAATCGTTCATTGTTCTGGGACGGGTGGTCCAACCCATCCACTTCGGCGCCATGGACGGACTTCCGACCGACCTGTTCTTCCTGGTGTGCTGCCAGGACGATCACCTGCATCTGCATACCCTCGCGCGTCTCTGCACGCTCTGCCAGAAAACCGGCGTGCTCGCCGAACTGCGTGCCGCCGCCACCGCCGACGCCATGTTCTACGCCATCGCGGCAGCGGAAGAACAACTGCTTCACCGCATGTAGGCAACGTCTGTTCGTGCCATGGACACCCCCACCCAACCCGAAGTCCTGCTTCACGACCCGAGCCGCGCGGTGTGGCTGCATTTCACCGATCCGATAGCCATCGTGGAGGCACACACCCCGGCGGACGTCCTTCCCACCCTGGCAACGGTGCACGAGTCCGTCACCGCCCGCGGCTGCCATGCCGCCGGGTTCGTCGCCTACGAGGCCGCACCCGCCTTCGACCCCGCCTTGCGCGTATCGGGCCAACCGTCCGCTTTCCCGTTGCTCTGGTTCGGTCTTTTCCGCGCCCCCGTCGTCCGCGAACGGTTTGCGTTCACAAGCCCGCCCAACCCGTTGCGCATGTCCTGGGCCCCCTCCATCAGCCGCAACGCCTATTCCGCCCGTATCGCACAACTGCGCGAATACCTCTACCGCGGCGACACCTACCAGGTCAATTTCACCCTCCGGCTCCGCTCCTCGTTTGACGGGGACTCCCGCGCCCTGTTCGCCCAGCTCGTGCAAGCCCAGGGGCCCCACTACTCCGCCTATCTGCGCACCGGAGCGTTCACCCTCTGTTCCGCCTCGCCGGAGCTCTTCTTCCGCCTTGACCATGATACCCTCGAGTCCCGGCCGATGAAAGGCACCATCCGGCGGGGCCTCACTTCCGAAGAGGACCTTGAACTGGCCGGGCAACTCCGGCTTTCCGAAAAGAACCGGGCCGAAAATGTCATGATCGTTGACATGATCCGCAATGACATGGGCCGCATTGCCGTCCCCGGCTCCGTTTCCCCGGTGCGCCTCTTCGACGTGGAACGGTATCCCACCGTCTGGCAGATGACCTCCACGGTCACCTGCCGGACCCTGGCCTCATTCCCCGAGATCCTCTCCGCCCTCTTCCCCTGCGCCTCCATCACCGGCGCGCCCAAACCCCGGACCATGGAAATCATTTCGGAACTCGAGGACTCCCCCCGCCGCATCTACACCGGCGCCATCGGATACATTGGACCGGACCGGCAGGCCCAGTTCAATGTCGCCATCCGGACCATTCTCCTGGACGAATCCCGCCGTGCGGCCGAGTATGGCGTCGGCGGCGGCATCGTATGGGATTCCTCGCCGCAGGAGGAATACGACGAATGCCTGCTCAAGGCCGCCGTGCTTCTGCCCGCCATCCCCGATTTCTCCCTCCTGGAAACCATGTTGTGGACGCCGGCGGAGGGCTGGTTCCTCCTCGATCGCCATCTCGGCCGCCTGGCGGAATCCGCAGGCTACTTCGGATTCTCCCTTTCCCTGTCCGCGATCCGGGAACGGCTTTCGACATGGGTCGCCGCGCAGCACGCCGCCGGCGGGCGAACCGCGATGCGGGTGCGCCTCCTGGCCGCGCGCGATGGCGGCATCACACTGGAGGCCGCGCCGCTTGCCCCGCCCGACGGCTCCGCCGTGCGTGTGGCCCTGGCCCCCGCACCTATCCGGACCGACGACCCATTCCTCTACCACAAGACCACCCGCCGCACCGTCTACGAGGAAGCCCGCGCCGCTTGCCCGGACGCCGAGGATGCCCTGCTTTGGAACGACAAGGGGGAACTCACCGAATCCACGATCGCCAACCTGGTCGTCGAACTCGACGGCCAACGCATCACACCGCCCGTCCGCTGCGGATTGCTCCCGGGAACCTTCCGGGCTGAACTTCTCGCCCAAGGCACAGTGCACGAAGGCATTGTACGCATCGAGGACCTGCCCCGGTGCACAGGGATCTACCTCGTCAGTTCCGTCCGCCAATGGCGCACAGCCGTTCTCGTCACGCAGGCATAGATCCCGCCCGGATACCTCGCAGGCGGGTATTCCCGCAGCCGTCCGCCAGCCCTACTTCAGGAACAATTCGACAACCGGCACCGTCACGTCAGGCTTCTGCTGCGGCAGGGTAATGCTCAAGGTGTCACTGCCCGCGCCGATCTGCCCCGCGTGCCAGGCATCCATGCCGAGAGTGACCTCACTGGCATCGTGCAGCAACTGCGCGTACTCCACCTTGCCGGCCAGCCCGTCAAGATGCAGGATCTTGTACGGCCAGGCGAAGACATGGACATACAACCGCTTCTTCCCGGGGTTATAGGTCAGCCGGCAATCCTGCGGCGTCTGGAATCCATCCGGCGCCTGGGTGCAACCGTAGATGGAACGACTGTGCCGCTTCATCCATGCGCCAATACCGTTCAAGCGATCCAGCGCCCGTGCATCGAACTCGCCGCGCCCCGTGGGCCCCACGTTGAGCAGCAGGTTCCCGCCCTTGCTCACGCAGTCAATCAAGGTCCGGATCAGTTCATCCGTGCTGCGCCAGCTCGCCTCATCCCGGTGATATCCCCACGAGCCGCTGAACGTCTGGCACGCCTCCCACACTACGCGCTTGCCGTTGACCATCGGCCATGACCGCGGCTGCGCCTGCTCGGGCGTCTTGATATCCCACGCGGAAGGCACATCCGGCAGATCCAGCCTGTCGTCCAGGATGACCTCCGGCTGGAGCGTCCGGATCATCTGGAGCAATTCCAGGCTCTTCCAGTCCTTGTTCCCCTTGCCGCTCCCGTCCTCCTTCGGGTAGGAGAAGTCAAACCACAGGATGTCCACCTTGCCGAACTCGGTCAGGAGTTCCCGCACCTGCGCGTGCAGATAGGCGGCATACTTCGCCTGGTTCCGCCCCTCGTTCATTTGGGCGCGGTTCGCCGCGTTGCGGTACGGACCAATGTGCGGGTCGATAATGTACTGGGGATGGCGCCAGTCGATCAGGGAATGGTAGAAGCCGACACGCATGTTCTTCTCGCGGAAGGACTTGACCATCGGCCGGAGCAGATCCCTCCCGGCAGGCGTGTTCGGCGCCTTGTAGTCCGTCAGTTTCGAATCCCACAAGCAGAAGCCCTCATGGTGCTTGGTCGTGATGACAAAGTACTTCATGCCAGCGTTGGCGGCGGCCTCCGCCCACAAGTCGGGATTGTACAGATCAGGGTCGAAATGCCGGAAATAGACGTCGTACCGCTCATCCGGGATCTGCTCGTTGTGCCTCACCCACTCATGCCTCGCCGGCAGGGCATACAGCCCCCAATGGATGAACATCCCGAAACGATCATTCACGAACCACTGCGTATCGCCCCGCCTGGACAGGGGATCCGCCACCGCTGTCTTCTTGCTGCCTGCCATACTGTCGTCTCCTTCGCGCCGCCTGGGCCGCCACTGTTTCGCTTACAACATCATGTGCCTCCGGAAGTCCGGGAACACGGTCTCAACCCCTTATGCCGTCCGGATGACCTTTACCAATCCCTGCCGGAGCAACACAAACACAATCAGTCCTGGCTCCCACTGCCGAGTTGATCGCGCGCCAAGCCCATGATAGTTTCCCGTACGCGACTAGAAGCACCGGAACATGCGGATGGACCGGCGAGACAATCCCGCACATCTGCCTGTTTCGGGAAAGTGAAACCCGAACATCACAGACAGACCAGACTGAACCCGGAGCCCGCAACATGAAACCCTTCCCTATCCCCCGCGACCGAACCCACCTGATGCAGCGCATGGGCGATATCTCCCAACTCGCGGGCGTGAAACGCCATGAGTTGGCGGACGGCAAGGCCAGGGGGGTCGAAGCTGTGGACTTCTGGACCGGCAGCGGGTTCACCTTCACGGTCCTGCCCGGCCGCGGCATGGACATCGCCTGGGCCGCCTACAAGGGAGTGCCCGTCGGCTACATATCCAAGACCGGCATCACCTCGCCCGCCTACTACGAAAGCGAGGGCTTCCGCTGGCTTCGCAACTTCTTCGGCGGCCTCCTGACCACCTGCGGCCTCGCGAACGCCGGAACACCCTGCACCGACAAGGATCCCATTCTGGGCACCGAGGAACATGGCCTCCACGGCCGCATCTCGAACATGGGAGCCGACAACGTGTGCGTACGGGAGGAATGGGTCGGCAACCAGTTCGTCATGTCCGTTTCCGGCCGCCTGCGGGAGTCACGATTCTTCGGGGAAAATCTGAGCCTGAGGCGGGAAATCACGACCGCCATGGGGGAGAGTTCCCTCCGCATCCGCGATGTGGTGGAGAACGAAGGGTTCCATCCGCAGCCCTTGATGCTTCTCTACCACGTGAACCTCGGGTACCCCCTGCTGGACGACGGCAGCCGCGTCGTCTGCCGCTCACGGAAGATTACCGGCAGCACACCGGTCGCCGAAGCCGAGCGCGAACAGTATCACCGGATAGGACCGCCCGTGGCGGGCGCGGTGGAACGAGTATACTTCCATGAACCAGAGGCGGATCCCGCGGGCTATGCGGCGGCGGCCCTCGTGAATGACAAGCTGGAACTCGGGGCCTATGTCCGGTTCCGCAAGGATCAGTTGCCCAACCTCATCCAATGGAAAGACCTTGCCGCCAGCGAATATGTGCTGGGACTCGAACCGGCCAACTGCCTCCCCATCGGGCGCGTGAAACAGCGCGAACGGGGCGGCATCGAAACACTGGCCCCCGGACAACAGAAGACCGTTGAAGTCGAGATCGGAATCCTGGACGGGCCAGAGGCCATCGCGGGATTCAAGTGCTGACAGCAGAAAGACGGATACCTTGCTCTCGTTTCTCCGTGCTCGGCCTTGATGGCCACTTCACCCGACTACGGGCACGGGCACGACAAGCCTCGATCCCTCACAGACACAGCCTGTGGATCGCCTGGCGGTAAAGCGCCAGCGTAATCCGGATCTCGCTGGGACGGTTCCGGGCCATCCATAGCTTCCGGAAGCGCGCCATGAGACCGGCCGTCTCCCGCCGGATCGAGCGGCGCGACTCGGGCGTGTCCTTTCCGCCCTGCCCAAGCACCGTCATCTTCCGGACCGCGCAGACCATCGTGTCCGCCGCGAACACCCAATACGGCAGGACGCCCATCGGATCCACGCCGGGCCGGCGGGCCGCAGCCGCCAGAACGTCACGGACCTTGCGGATGCGCGGCAGGTACCGGGCCGCAAATACGGCGTCCACCCGTTTCCTGCGCCTCACCACCCCCCCGCCGGACGCCTCGATCACCTCAACCGGTCCCTTGCGCCGGAACAGATCGTCGCCCGGCGCGGCAAACAGAACATGCCGCCAGAGGCTCTGGTAATACCCCGCCGCGGAAACCTCGGCAATTTCGCCGAGCTCCGTGATGGCCTTGACCAGCTCCCGGTCCGCCGCCTTGAGGAACAACGCGGCAAATCGCGCGGTAAAACTCTTCCGGTCCGCCGCCGTATTCCACCCCTGCTCCGCCCCGAAAAGAAAGCCGTGCCAGGAGAACTCCATGAAATTGTAGTGGCCGCCATCCCCCCAGTCGGTAATCAGCAGGCCATCCGCCCCATGGCGGCACCCGGCCTCGGCAAACCCATGGATGTTCCCCATGGCCTCCGGCAGGCGCGGGAACAGGGATACCCAGGACGATGTCCCCGGACAGGCATAGAACGGCAAGTCGGCAGCCTCAAAGTCCTCGATGCGGCCAAAGGGGTGGTCATGCCCGTAACCCCAGTCCAGGACCGTGACATCGGAAGGAATCTTCCGGATGAGTTCCGGATAGCGCCGGATGATGTCGCCCCAGAACATGACGGTCTTGCCGTACTTCGCCGCCAGGTGGCGCACCTTGCGGACATGTTGAAGATAGACGACTCCCTTGCCCAGCTTCCGGCACAGCTTGTAACTCTGGCCCAGGCCCAGGTCCCACGTCTCGTCGCAACAGATGTTGAAACGCGTCGAACGGAAGAGCGGCAGGAATTCCGCAAAGAGACTGTCCAAGAAGTCGTACACAGCCGGAACCGCCGGAGACAGCGACCAGGCCGTACGTTTCTGCCAGGCCGGCCGATCATCTTCCGGCGCCTCATACTTGCCGATGCCCCGGTCCTCCGCCAGGCGATGGTATTCCGGATGCTTCAGAACCGTCGCCAGGTGGCCAAAGGTGGCGAGCGAAGGCACCAGCTCAATCCCGCGCGCGTCGCAATAGGCGTCGAGCTTGAGAATGTCTTCCGCGGTCAGCGGCGACGCCCCCTCCCCGATCCTGGGATGACGGCGAAAGGCGAAAGTATGCTCGATGTAGAGCTGGAGCTGGTTGATCTTGTATCGCGCAAGCTGATCCGCCATCCGCATCAGCCACTCCAGTTTCGGAACGCGCCCGCGGCAAACGTCATAATACACGCCGCGATCCGGGAAATCCGGCCAGTCGTCAATCGCCAGGCAGGGCAGTTCCTTCCCGGACTGTTCGACGATCTGGCGCAGGGTCTGAACCCCGTGCACGACGGCGGCAGGCGTCTGCCCGGCGACCTTCACTCCGGCCGGCGTCACGCGCACCGTGTAGCCACCCGGCCGCAGCCTCGGATCGAGACGGAGCGAAATCGCATCGGCGATCCCGCGGACAGCCACGTGAACCATGGCGCGGGGAAGGAATTCGCGGATCACACCGGCAGCCCCATACAGAAGCTGCGATTCAATCCCGATGCTGGCGGTTCCGGGAATCGGCATCCGCCCGGCGTGCATAACCAACTTCCTGGGCTCCGGCAGGAACACAATCTTCATTGACTTCCCTCCTTCCCACAACGGGCCACCGCCCGCAACCCAAGAGATGTACCATCCGTCGTGACGCCTGTCCACCGCAGGTGAAACCGCTGCCTCCTCGGTTGCCTTGACGCATCCGTGCCGATCTTGCTAACGTTGCCACTGTGAATGGGCTACTCCAGGACGGTTCCAGCGGGCAAGCGACAGCGTCGCCCGGAAAACCATTCCCCATTTCCCTGATCGCGATTGATCTCGACGGCACACTGGTCGGGCCATCGTGGAACTACTTCCTGTGCCAGGAATTCCGTGACCGCATCGCCGCCATGTGTCCACCGGGCGGTGCCCGCTGGGGGATCTGCACGGGCCGTAAGTACCGGGGATTCCGCGATATGCTCCGGCCCCTGAAGGGCATGGGGGTAAGGCCGCACTTCCTGATTACGCGGGATGCGTACCTATGCACCGGCACAGGCCGGCGGGGTTACATCCCGCACCTGCGGTGGAACCTGCACATGCTCATCCGCACCGCGAAGCACAACGGGATGATGCGGCTGGCGTTTGCGGAGTGGCGGGAGTTCCTGAACAGTTGGGACTTCAACATTACCCGGTCGAGCTGCGGAAACTCCCGCATGGTGTTCAAGTTCGCATCGATCCGGGACGCGGAGCGCACGCAGGAGGCCTTGAAACCCAGGGTCACGCCGTACCCGATGGCGCGAGTGCGCCTGTTCGGCGACATGCTCTACCTGGATTACGAGATGTTCAACAAGGGCATGGCCGTGCGGGAAATGGCCCGCCTCTTTGGGACGGGGCCAGAGGGGATGCTGGCCATCGGCGACGGGTACAACGACGTGTCGATGATGAAGCCCGAAGTCGCCCGATTCACGGGCTGCCCGCGCAACGCCCGCCCGGAAGTGGTTCTCCTGGTACACGAGTTCGGCGGCCACATTGCCAGGCAGACCAGCCTGGCCGGCGTGATCGAGGTTCTCGACGCGTACCGGCAGGGCACCCTGAACAGTTCACTGCCGGACGATTGGGTGCCGCCGGGCCCGCCGGGGATTCGGGAATCGACGGTCAGGCCGGGGGTGGTGCAGCAACGCATGATGGTAGCCGTCCTGGCGATCGCGATCCTGATGGCCGTGCTGGCGATTCTGGTGGCCAGTCTGTTTGGCATGGTGCCCTGGCTTTCCGGCCCGGTGCAACG
>CAYWKN010000037.1:0-15618 GCA_964458765.1 uncultured Verrucomicrobiota bacterium
CGCAAATCCGAAGTCTAATCATCTCCCCCCTGAAAATCTCTGCCAAGGAGGGGAAATCGAATATGAAAAGTGCGGTCAAACAAGCCCGAAAGAGTTCCCCTCCCTGGAGGGGTTAGGGGTGGGTTGCACGCTGATTTGGTGTGGCGGTTGAGTCAAGTGCATAGCCCCACTTCAGTTTGAACCGCCTCCTTCGCCCATCCATGTTGCATGTTCCCTTCCCTGCCCGGTTCCGGATTTTACTCGTCTTCCAAGCGGAACTCAAATGTTACATGGCATTCGGAAGGGACCGGCGCCGCGTTCCGGCGAGCCGGGCGGAACAGAGCATGCCGCAGAGCTGCGGATGCCACGTCGTCCAACTCCCTGAAACCGCTGCTTCCGGCAATCCGGAGGCTTTCCACGGATCCGTCGGCATTCAGCCGTGCCGCGATCGTAACCCTTCCTTCCTCCCCTCGCCGTCGCGCCGCGAGTGGATATTTCGGGCGCGTCAGCTTCACCAGTTCCGCCGGGCCGTCCCCCGTGACAATTCCCCCCGCCGTCGGAGCGCCTTCACGGGCTGCCGTCGTGACAACGTCCCCCGATACACCGGGGCCGGCCGCGTGGACACGGATCGCGGGCGCCCTGGCAGTGTGTGTAAAGGCAGGCGGCTCGGGGATCGCCGGACCGGGGGTTATTTCCGGCATGGTTGGCGCCGCCGGCGCCGCCCGCGGATCCGAATCCGCGGCGGACCGTTCCGGCCGCACCCCGAAATCCACCGGAGCGGGCTGCCTGTCGGGCAGCAGGATCTCGACATCCGGAACGCGGCGCGAGGCCTCCCCCGCGGCCCTGGCGCGCGCTGGAGACGGCCACCATCCCGGAAGGAAAAGAACCGCGCCGTGCAAGGCAACAGCCAGAAGACAAGCCAACGCCAAATCGTTCTTCCGGTTCACGGTCCAGTATCCGGATCCACAAGGAATGACAGTTTTGTGATCCCGTGATCGCGCAATCGCGCGATCAATTCCACGGCCACCCCGAGGTCGGACGAGCGGTCGCCCTTGATCAGAACGGGGACCCCGGGCTGCAACCGCGCGAGAGCCGCCACCTCGGGCAGAAGCTGGGCCAGGGTCAGTTCCCGGCCTTCCAGGGACAACACATTCGACGCGGTAATCGTGATGACCAGGCTTTGGGCCGCCACGGCCTTGCCCGGTCCGGCGGGAAGCGCGACCTTGACTCCGCGCTCCACCGTCATGCGGACCATCGCGTAGATGAAGAACACGAGGAGCAGGAAGATGATGTCAATCAGGGGCACGATCTCGATGCGCCCTTTCCGATCCTCATACCCGCTGCTTAGCCGCATGGGCGCGCCCTCTCCTGTAGGCCACCTCGAACTGGGTCGCCACCTGCTCGATCCGCTTGGTCGCCGCCTGCACGCGCGAGACGAAGTAGTTGAACGCCACCAGGGTCGGCAGGGCCACCGTCAACCCCGCCGCGGTGGTGATCAGCGCCTCGGCGATTCCGGTGCTGATCGCCCGCGGGTCCCCCATCTGGGAACTTCCCAGGAGGTCGAACGACCGGATGATCCCGGTCACCGTGCCGAGGATCCCCAGCAGCGGCGCCATGGTCACGATGGTATCCAGGATGGCCAGGCCCTGCTTCATCCGCGCGATCTCGTCCGCCGCCGCCACTTCCATGCTTTCGCGCAGCCCGTGTTCGCGGTGCGCGAGCCCCGTGAGGAGCACGCGCGCCACGGCATCGGGCTCCTGGCCGCTCAACGCCAGCGCCTTTTCATATTCCGCCTGCTCCGTGTCCGCGAACAGGCGGTCGATCAGCGGACGGCTCTCCCGCCGCCGCCCGCGCCACCAGAACAGGATCCGCTCGATGGCGATCGTGGCGGCCACAAGGGAACAGAGAAGCAGCGGCCACATGACCGGACCGCCGCGGGTGAACAATGTTATCGCCGTATTCATGGCCGCCACTTACAACTTTCCTAGAATGTCATCTTCACGCCGCCATAGGCTGCGCGGCCGGGCGTTCCGTACCCGAACACCTCTTCATACTCCTCATCCAGGAGATTTTCAACCCTCCCGAATACCGTGACGTTCCGGCGCACATCGTACTCGGCGCGCAGTCCCGCGAGCCAATAGCTGTCGAGCGTGATGGTCTCATAGGCGGCATAGTCAATATCCGCGCGATCGCCCACATACACAAGGCTCGCCGTGCCCCGGGCCCTGGCGGTGAACGCGTAGGAAGCGTCCAGCGACGCCTTGTTGCGCGGCCGCCGCTCCAGGGACTTGCCGGTGTCCTTGTTCTCGGTATCCGTGTAGGTGTAGGAGGCCCTGACCGTGAGGTCGTCGGTCGGTTTCGCCGCCACGAACGCCTCCACGCCCTGTGCCTCCGCCTTGCCCACATTGCCGTAGCGCGAAAGGGCGAAATCATAGTCAATCATGTCGTCGAACTCGTTGCGGAAGAATGTCGCGCCCACCGTGATGCGCCCGTCCATCAGGTCCTGTTCCACTCCGGCATCCCAGCCGAGACTGGTCTCGGGATCCAGGTCGGGACTGCCGTAGGCCGAGTACAACTGGAACAGGGACGGCGCCTTGAAGCCCGTTCCGCAGGAGGCCTTGATCCGGGTCCCCGTGCCGGCCACCGAATACACCGGCGCGACGCGCCACGTGGTCTCCGAACCGAACGCGCTATGATCATCCACCCGCGCGCCCGCCACCGCGGAAACCGGTCCGGCCGTGACGTGGTCCTGCACATAGGCCGCCTTGTTCCGGGCGATGTGCCGGTCGAACCGGTCAATGTATCCCGCCGCCTCATACACCGATTCAGCCGCCTCCTCCTCGTACTCCAGTCCCGCCGTCAGGAGGTTGTGTTCGCCGAGTCGCAGGTCGCTCTGCCAGTCGGCCTTGCGGAGCTGGCTGTCGAACGAGGATGCGCCCATGCTGCTATAGTCATCCCGCTGGTGGTCCACGACCGCCGCGCCCAGACGCTGTTTCCAGCGGCCGTCGAGCAGGTTCACCCTCCCGTTGCCGCCCACCAGCAGGCGTTCGGACTCGGCCCGGTCATCGGAATCCACCGGCACACCGTCCGCGAATCCGTCGTAGTCGCTGTTGAAGCGTGTCCAGCGCACGATGGCGTCGGCGTCAAACGCTCCGGCAGGCGTCCAGCCGAACCGTCCGGAAACCTCCGTGCCGTCATAGCCGTCCTTCTCCGTGTTGCCGTTCTTTTCGCTGGCGCTGGAGATGCCTTTGGAATCCTGGCGCGATGCACCTACGGCGAAATGCCCGCGCTCGTCTCCGCCGCGAACCTCAAGGCTCTCGTTCCAGGTGTCGAACGAACCGCCCTCGATCTTCGCGTCACCCGACACCGGCCCCTTGCCCTTGCGGGTGATGATGTTGACCACGCCGCCGATCGCGTCGGCGCCGTAGAGCGTGCTTTGGGGTCCCCGCAGCACCTCGATGCGCTCGAGGTTGTCCACGGGAATGCCGGCGAGATCCACCCCGCGGCCGGGCTTCACGGGATCGTTCAATTCCACGCCGTCCACCAGCACCAGCATCTGTTCCGACTGGGCTCCGCGGATGTAGCCGGACGCGATCGCCCCGCGCCCGCCGCTCTGGGTCAGGTCCAGCCCCGGCACCCCGCGCAGGGCATCCAGGATGGACACCGCCTGCCGCGCGCGCAACTGCCCGCCATCCACCACCGTCAGGGAACTGCCCACAGTGCCCGCGGGTGTCTCCACGCGCGTGGCTGTGATCACGATCGGCGAGGCCGCGCTGCCCGTCGCGTTCGTCTGCCCCATCGCCCATCCGCCCGCCAGGAAAACCCCGGCCACCACCCCGACATACTGCTTCTTCATTCGTTGACTCCCTTTTTGTCCTGCTGTTATGGGTTTACGACTCGTCCCCCCGCTTCCGTCCGCCGTGTTCCCGCAAGACCAACGCTCTTTCGACGCCCCGAAAAACAAAAACCTCCGGCCCCGCAAGGGAAACCGAAGGTTCATGCAATACCGGCACACGTCTCACCTTCTCTTCCATCGCGAAAGAGGGACGCCGCGGATCCTCCGCGCGTCCAATGAACATGAAACAAAACGTCTTCTGACTTCCGGCTTCAGGCCTACCACCCAGCCTTCCCCCCGTTTTTCGGGAGTGGCCTTTGGGCTTCGTATCCGGTTACAGCGGCGCGACCGTATCCGATTCTCACGGATTTCCGTTCTTGCTTCACGGCTTCTGGTTGCCAAAGAACTGACGGGAGCATACCATGGCGCGACACCATGGCAAGAGTTTTGATCCATATCGCGAGCAGCGTGTTGATGCTGGCGATCCCGGCGCACACCGTGCTGGCGGCTCCGCCGGACGCAACCCGGCCGCCGGCTGCCACCAACCTCTTCTCCGCGGGCGCGGCCCTCATTGTCAGCGAAAGCCCCTACCGCGGGACCGATCCCAGGTTCCTGCCTGTTCCCTTCCTGACCTACCGGGGCCCGCGCCTGCAGGTCACCGGCCTGCGCGCGTCGTACAGCCTGCTGCGAAACCCGTCCTACAGCGTCTCCGCCATCGGGCAGTGGCGCTTCTCGCCCTACGACGCGGATGACAGCCCGGCCCTTGACGGCATGCACAGCCGCGATCCCGGTCTGGAAGCCGGAGTCCGACTGGCCGGCCCGCGATTCCTGCCGCTCGAAACCGGGCTGGAAATCCGCGGCGATTCACTCGGCGCGCATGACGGCATCGCGGTCGCACTCGATCTCGGCCGCCGTGTTTTCGTCAAGAACGGTTTCTTCCGTCCCGCGCTTCGCCTGGAATGGCAGAGCCCGGAGCTGGCGGAGTATTTGTACGGCGTCTCGGCCGCCGAAGCCCGGCCCGGTCGCCCAGCCTACGAGCCCGACGATGCCTTCTCTGTCAACCTTGACGGCATCTATGTCCGTACCCTGGCCGACCGCTGGGAATGGACGTTCATGACTGGAGTCAACCTGCTCGATTCGGAAGTCACCGACAGCCCCATCGTGGAGCAGTCCGCCGTGTGGCGCACGCTGATGGGCATCGGCTACCGGTTCTGAAGTCCCGTAAACTCCCGGATCGCCGCCGCCACTTGCGCCGCATCGGCCATCGTGTTGCGGCAGGGGCCTTCGGGCGTGGTGTTGGTGACCGCCAGGACCGGCTTGGGCCAGGCGGCGAAGATCCCGTGCACCAGTTCCCGCTCGCAGGCCACGGCCACAACCGCCTTGATGCCCGGTTCCCGCGCCCGTTGCAGCGCCTGGCGGCCGCCGCCGACCATGCACCCCTGGACCCCCTCCATCTCCCGCACCCGGGCCAGTTCACCGACGCTGCACTGCCCGCACCGCCGGCACTCGTCGAGGCTGAGCTTCACGTTGCGCGAACAGGTGTCCCTGTGCAGGCAGTGCGGCAGCAGCAGCAGGACTTCCTCCGGCTTCACCCGGATACCCCGCCGCCGCACCCGCCAGTTATTCGCCGCAACAATCGCCTGTAGCAGTTTCATACCTTGCCCACGTCCCGATACGGTAGAGCGTTCGTTCGCGGGGTTCAATGCAAAAGGCCGCATCGCGGGCGTTATCATGAACATCAGGATGCGCACATTGCCCTTGATGTTCAGGAGCGTCCACGCAAAGGCGGATAGGTCCGGGGCGGGTCAGAGACCGCGACATGAGCGGCTGATCAGGCCCGCTGGCGCGCAGTACCAATTTACGGGAGACCGAAAAATAGTCCGTACCAATTTGAGGTTGCCCGTAAATTGGTCTTGCGCATCGGCGGGAAGATGGTACGGTTCGCGTCATGAAGCGGATCTATGACTCCCTGCTTGCCGAACACATCTCACAGCACGGCCAGATGGCGTTCCTCTCCGGCCCCCGCCAGGTGGGAAAGACCACCACCACCATGACCTTGCCACAGGCCCGCTACATGAACTGGGACCGGAACTCGGACAGGTTGTTGATCTCCAAGGGGCCGGACGCCGTGGCGGAACATCATGCCTTGTCGACATTGACCCCATCCCCTCCCGTCCTGATCTTCGACGAGTTGCACAAGTTCAGGAAATGGAAAACGTTCCTGAAGGGTTTCTACGACGCCCACGGGGCGCGGTGCCGGATCGCCGTGACCGGAAGCGCCCGCCTCGATATTTTCAGGCGGGGCGGAGACAGCTTGATGGGGCGTTACTTCAGTTACCGCATGCACCCGTTCTCCGTCGGGGAAATCCTGGCGCCTACCCTCCGCGAAACGGAGATCCAGCCCCCCGCGCGGCTCGACAAGGATATCCTCGGCGCCCTGCTCCAGTTCGGGGGTTTTCCCGAACCCTTCCTCAAGGCGTCACCCCGGTTCTTCAATCGCTGGAGCCGAACACGACTGGAACTGCTGTTCCGGGAGGATATTCGCGACCTCACGCGGATCCACGAGGCGGGACAAATCCAGGTTCTGGCCGACCTGCTCACGCGCCAGGCGGGGCAACTTGTCAACTACAGCAGCCTGGCCACCGCCATCGGCGTATCCGTCGACACCATCCGGAATTGGATCCGGATCCTGGAATCCTTTTACTTCTGCTTCACGGTCAGGCCATGGTTCCGGAATGTGGCCAAAGCGTTGCGGAAACAACCCAAGGTGTACCTCTGGGACTGGAGCGCCTTGACCGATCCCGGCGCGCGCCATGAAAACCTCGTCGCCTCGCACCTGCTCAAGGCTGTGCATTGGTGGACGGACATCGGGCTTGGCGCCTACGACCTGTACTATCTCCGGGACAAGGAGAAACGCGAGGTGGACTTCCTGGTCGCCAAGAACCACAAGCCCTGGTTCCTGGTGGAAGTCAAAACGTCCGCCCGGCGTGACCTGAACCCGAATCTGGGCTATTTTCAGCGGCAAACCGGCGCCCGGCATGCGTTCCAAGCGACGTTCGATCTGGATCCTGTCGAGCGGGATTGTTTCGCGGAGACACGACCCGTCCGGGTTCCCGTCTCGACACTCCTCTCGCAACTGGTCTAGCACCCCTCCCCGCCAATGGGGATCGAGACATCGCCTGTCCCTTGAGTCCCTTGACGACACGATGTCTATCATGTACATTATGGTCATAAGAGGAGAATAGACAAGATGACCACGTTGAGCATTGCCGAAGCACGGAATCACCTGGCGGACGCCATCAACCGCGTTTCCTACGGGGGGGAGCGCGTTCTCTTCGCCCGTCGCGGAAAACCCGTCGCGGCCCTGATTTCGGCCGAAGACCTGGCGCTGCTGGAGCATATCGAAGACGAAGCCGACATCCGGGCCGCCCGGAAAGCGCTTCGCGAACACGACAGGAATCCCGCAAGCGCCATCACGCTTGATGAGTATGTCCGCTCACGGAGCCCGCGCCAATGACTCATACGGTCACCCTCTTGCGGGATGCTCAAAAGGCTCTCGACAAGATGGATACCGAATGGCGGGGCCGGATGATCCGCGCTTTGCGGCGTCTTCAGGACGATCCCCGCCATGCAGGTGTCGTCAAGATGAGCGGTCCGGACGGCTTCTACCGTGTCCGGGTCGGGGATTGGCGCATCGTCTATGCGATTCGTGACCACGAACTGGTTGTCATCGTCATGCGCATCGCCCACCGCCGGGAAGTTTACCGTTGATGGCTCCGCCCACCGGGTTCCCCTGAAGCCCCGAACCCAAAGCGGATGGCGCGAACACACTTTCCAGCAAACGCAATCCTTTGACATCCCGGCGCCAGAGGCAGGCGGGACAGAACCTCCGCTCCCATTTTCCGCACCCATTTCCTGCTTGCATGCCGCCCGTGGTTTTCGACAATCACGTTCGTTGGAAATCAGGAAGGGGACTCGCATGAAGAAGACCGCCAGGAACCGCGCCAGGAAGGCCCTGGAAAAAGCGCCGGCCCCACAGGGCTGGGTCACGACCGACGAGGACGAAATCCGCCTGCGCCAGTGGCGGGCGGCGAACGAGCGGATGGATATCCAGCCGCTGGACGGCGCCGCGGCCTGGTTCGGCGTCTTCGCCATCGGCCCCAAGACAACCTTGAACCCCTACCGGGTCGAGATCCGTTCCCTGATCCGCCGCGAGAACTCCTGCACCTGCCCGGATTTCAAGGTCAACGGGCTCGGAACCTGTAAACATCTCGAGGCTGTCCTCGCCCGCCTCCGGCGCAGGGGCATCCGGGCCTTCGAGACCGCCGCACAAGGCGGACCGCCCTGGGCCGAAGTCTACCTGTCCCGGCAAGGCGCCACCCCCGAGGCGCGGCTATGGCTGCCGCCAAAACCGTCCACTCCGGTCCGCAAGTTCCTGACCCCGTTCTTCGGGGCCGACGGACGGCTGCTGGGCGATCCCGCCGCCGCACTCCCCGCCCTGTTGCGGGCCTGGGAGAAAGCCTCGCCCGCCATCCGCCGGGATGCGCGCCTGTCCGCCGGCGTAGCGGACTGGGCGGGCGATCTGGGTCGCCGCTCGGAGCGGGTGCGCGCCCGCGAGGATTTCCTGGCCGATGTCAAGGCGGGCAAGCGGACCCTCGATGTCGTCCGGCACAAGCTGTATCCCTACCAGGAGGCGGGCATGCTGCATCTGGCGTTCGGCGAGCGCGCGTTGCTCGCCGACGAGATGGGCCTCGGCAAGACCGTCCAAGCCGTCGCGGCGTGCGAACTGCTGCGGCAATTGCGCGGCATCGAGCGGGTGCTGGTGGTCTCGCCCGCCTCGCTCAAAGCGGAATGGGAGGAACAGATCGCCAAGTTCACGGGGCTACCCTCCCGCGTCATCCTCGGACGCCGGGCGGACCGGCTCAAGGCCTACCGGGAACCGGCGTTCTTCTACCTCACGAACTACGAACAGGCCCGCGCCGACGTGGCCGATATGAACCGGTTGATCGCCCCGGACGTGATCATCCTCGACGAGGCGCAGCGGATCAAGAACTGGCAGACGAAAACCGCCCAGACCATCAAGCAGTTAGCCAGCCCCTTCGCGTTCGTGCTGACCGGCACGCCTCTCGAAAACCGGATCGACGAAGTCTATTCGATCGCGCAGTTCCTGGATCCCGCCATCTTCGGCCCGCTCTTCCGGTTCAACCGCGACTTCTACGTCCTGAACGAGGACGGCAGGCCCGAGGGCCTGAAGAACCTGCCCGAACTCCACCGCCGACTCCGTCCCGTGATGTTGCGCCGCCGCAAGGACCAGGTCGAGGAACAGTTGCCCGAACGCACGGTGAAGACGTACTTCGTCGCCATGGACAAGGAGCAGCGCGCCCGCTACGCGGAATACGAGGCAGACGCCGCCAAGCTGATCATGATCGCGCAACGGCGCCCGCTGACGCCTGACGGGATGGAAAGACTCCAGCGCATCCTCGCCTGCATGCGTATGACCTGCGACACGCCCCACATCCTCGACCCGAAATGCCGGATATGCCCGAAATTGGGGGAGTTGGCGGAAATCCTGGAGGATGTCCTATCCGGTGGCGATGCCAAGGTCATCGTCTTTTCCGAATGGGAACGGATGCTGCACCTGGTCCGGGATCTCACCCGCGAAATGAAGGTCGGATTCGCCTGGCACACGGGTTCCGTGCCCCAAGCCAAGCGACGCGCCGAAATCAACCGGTTCAAGCAGGACCCGGAGTGCCGGCTTTTCCTTTCCACCGATTCCGGCGCCACCGGTCTGAACCTCCAGGCGGCGAACGTGGTCATCAACCTGGACCTGCCCTGGAACCCGGCGAAACTCGAACAGCGGATCGCCCGCGCCTGGCGCAAGCACCAGACCCGGGCGGTGCGGGTGGTGAATCTCGTCACCGAGGACTCCATCGAACACCGCATGCTTTCGATGTTGGCGCAAAAGCAGCAACTGGCCGACGGCGTGCTGGACGGGCGTGGCGATCTGGAAAACATCACCCTGCCAAGCGGGCGGGCCGCGTTCATGGCCCGGCTGCAATCCCTGATGGGCGAGCGGGCGCCAAGCGCCCCGCCGGCTCCGCGCGCCGCCGAGGCGCGCCAGGCGCCCGCCCCTAAACCGCCGCCGGAAGCGGCCTTCGCGCAGGATCTCGTGGCCCGCTGCGGAACCCGGCTGGCGGCGCTGGAATGCCGGACTGGCGCCGATGGGCGGCAGGTCATGATGGCCGTCGTGGATGACGCCCGACAGTTACGGCCCATCGCCGAAAGACTGCTGGGAGCCGCTTATGCGGGTGGCGCCATGCCAGGCCTGGAGGTCGTTGATCGCGCCACGTACGAGACAATCCAACGTCTCATCGCCCAGGGGGTCCTGCAACCCGCCGCGGGTGCGAAGGTTCTGCATGGCGGCTTGACCACGGCCGAAACGGGCCGGGCGCTGCGCGAGCGGCGGCTGGGCGAGGCCAGGGCGATCCTGGAACAGGCGGACCGCAAGCGGCGCATGGGAATGGTGTTGCGGGAGGGGGGATTCACGGCCGAGGCGGTTGCCCCATTGCGGGAAGCGGTCGAGATGGCGCTCAAGGCGGTTTCCCATTGGGCCGGAAACGATCCCAAAACCGGGGAGGCCGCGGCGGCCTTCACCGGGGCGGCCGAACGGTTCGGCAGCCTCGCCAGTGGGGAAGCGCCGGGCGAATCCATTGTCGGGGAAATCCTGGACTCGGGAAACGCCTTGGTCACCGACGCCGGCCACATGCTCACCCAGGCCAGCCTCGCATAGCGCCCGCCACACGCAACCAGGCAGTTCCTCCCGCTGTACACCACCGCGCCAGTGGTGTATGAATAGCGGCCAGGAAACGTCACGAAGAAAGGGAGCGTCCCATGCCGTCACCATCCGCCAAGCACATCGTGATCGTCGGCGCCGGCCCCGGCGGCCTCACCTGCGCCATGATCCTCGCCCACCGCGGGTTCCGCGTCACCGTCCTGGAGCGCGAACCCCGGGTGGGCGGACGCAATGCCGCCATCCGCCTCGGCCCCTATACCTTCGACACCGGCCCCACATTCCTGATGTTCAAGGATATCCTCGACCAGGTCTTCCATGAGTCCGGCGCCAACAGCGAAAGCCTCCTGGAGTACAAAAGGCTCGAACCCATGTACCGCCTGCACTTCCGCGACCGGCACATGGACATGTCCAGCGACCACGCGGCACTGAAGACCGAACTCGCCCGCTGTTTCCCGGGCCGTGAAACCGCCTTCGACCGCTTCTTCGCCCGCGAACAGCGCCGCTTCACCTACATGCTGCCCTGCCTGCAGAAATCCTACCACAAGGCCTCGTCCCTGCTGTCCCGCGAAATGCGCCGCGCCCTCCCGCACCTGGCCCTGACCCGCAAGCTCTACGACGTGATGAGCGGCTATTTCAACGACCCCGACCTGGCCCTGGCCTTCACCTTCCAGTCGAAGTACCTCGGCATGTCGCCCTGGGAATGCCCCGGCGTCTTCGCGATGATCCCCTACATCGAGCATGCCTTCGGCATCTACCACACCACCGGCGGCCTGAGCCGCATCTCGGACGCCATGGCCGATGTCGCGCGCCGCAACGGCGCCGACATCCGCCTCGGCGCCACCGTGCGGCGTGTCCTCGCCCCCAACCGCGTCGCCCGCGGCGTCGAACTGGACTCCGGCGCCACGATCGAAGCCGACGCCGTCGTGATCAACGCCGATTTCGGCCATGCCATGACCACCCTCTTCGAACCCGGCCTGCTGCGGAAGTATTCCCCGGCCCGCGTCGCCCGCAAGGAGTACTCCTGCTCCACCTACATGCTCTACCTCGGCCTCGACACCTGCTATGCCGACTGCCCGCACCACGCCATCGCCTTCGCCCCGGACTACCGGCGCCAGATCAACAGCATCACCGCCGGACGCCTGCCGGAAGGCAGCCCGTCGTTCTATGTCCGCAATGCCAGCCTCAACGACCCCACGCTGGCGCCCGCCGGCCATTCCGCCGTCTACATCCTCGTGCCCACGCCCAACAACCGGGGCGGAACCGACTGGTCCCGCACGGCCCCGGAACTGCGGGAGCGGGTCCTTTCCGCCATCGAGGCGCGCACCCCCATGAAGGACATCCGCCGCCACATTGTCGCCGAAAAGGCCATCACCCCGGCCGACTGGCAAAGCGAACACCACGTCTATCTCGGCGCCACCTTCAACCTCGCGCATTGCGTCTCGCAGATGGTCTACTTCCGGCCCCGGAACCAGTTCGAGGAAGTGGACCGCTGCTATCTCGTCGGCGGCGGCACGCATCCCGGAAGCGGGCTGCCGACCATCTACGAATCCGGCCGCATCGTGGCCAACCTGCTCTGCCGCCGCCACAACGTTCCCTTTGTCTCCGGAAACCTGGTCGTATGAACCCCCGCACCATCCTGCTGGTCTCGCCCCGCGGCTTCTGCGCAGGCGTCGACCGCGCCGTCCGCATGGCGGAAGCCCTGCTCGCCAACGCCAGCGGCCCCGTCTATTGCCTCAAGGAAATCGTCCACAACCGGAACGTGATCGAAAGCCTGCGCGCCAGAGGCATGCGGTTTGTCAAGGACCTCCATGAGGTGCCGCCGGGCTCCGCCGTGCTCTTCAGCGCGCACGGGGTCCCCCCGGAGACCCGGACCCTGGCCGGGGAACGCGGACTGGCAGTCACCGACGCCACCTGCCCCTTTGTCACCAAGGTCCACACCGAGGCCCGCCGCTACGCCGCCCAGGGCTGCTCCATCCTGCTCATCGGCCACCGCCGGCATGACGAGGTCATCGGTGTGGCGGGCGAGGCCCCGGACCACGTCACGGTTGTGGAAAACGCCGCCGAAGCCCGCGCCGTGACCGTTCCGCACCCGGACCGCGTGGCGGTGCTGACGCAGACAACGTTGAGTCCCGACGATGTGGCGTCCGTGCTGGACGTCCTGCGCAAGCGGTTCCCGGGGCTCCGGATGCCGGCCAGCGATGACATCTGCTACGCCACCCGCAACCGGCAGCAGGCGGTGCGCGAGGCGGCTTCCCGGGTGGACGCCTTCGTGGTGCTCGGCTCCGCCAACAGTTCCAACTCGAACCGTCTCGTCGAGGTCGCCCGCGCCGCCGGCTGCCCCGCCGCCTACCTCGCGGGATCGGCGACCGAACTCGCCAACCTCCCGCTGGACAGCGTCCACACCCTGGGACTGACGGCCGGCGCCTCCACGCCCAATCCTGTCATCAAGGACGCTGTCGCGCACCTGAAGACGCGGGGGTTCACGTCGGTCGACGAAGTTGTGTTCGCCCGCGAAGACCTGCACTTCACGGTGCCGGAGCCCGACCCCGCGTAGCGGCATCGGGCTCCCGGCGCGGGACGCCCGCGGGAAGGGCGTCCCGCCACACATTCATCGGGTTATCCTGTCTTGCGAAAGGCGGTTCATCATCCTATGGCCACACTTCCCGTCTCCCCGGTCCGGATGCGGATGCATTCCGCCAGGTCCAGGACGAAGATCTTTCCGTCCCCGACCTGGCCGGTACAGGCCCCCTGCAACACCGCCTGCACCGTGGGTTCGACGTAGTTGTCGTTCACGGCAATCTCCATTTTCACCTTGCGGAGGAGACTGCCCGCCTCCTTGTGGCTGCGGTACACCTCGGCAATTCCCTTCTGCCGGCCGCGCCCGAGCACGTTGGTCACCGTCACCAGATGGATTTCCTTTTCCTCCAGCAGCCGCAGGATGTCATCCACCCGGTCCGGCTGCACGATGGCGATTATGTATTTCATGGTCTTCTTCCTTTCCTTGGTTGTGTCGAGTCTAGTCCAATAGTGTGTAACCCGCTTCCCAGTGTTGCGTCAGGTCCAGCCCCACGCGTTCCTCGGTTTCGGTAACCCGCAGGCCGATGAGCCAGTCCACCAGCTTGAGCAGGACAAAGCTGACCACCAGCGAGTAGACCGCCGTCACCAGCACGGCCTTGAGCTGGATCAGGAACAGCGCCGGATTGCCGTAGAACACACCGTTGGCTCCGGCGGAGTTGACGGACGTGGTCGCCCAGAGGCCGGTGGCCAGGGCGCCCCAGATACCGCCGATTCCGTGCACTCCGAAGGCGTCCAGGGAGTCGTCATACCCCAGCTTGACCTTCACATAGGTCACGAAGAGGTAGCAGATGATGGACACGCCCACACCGATGCCGAGCGCGCCTGCCACGTTCACGAAGCCGGCGGCGGGGGTGATCGCCACCAGTCCGCCCACGGCGCCGGTGATGACCCCGAGGACGGTCGGGCGCCCGTTGAAGATCCAGTCCAATATCGCCCAGGTCAAGCCGGCGGTTGCGGTGGCCACGTGGGTGACCATGAATGCCGATCCCGCCAGGCCATTCGCCGCCAGCGCGCTGCCGGCATTGAAGCCGAACCATCCGAACCACAACAGGCCGGCCCCCAGCACGGCGAACGGCAGGTTGTGCGGCGGGGAGATGGATTTCTCGTATCCCAGGCGCCGCCCGAGTACCAGCGCGCACACCAGCGCCGCGACGCCGGCATTGACATGAACCACCGTTCCGCCGGCGAAATCCAGCGCGCCGAGTTTCCTCAGGAAACCGCCCACCCCCCAGACCCAGTGCGCCACAGGGTCATACACCAGCGTGGTCCACAGCAGCGAGAAGATGCAGAAAGCGCCAAACTTCATGCGCTCCGCAAAGGCGCCCAGGATCAGGGCCGGGGTGATCACGGCAAACATCATCTGGAACATCATGAAAACCTGGTGCGGCACCGTCGCGGCATAGTCCGCGTTGGGTTCCATCCCAACCCCCTTCAACCCCGCCCAGGACAGGTTGCCGATGAACCCCTTCACGTCCGGCCCAAAGGCCAGCGAGTAACCAAAGACCACCCATTGCACACTGACCAGGCAGAGCATGACCAGGCATTGCATCAGGATCGAAAGCACATTCTTCCGGCGCACCAGCCCCCCGTAGAAGAAGGCCAGCCCCGGCGTCATCAGCATCACCAGCGCCGTGCTGATCATTACCCAAGTGGTATCGCCAGTGTCGATCTTCGGCGCCGCCGACGTTCCCTGGGCATGCGCAACGCCGGCCATCCCCAGCACGGGGATCAGCCACAATGCCCTCTTCCACCCTCTGACTCCATTGCCACTCATCGTCCTTGCCCCTCCTTGTTGTTTGGTTGCATCTTATATGCCGCCAGAGGCAATTGCAGGAGGTGTGCCAACTTTGCCACGATCCACGGCGAATGGTGCGCATGTGATTGTCAATAGATGACTTGCAAAGAAGCTGCTGCCTCCTTGAGAACGCCTGGAGGGCCCAAAACAAGGAACATATGCGTAACTCAGCAACCGAACACTACAAATGTGTTACATGCGGTTTGTCGGAGGACAGAAGCATCGGCGGCACGGCTGAAGTCCGGTCCGAAGCCTCGCGCCCGCCCGCAAGTGAAACGGAAGCGGTCAGGCGGCGCACGACCCGTTATCCGCCACCAACCTACGCCGAGGAGTATGTCGCCGTGCTGGAAGACCGCATTTCAGGACACTTGAACCAAAACCTTTCATTAAACTGGGTGGCTGATTGACTCAAGTCTGCGATCGTCGAGATCCTTCGACTACGCTTCGCTCCGCTCAGGATGACAGAGCCTTCAGTGTCATCCCGAGCTTGTCGAGGGATCTCGTGCTTGAGGGACACGGTGCGACCCACACAGGTGGCTGCAAGATACGCTCTTCGGATGCACTTGAGTCAATCAGCCACCCAGTTTCATTAATGCGGCATCGGTGTTCCCGATCAGCAGGCGCAACTCCTTGAGGTTC
>CAYWKN010000038.1:0-15577 GCA_964458765.1 uncultured Verrucomicrobiota bacterium
CTCCCGGGACGGCTTCGAAATCAGCCTCGACATGACGCTGGAGTTCGAACTGGAACCCGACAAGATCGCCTGGCTCTACCGCAGCTATGGCGACCTGCCGGCCGTCGTGGACAAGATCATCCTGCCGCAGATCCTCTCCATCACCCGGAACAAGGGCTCCGAATACCGCGCCAAGGACTTCATCGTCGGCGAGGGACGCGAGAAGTTCCAGAAGGATATGACCGAGGCCCTCTCGCGCACCATGACCGAAAAGAAGATCGTGACCCACAATGCCCTGATCCGCCATGTGGATGTGCCCATGCAGATCCTGGATCCGATCCAGAAGGCCAGCCTGGCCATCGAGCAGGACCTTACCAACAAGGAGCGCCAGAACACCGCGCGCAAGTTCGCGGAACTCAATACCGAGCTCTCCCTGATCGAGCAGCGCAGCGCCGAGGTGGCCCAGCAGACCATGAAGATCAAGGCCGAAACCGCCGCCGCGCAGGAAAAGGAAGTGGCCGAAATCCAGGCGGAAACCATGAAGCAGGTCGCCGATATCGACCGGGACACGGCCGGTGTCCGCGCTTCCAAGACGCGGATCCTGGGGCAGGCCGCCGCCGAGTCGCTCAAACTGGTCGAGAACGAACGCGCGCGCGGCATCCAGATGAAAACCCAGGCCTTCGGGGACCCCTCCGCCTTTTCCTTGTGGGAGATGGCGGGCAACCTCAAACCCGATGTGCGGATCAACATCCTCCACACCGGCCCCGGTACCCTCTGGACCGATCTTCCGAAGGCCACCCTGGGCGAACTCGGCGGCGCCCAGCTCCTGCAGAAGTCGCAGGGGAAGTGAACAGGTGTCGGGGTCCCGAATCCGAACCCAAATCAACATCCAACACCCAACAAGGAATTTCCAACCCGCCTGCAACGCTATGCGTAGCATTGCGGGCAGGTTTCCAAGGGAGAGAAAGAGGCGAATGCAGGGCCAGTTGTCCATTGATTCGCACAACTCTCACCCACTTGGATGTTGGACATTCCTTGTTGGATATTGGACATTCAATTCCTTGAGCACTGCTCACTGATCACTGTTCCCCTCCCCATTAACCATGGCCCATCAACCATTCCCCATTGCCCATTCCCCATGACCGGCTTTGCCTGCCATCCCGCCTTTCTTGACCACCGGACCGGACCGCACCATCCGGAGACCTCCCGGCGCCTGACGGCCATCCTGGATCGTCTCCGTGTCTCGGGTCTGCTCGACCGGCTCGTGCCGCTGGAATTCGAGGCCGCCCCCCGGGAAGCCATCACCGCCGTCCATGACCCTTCCCATGTCGCGTGGCTGGAGCAACAATGCGCCGCCGGCGGGCTGTTCCAGCCGGACGACGATACGGTGGGCTCCCCGGGCACCTACACCGCCGCCTGCCTGGCCGCCGGCGCCTGCCTGGCCGCCGCCGATGCCGTCCTCCGCGGCTCCATCCGCAACGCTTTCTGCGCCGTGCGTCCGCCCGGCCATCACGCCCTGCGCGCCCGGGCCATGGGATTCTGTTTCTTCAACAACGTGGCGATCGCCGCCCGCCACCTGGTAACCGCCGGCCGTTTGTCCCGTGTCGCCATCGTGGACTGGGATGTCCATCACGGAAATGGCACACAGGACCTTTTCTACAGCGATTCCTCCGTCTTCTATTTCAGCGTTCACCAGTTCCCCCACTACCCGGGGAGCGGGCGCGCGTCCGAGACCGGCGAAGGCCCGGGCAGGGGATTCACCCTTAACGCCCCCCTGCGTTCGGGTTCCGGCGATGCCGATTTCGCGCGCGTTTTCGCCGAAGAACTGCGGCCCGCCCTGGAACGGTTCCAGCCGGAATTCATCCTCGTGTCGGCCGGCTTTGACGGCCATCGCGACGACCCGCTGGGCGGCACCCTGCTCACCGAGGCCGGCTATGCCAGAATGACGGAAATGGTCATGGAAATGGCGGACAAGCATTGCGGCGGTCGTATGGTCTCCATCCTGGAAGGCGGATACAACCTGGAGGCGCTGGCCGCCAGCGTCGAAGCGCATGTGAATACCCTGCTGGGCTGAAGCCGGGAATCACCCCGAGATAGAGCCTTTGAAGTCACTACGAAACACGCGAAAGTCACGAAAGGGTTTGAGAATCAACACGATGCAATATTGCCTCTTGTTTTCGCGTATTTCGTAGTTCCTCTGCTTTGTTCAGGATCCCGGGCCCGCGGGAGCCCGCTTACGACAGCCGGTTGCGGTAGTCCTCATAGCCGAACCGCCGCACCACCCGCACCTCGCCCGACGCGGGATGGAAAAGGGCGATCGAGGGCAACCCCACTCCGTTGAAGGTGTTGTTCTTGACCATCGTGTAATGCGCCATGTCGAGGAACACCAGTTTGTCCCCGGGCGCCAGCGGCTTGTCAAAGGAGTAATCGCCGATCACATCGCCCGCCAGGCACGTCAGCCCGCCCAGCCGGTAGGTGTGCGCCTTGACGCCCGGTTGATCCGCCCCGGCAATGTTGGGCCGGTACGGCATCTCCAGCACATCCGGCATGTGCGCCGCCGCCGAGGTATCGAGAATGGCTATGTCCATCGCGTTGTGCACCACGTCAAGAACCGAAGCCACCAGCACTCCCGTGTTCAGCGCGATCGCCTCGCCCGGCTCCAGGAACACCTCCAGGTGCGGATACCGCCCGCGGAACCCTTCGATGACACGGCACAGCCGGTCCAGATCGTAATCGGCCCGCGTGATATGGTGGCCGCCGCCAAAATTGATCCACCGCATCCCCGCCAGATACCGCCCGAACCCGCGCTCCACCGCCTCCAGCGTCCGCTCCAGCGCGTCGGAATTCAGCTCGCAGAGGGTGTGGAAGTGAAGGCCGGAAAGCCCCCCCAGATCCTGCCCCTCGAACTCCGCCAGCCGCACCCCCAGCCGCGAACCCGGCGCGCAAGGGTCATAGAGCTTGACCTTGACCTCGGAATGTTCCGGGTTGATCCGGATGCCGCAGCGGACCGGCTTCCCGCAGCCGGCCACCACCGCCTTGTACCGTTGCCATTGGGCGAAGGAGTTGAAGACCATGTGGTTCGCATACCGCAGCAACCCGGGCATCTCGTCCTCCCGGTACGCCGGGGCGTACACATGAACTTCGCGGCCGAACTCCTCGAACCCCAGCCTCGCCTCGTTCAGCGAACTGGCTGCCACACCCTGCAGGTAGCGCCGGATCAGCGGGAAGGCGCTGAACATGGCAAAGCCTTTCAGGGCCAGCAGGATCCGCGCGCCCGTGCGGCGCTGCACCCCGTCCAGCCGGACCAGGTTCGATTCCAGCCTGCCCTCATCCACAACGCAACAAGGGGTCTCCACCCGATTCAGATCCATAGCCGTTGACATTTGTAACATCCCACCGACAAACGATTACCGACACCTTGTTTCTGAGTGAATATGAATGCAACATCCAACATCCAACAAGGAATTTCCAATTTCCAAGGAAGAGAAAAAGGCGGATGCAGGGCCAGTTGTCCATTCATTCGCACAACTCCCACCCACTTGGATATTGGACATTCAGTTCCTCGAAAAACCCGAGCGCCGCTCAGCGGCCAAACTGATAACTGACTGCCTCCGCCCCCCGCCTACTCCACCGGCTCCAGTATGGACATCTCGGCTTCCACCGCCAGGCCGCGCCCGATCATCTCGACGTTCAGGACAACCCGCGTCTTGCCCCGCACCACCTGCACAACGCCTTCCAGCCCCCGGAACGGTCCGCTGCGGACCACAACCCGTCTGCCGGCCTTGAACGCCGCGCACGCATCAAGCGTCGGGTCCACATGGAGCGCCTGGTGAATCTGCTCCAGGTCGCGGACCAGTTGCGCCTGATCCAGGACCGGAATCAGGCGCACAATCAGGTTGCTCTTCAGCACTTCGGCGCGCTGTCCCGCCGCGTAGCGCAGGAAGCAATAGCTGGGAAACACCGGCTTTTGCACCGTCACCCGGCGCCTCTGGTAGATCTTCGTCTCCTCCCGCAGCGGCAAATCATGCTGGACGCCGTGGCCCAGGCAGTATTCCGCTATCTTCTTCTCGCAGCGCGGCTTGACATGCGCCACATGCCACAGCGGTTCCTGCGCCCCGGGGGTTGCCTGTCCGTTCATACGCGAGTGTTTCCTTGAACTGCCTGGTTGTTCGTACCCTTTCCACCGCCCCGCGTCAACCGGAATGCGGGATGGACAAACCGAATGGCTTGCACCATACTTCGCCCGGAAAAGCAAGGAGATGCCCTATGACAAGCGTCGCCATTATCGGAGCCGCCGGCCGCATGGGTCAGGCGCTGGTTCGTTGTTCCCGCCTGATGCGGAATATCCGCCTGGCCGCCGCCGTGGACCAGGGCGCCTGCCCGATGTGCGGCAAGGACGCCGGCATCGTGGCCGGCTGCGGCGAAACCGGAGTCAGCATCACCAGCGATCTGGCCGCCGCCGCCAGGGCCGCCGATGTCCTGATTGACTTCAGTATCCACGAAAACGTCCCGCCCACGGTCCGCCAGGCGGCGGCGAACCGGAAAGGCGTTGTCATCGGCACCACCGGGCTCGCACCCGACGAGCGCGCGGCGGTGGAAGAGGCCGCCCGCAGCGTGCCCATCGTATGGGCGCCCAACATGAGTCTCGGCGTGAACCTGCTGTTCGCACTGGTCAACCAGGCCGCCAAATCCCTGAACCTCGACTACGACGTCGAAATCACCGAGGCCCATCACCGCCACAAGAAGGACGCGCCCAGCGGTACCGCCCTCCGCCTCGGCGAAGTCGTCGCCGCCGCCCGCGGCCAGAACTTCCGCGACGTGGCCGTCTTCGGCCGGGAAGGCCTCGGCGGGGAACGGCCCAGGGGCCAGATCGGCATTCACGCCCTGCGCGCCGCCGACATCATCGGCGACCACACCGTCCTCTTCGCCGCCGACGGCGAGCGGGTGGAAATCAGCCACCGCGCCTCCAGCCGCGACGCCTTCGCCACCGGCGCCCTACATGCCGCCGGCTGGCTCGGCGGCCGCGCGCCGGGCCTGTACGACATGCAGGATGTGCTTGGTCTCCGCAAGCCCTGAACCGGCCGGACCGCCGCCATGGAAATCGGCCTGAGCCTCGGCTCCAACCTCGGCGACCGCCTCGCCACCCTCCGCGAGGCGGCCCACCGGATCGGACGGCTGCCCGGCATCCGCATCCGCGCCGCCGCCCCGCTCTACGAAACCGAGCCTGTGGACGCCCGCCCGGAATACGCCGGCCTGCGGTACCTCAATACCGTCCTGATCCTCGAGGCGCCCGGGGACACCCGGCTCCCCGAACTGGCCCGCCAGCTCCACGATATCGAAACCGCCCTCGGCCGCGTCCGGCTGCCGGACCGCAACGCGCCCCGCGCACTCGACATCGACATGCTCTACGCCGGATCCGTCACGCGCGCGGACGGAATCCTGGACCTTCCCCATCCCCGCTGGGCCACCCGCCGCTTTGTCGTCCAGCCGCTGGCCGATGTCCGCCCCACCCTTGTCCTGCCGGGCGAAACCCGCTCCGTGGCGGCCATTCTCGCCGGCCTGCCGCCTGCGGGCATCGAACGGATCGCGGAGTCCGACTGGTTCCCGGCCGGAACGCACACGAAGTAGAACCCCAAACGCCCGCAGACACCGTTATGAAACACAAGCTTGCACTCTTCCTGATCCTTGCGGTTGCCGCCCTGTTGCGGTTCGGCGGCCTTTCGCACGACCTGCACGAGGGCCGCGTCTACCATCCCGACAGCCTCAAGCAGGCGCGCGCCGTGGAACGGCTCCTCGCCGGAAACGACCCGGGGAACACAGGCGTGGCAGATGGGGACGGGGCCTCCCGGTTCCACGCCCGCCTGATGGAGTCCCTCTGCCGGATCGTCAATCCGCCGCGGGTCGCGCTCCTGAACTTGCTTGGCGTTCCCACCCGGCTCGAGACACCCGACCGGCTGACCCTCCTCTGGATCATGCGCCTCTTCAACGCCTCCCTTGCCACGGGCCTCGTATGGCTGGTCTACCGCATGATGCGCGAACACCACGGCACCGCCGCGGCGCTCGTGGCCACCCTGTTCGTGGCGCTTTCCCCCGTGGACGTCACCGCCTGCCACTACGCCAACGGCAACACCGCCGCCGCCTTCTTCGCCACCCTCGCGCTGCTGTTCACCCTGCGCATGGCCCGCCACCGGCGGTGGCGCGACGGCCTCCCCGCCGTCGTCTTCGCCGCCTGCGGACTTGCCGCCAGGTTCCCGCCCGACTACCCCACGCTCATCCCTCCCCTGGTCTCCATTCCGGCGGCCCTCTTCCTCACACGCCGCCCGCCGCAATCCGCCCGGCCATTCCTCCGCCGCGCCCTGAAGGTGACCGCGGCCCTTGCCATCGTCTTCTCCGCGGGCTATCTGGGCCGCCAAGCCCTCAAGGAAACGTTCTTCCTCTGGCACATGGATACCCGGCGCATGGCGGACCATTGGACGGCCGAGAATGTCCCGCCGTCCTTCGCCATGGATCACGGGCCGTATACGTTCCAGCGGCACGAACCCGCCGGACCACCCGATGGCACCGTCTTTGTCCGCGGCAGTATCCGGCCGGACGACCCGCCGGACCGGTTCCAGCCCCTGAAATCCTTCGCGCTGGAACGCGCCTCGCTCACGCAGTTCCGCAATCCGGACATCCTGGCGCATATCGGCGCATCCTCATGGATCACCAGCCCCACCCGCATGCCGGTCTCACAGCGGTGGCCGTCGGAAACCGGCAACCACTTTGTGTTCGATAACGGACTGACCTTCCTGCGCGACGAAAAACGGATCGCCGTTGATTCCGGCTGCCCCGTCACCCGCCGCCTGATCGCCGAAGAACCGCTGGAAGACGCGTTCCTTACGATCCGGAACGGCCCCTGTTCAAACCGCGTCGCCGTATCCTTCGGGGGTTGGTCCGGGACCTTCCAACTGGCGCCCGGCGTCACCGAACCGGTGCGCATCCGTCGTCCCAAGCCCTGCTTCCCCCGTGAACGCGGCCTGTACGGCTACCGGCTGTCCGCCTCGGCCGCATCCGGACCGGCCATGCTCCGGCTGGCCACCCGCAACGACGAGATCGGCGTCGCCCTGTACGACGCGGGACGGCATGCCGAAGCCGCTTCCTGGCTCGAAAGCGCCGCCGTGGAGACCCGGAATCCCACCCTGGCCGTCCAGGCCCTCGCAAGCCGCCTGCTCGCCCCGCCATCCTCGGTCCGCCGCGCTTCCGCCGTCAACCCGGCCGATCTGGCTTCCGTGGCGGGCCTCCTCCGGAATGTCTTCAACGCCGCATCCCTCGAGGACACCTACGGCATCGGCCCCCGCTATCTGGATGCCCTTCCCTTCCTTTCGATCACCAACGATGCCATCCTCCGCAAGGGGTTCACGAAACATACACCGCGGCAATGGGACATGGAGGATGAAGAGGGCGCCGATGTCCGGATCTTCGAGCCGGATCCCGCAAAGAAGGCCCTGTTCGCAACCCGTCCGCTGTTGCTCGACCCGGGCTACTACACCTGCGCCATCCGGTTCCGCTATCAGCCGCTGCCGGAACAGAAACCGCTCCTCGCAGTGGTATTCTCGTGGCCGGACGGGACAGCCATTGCCAGCCACACCCTCGATGTCGGGGATTGTTCGCCGGGCAGTCTCGCGGAACGCCGCCTGAAGGTGTACCTCCCCGCCGAGGTGCCCGCGGCCAAAGTCACCATCACGCCGGAATCCATGGCGGGCCTGACGGTGGACCGGATCACCCTGGCCCCCGACATCCTGGCCACCGTTCTCGGCTGGAAGACCCTTCTCGCCCTGGTCAACGGCGGCCCTGCGGTGGATGCCGCCGGGGAACCCATGGCGTTCGAACTCCTCATGGCCCTGGGCGACCGGGCGGCTTCCACCAATGCCACATCGCAGGCGCTGGAATACTATACGGCCGCCGGCCGGTCACGCCCGGACAACCGCCTTCCGGCTTCCCGGCTTGCCGCCCTGCGGCAGTAAGCGCCCCCCCGCACCGCCGTGGAAGGATGGATCCGCGTGGGACTCTACCTGCCGCTATCGCGCGAACGAATCGGACTCGCCGGAGGCTGGCGCACACCGCGCAAGATGAGCGTGGAACTTCCGGAGCCCGTCACGATCCGGTGACGGGGACCTGGATCCGGCTCCGTTCGCACCGGATCACAATCTCCCGCTCGTACAGTTCCTCTCCCAGCAGGCGGTTGCGCAGTTCAAAGGCAATGGAATACCCGCAGGACCGGCCGCGGTCCTCTCCCGTGAACTTGCCCCGGATGATCTTGTGGTTCCACTGGCTGTCGGGCACCCGCGCCCATTCCAGCAGCCATGACAGCAGGAACGGCATGAGTTCCGCGTCAATATCCTCCAGCGTGACGTCATGGACCACGGCTTGTTCCTCGCCGGCGGTCAGGCGGACCCGCACACCCGGCGGCGGGCCGAGCAGTTCCAGGACGGCGATGGCGTCGTCCAGCACCTGTTGCGTCTTGTCGCTTTCCAGGTTCCGCATGTCCCGCTGCAGAAGCTGTTCGGGATCCAGCAGCGCCGGGGCCAGCTTCCCGCTGCAGGCGGCGGAAAGGATCACCTGTGTCCGCTGGGGATACTTGTCCGCCACCTCGTCCAGCAGATACGTCCAGAACTTGGCGGCCGTATTGCCGTACGGATGCCCGCCCACATGCAGCGTCCTGGCCCCATAGTTGTCTGGCCCTGGGCTGCCCTTGTTGTCGCGCAATAGTCCCCCCATGTCCGTCCTCCTCGAACAAGGATAACACAAAGGCCCCCGCCTCAAGCATCAGAAAAGGACGCACCAAAAAAACAAGGGACGCGCCGAAGCGCGTCCCTTGCCGTTACGAAGCATCCCGGAACTTACGGATTGGGATCAACCGCCAGCCAGCCGCCGACCTGCATGTTGTTGCCCGTGTAGTCCACCCCGGCCACCGGTGCGGCGCCGCCCCAGTAGCTGTTCATGATGTAGAACGGTCCCTTGCCGTTGCGTTCGACCTCGTAGTCGCCGTTGCCCGACATCGAGTTCATACCGAGGCTGCCATATACCCCGCCGCCGAAATCATAGTACCGGGTGGGGGCCGTGGTGGAAACGTCCAGGCCATCGTCCCCGTTGTCGCGCATCACGTTGTATTCCCCGAACAACCGCCCCTCGAAGTCGGCATACAGGTTGATGAGCAGACCATCCCTGCCGTTCCCGCTCAGAACGTTGTCCGTGAAGTCGGCATCCACGATCCAGCCGTCCATCACAACCTTGGCGCCGCTGTTCTCGTTCCCTGTGGCGGTGACACCGCTGACATTCACCGAGAGCTCGCTGTCGGCCCAGGACCGGATGCGCAACCCGTTGCCGGTGTTGTCCGTCAACAGGGCATCCTCCACGCTGATGTCCACGTTGCCGTCGTCCTCCTCGCCATAGGCGTTCGCGAGGATGGCCAGACCGGCGTGGTTATCCTCTTCCAGGTCGACTCCGTTGCCGCTGGCCTCCAGGTCCCGCACGCCCACGAGGACGTTGCCGCCCATCGCGTCCGCTTCGATTCGGACACCCGCCTCGGCATTGCCCATCGCGTAAACATCACCCTCCGGAAGCATCGGAACGATCTCATCGAAGAGATCCCAGTCCCAGTCTCCCATGTGGTCGTTCATGGCCGCCGTGGCGCCTTCGCCCACCCAGACATGGGCGTCGCCATTGTAGCTGTCGACATCCAGCCAGACGCCCTTCTGCCCGTTCCCGTTGGCCTCGATATCCTGCAGCGCGGCAGCGGTGGTTCCCATGCCCATGACGGAACCGTAGATACCGGACCCGAGCACGTTGTCATTGGCCTGCACGCCCGCAAGCACCAGATAGGAGGAGTTGTACGAACCGCTGTTGGCCGACAACTGCAATCCGTCATACTGGTTCTCGTTCGCGGTGATCATAATGCCGCCAATCATGGCTTCACCGTATTCACCCTGGGCATTCGCATCCACATGGATGCCGACGCCGTCGTTCCACGAGGCGTTCACGTACGCCAGGCCCACCATGGCGTCGCCATATTGCGAGTTGGCCATGATGTTGATCCCGTCGCCGTAATACCCGTTCTTTCCGACAGGCCCCATAGACCACCCGTTGCCCAGGGCTTCCACGCCCAGCACGCCCACAATTACCTCTTCCTCGGCGTTGGCATTGATATACAACCCCGCGCCGGCGTTGCCATTGACCTGAACCGGACCCAGCGTGGAAACGCCCGTCAAGTCCACCGGGACCTCCATCTCATCCACCACCTCCTGGGCCATTCCCATGAGGGCCTCCGTCGAAGCCACGACCCCGATCGCCATGCCGTCCTCCGACGCAAGATCCAACTGGATGCCGGCGTGCATGGTGGAAACCTTGTCCGTGGCGTCGTAGTAGTTCCCGTTCCCGTTCGCCTGGGTGTCCAGGATCACGGCAAAGGCGGCATCATACCCATCCGCCTCGATGTTGATGCCGCTGCCGCCGTTGTCGTTCATCTGGACCTGGCCGTAGGGCGGAATGAAGCCCATGTCCATCGGTTCCACAAACTCGCCCAGCAGCGGGCTCGCGGTGAGATTTTCGATCAACCCGAACATCGGATCGCTCGACATCACCAGCGCGCCGGCCACGCCATACTCGCTGTGGAAAGTACCCTTCAATCCGCACTCGTAGTTCCGGTTGGCCGCCACATCCATGAAGACCCCCAGCGACAGTTCGTGACCATCGGAGCTCACATTGATGCCGGGACCCGGCGCATTGTCATTGGCCTCACACCGGATCATGGCGAGCACCGAAACGCCCCAGCCGTCGGCCAGCGGTTCCGGACCTTCGTTCATGTACTGGTTGATATTGTACCCGCCCCAGCCGCCCTGTTTTCCGCCTTCATCCATCCAGTTGTAGTCTCCGTTGCCGTTGGCCTGCATGCCGACAAACGCGGCCAGGTTGGCATCCGATCCCTGCCCGAGCCATACGCCTCCGTTGTAGTTGCCGTTGGCCTGCATACGGGCATCCTCGCGATACAGTTCGCCGAGTCCGAGCATGTCGGCCACGCTGACGCTGCCGTCCTCCTCCGAGATCGCAGGGAAGAGGTTGAGGCCGCCCATCACCGTGTTCAGCAACTGGTCGAGCCGGTCCAGATCCACATGCGAGGCAAACAACGCCCCGGCCATCTCGTCCGCCTGCAGATCCACGGCCAAGCCGGTGTTCCGGTTCTCGTCGGCCACGGTATCCACAAACAAGGCGACCGCCGCGTCAAACCCTCTGGCCGACAGCCATACCCCGTCATTGCCGTTGCGGGAATACTCGCCCGAAACACGCGCCAGGAACATGCCGTACGGAACGCCATTCTCGACGTCATACGTTTCCGCCTCCGGACCATAGACCTCCACTGCCAGCCCATGCCCGACATTCCCTTCCGCCTCGTTGTTCGCCAGGAGAACATCGACACTCCCGACATTGTCCAGGTTCAGGCCGATGCCGTTCCCGAAGAAATTCTCCACCCGGTTGTTCCATATCGCCGCGGAGAAGTAATCCATCCCATACCCATTGATCTGGATTCCTGAGGCCCACAGCGAACCCTTCGCCTCGGGCTCGATGTCGTCCAGCATCGCGTCGCCATGGACGTAGTTGCAGTGGATGTTCACATCCGTCACGTCGTACCCGTAGATACCGGGCGCCACCTGCGACGGAAACTTTTCATCCTGGGTCGTACCGTTCAGGTATCCGCCCGGCTGGTAGATCTCGAACCCGGCCAGTTCCACGCCGCTCTTCAGTTCGATGGCCGGACGGAGATTCTGTCCGTTGACCACCGGGAACACGCCGTTGCCCAGGAATTGCCCGCCCGCTCCGTAGTAGGGACAACCGTTGCCCCACAGCACCATGCCTTGGCGCATGATCACGTTTTCATAGTACTGCTCGCGCGCATCCAGGACATACACCATGCGGCCGCGCGGATCATCCACGCCAACCTGGATCGAATGATAAGGGTTCTCCCAGCTCCCGTCCCCGTACTCGTCGTTGTCCTTGTCCACAAAGATCACGTCGGTTTCCAGAACATGGTACTTGCCCTTCTTTGTCCGGCTGACCAGGTTCTTGCTCAGGATGCGCCGATCCTCCACGATCTCTTCCGGCTCCGACGCCCCCGTGCGCACATGCAGGTCGCGGATGACCATTTCGGTCAGGCGGGAGGCAAACGGCGCCTTCTCGCGCGACGGCTTGAAGCCGTCCAACGCGCCGGCAAACGGATTCTTCCCTGCGCTCAGCTTGGCCAGGTCGAACGGCACGCTCGCGCGCGCGCCCACCGAGTAGTGCGAGCCGTAGAGATTCTCGTCCTCGTACCACGACCCGTCCAGGTACAGCGAAGGCAGCGCACGGACCTCGACCCGGGCCTTGGCCCCTTCCAGATCGCCGCCCAGGTCGGATTCAAAGTCGTACCAACCCACAAACACCTTCACGTCCGCATAATCCTGCACCACGGGGATCGGCAGGAGCGCCCCCACCTCGGCATCAAACCCTTCCAGCGCCTCCTCGTAGATCCGGAAATGCTGGAGTGAGGTCACCTCGTACGTGGAGTCGGCCGTCCATCCGGACTGCTCGATAATGTTTCCGTTCCCTACCGGCTTGTCCCAGCGCTGGGTGATCTCGCGCACCATGTCGGTCCGCTGCAGATGAATGTCGCCTTCCTTGATGTCGTCCTCGGGGAGGTAGTAGTTGACCCGCGCATCCACCCACTGGCTCAGGAACTCCAGCCCGAACCCGAACTGGTCGAAGGTGTTGTCCAGTTCCGTGTCGCGCACGTCATAGTAGGCATTGGCGCCCACGATGAAGTTCTTGTCGGGGAAGAGCTGCCGGTAGCCGACGCCGATGTTGCCCTCCTGGCCGTCGCTGTCGTTGATGGTCCCGCGCGGATTGACGAACAGGAGCCCGTCACCAAACTGGTAGACTGGCAGGATCACATCGCCGAAAGTTTCCGCATCCTGATCCAGGAAGTGCACGCCGAGGGTCGCTTCACCAGGGGGAAGAGCCGCCGGGGCTTCCGCCGCCGCCTGTGCCTGGGCCGCCTGCTTGGGCGCTTCCTTTGCCGGAGCCTGTGCCGCCGGCTTGGGCGCTTCCTTCGCCGCCGCCGGGGCTTCCGCCGCCCACGCCACCGCACCGCAAACCACGATCAGAACCACCAACACGCCAACCATGATCCGCCAACTCGTTTTCATCTTGCGCCTCCTGTTTCGTCCTGACTCCACCACAACCACAGATCTGCCTACAGGGACGACTGCCCCTGCAACGCGCCACGCCTGGGCGCATCCACCACTTCATACAACCTCATCGTCTTCCCGTCGTACCAGTAATTCCTGTCCCTCGACACCGAGAACTTCTCCTTGAGCGTCTTGTCCAGACGGTCCATCTCCACCTGCTTCTCGCGCGAAACGCGGTGGAACACCTGGAGTTCGTCCAGCGTCACCCGCTTGGCCGCCGCGAGCCCCGCAAACTTCCCGGCCTGCTCCTCATCCTTGAACTGCAGGTGGACTTTCTCCGCCATGCCGCCTTCCGCCGCCGCGTTGGTGCCGGTCCCGCCGGGCCGGGGCATCTGTTCGTACAGGGTCCGGGTCTTGGCGTCATACCGGTAGGCGCTCTGGTCACTGATGGAAAAGGCCTTGGAAAGTTCTTCGTCGAATCTCTTCATCTCCCGCCGCTTTTCCTCGGACAGCAGGGCCAGCGTCTGGAGTTGCGCCATGACAATCCGCTTGGCTTCAAAGAGCTGGAGAAGCTCCTTCTCGGAAGCCTTGTCGGGAATCAGGAGATGATACCGCCGGGTGGCATTGGTGGCGGGAGCCGACTCGGAGTCTTTCTTATCTCCACCCAAAAAAGACGGCCAAGCCTGACCCGCCAACGGCAGCAACAGCAAGGCCCCGAACAACACACTCCGGAATACATTCATCGTCCAAACCCCATCCTGAACACCACTCTTCAAAACCCTGCCTAATACCACTCGCCAACTATGTAGATGGCCGTCCGCGTCAATCGCGTCAAGCCGATTTTCACAAATTGTTGTTTTTTTGACGACTTGGCGCGGCAATCACTCCTTCTGGCTGACCCGCGCCGAATGGAATGTGGCCATCTCGTTGTACATCTTGACCGCGGCGGCTATGACCGTCATCGCCAGCGCCGCCCCTGTGCCCTCCCCCAGCCGCATGTTGAAATCCAGGATCGGCCGCTCGGCCAGAGCGTTCATGACAAACCGGTGCCCCTTTTCCTCGGAAAGATGACTGAAGAAGACATAATCGGCTGCGGCCGGCTGGATTCGCAGGGCCGCCAGGGCGCCGGCCGTGGAAATGAATCCATCCACCACCACCGGCACGCGCCGCGCCGCACCGCCCAGAACCAGCCCGGCAATGCCGGCGATTTCGAACCCGCCCAGCGCCGCCAGCGTCGCCAGCGGATCGCCCAGGGCGCTTCGGTTAACCTTCAGCCCGCGCTCGATCACAGCCGTCTTGTGCTGAAGCCCGCGGTCATCCACCCCGGTTCCCCGCCCGGTAATCTCCGCCGGGGATAACCCCAGGAAGGCCGCGAAAAGCGCCGTCGCGGGCGTCGTGTTGGCAATCCCCATCTCTCCCGTACCCAGCAGGCTGACCCCCTCCCGAAACGCTTCCTCCGCCAGCCCGATCCCGGCTTCGAGCGCCTGCACCGCCTGGGCCCGCGTCATGGCAGGTCCCGCCGCCAGGTTGGCTGTCCCCCGCCCGACCTTGCGATCCACCAGCCCGGGCGCACCGCCAAAATCATAATCCACCCCCATGTCGACAACCCGAAGCTCGGCGCCGGCATGGCGGGCAAAGACGTTGATCGCCGCGCCGCCGGCCAGCATGTTGAGCACCATCTGCGGCGTAACCTCGCGGGGAAACGCCGAGACTCCCTCCGCGGCCACGCCATGATCGCCGGCAAAACAGCACACCCGGAGTTTCCCCAGGCGCGGATTCGCGCTCCCCGTGGCCAGACAATACCGCATGGCAATTTCCTCCAACCGGCCAAGACTGCCCTGGGGCTTGGTCAGGTCGTCCAGATGCGCCTGGATCGCGGGCCTGAGGGAAGAATCCGCCGGTGTGATCGCCTGAATCGTCTGTTCCAATATGCTCATGTTCCTTCTGCTCCTTTTTCGGTTAGCTGCCAAACAAACAAAAAGGGTTCCGGCAGGGACATTCCCTGCCGGAACCCTTTGCCATCAAGTTCCGCTATCTCTCCAACCCGTCAGGTCTTCTGGCTCTCGGATCGTTGCCGGTTCGGCGCCTTCCCGCGTCGCTGCGCCCCGCAAGGCGCTCGACGCAGTGGCCGGGTTTCCCCTGCCGAACCCGCTCCCCGATTACAGCGGCGGGACCGCCGCGGCTTCACACCGCATTCCGGGATGACGGGTCTGTCTTTCCTGTTTCGCAGCCCGGACATTACCCCCACACCACCCGCTTTGTCAATGGCTGTCGGCTGATAGCAACCCACCCCTGACCCCTCCAAGGAGGGGAATGCCGCAGGGCTCAAGCGTTTTCGAATCCATGTGTTCCTTGTTGTTCCACAAAACGGGCGATGGGTTCTCCCCAGTTCCCCTCCCTGG
>CAYWKN010000039.1:0-14934 GCA_964458765.1 uncultured Verrucomicrobiota bacterium
TGCACCGGAAGGCGGCCGGGATACCATTCGACATCCGATTCGATGGCCACCGCCATCCGTTCGGCATCGGTCGTGAAATCCAGCCGCGGATCGGGCCAGGATACCTCAACCTCGACAGAGGCGCCCGGGGCGATGCTTTGATTGTGGTTCAGCGGCTGGAAAGCCACGCGATCCCACTTCGATCCGCGTTTCAAGCAGGCCGCCACCCCGAGCGGGGGCAGATCCGGGGCCAGGGATTGCACGGTGATCCTGGCGCCGCGCCCATCGGCCGCGGGCTGGAATGCGGTGATGGCGACAAGGTGGCCGAACTCAATCCGGGCGGCGCGTGGCGCTGCTTGTCGCGTGCGGGATTCATCGTGCCTGGCGATGGCGGAACGCAACAGCGCGGCGGATTCCTCCAGGCGGTCGCGGATGTCCCATCGCAGTTCCACCCGGTGGATCATTATGACGCCGCCGGACTGGCTGACGAATCTGAATTCCGGCGCGCGCTCCCTGCCGCCCTGGTAGGGGAGGCTCAAATGGAGCATGCGGCCGTCGAATGCCTCCGGCTTGATCGCCGCCATCTCCCGTCCCTGCTCATCCTCGATACGCACGGGATCCCGGGGGCGCATATCGCCCGGCGCGCTGAGGTCAACATCGACATGCCAGGAACCGCCGGGCAAACGCAGGGGCAGTGGAAGACGCGCGCCGTAGCCGGCGTTGTCGGGCATCTTCGCCAGAGCCTGCCGGGAGGCGGGTTCAAAGAACAGGATGCGGCAGCGCGCGAATTCCTGGTGGTAGAAGGCGCTGATGCCGCCGATGGCGAGGTCATCGCGCTTGCCTTCCAGGTATTCCGCAATCGCGGTCAAGCGCGACTCCGCGGATGGCCGCAGGCGGTCCGCGGTGTGCCAGCGGCCGGCATGGACGGAAGCGACATAGGCGGCCGCCTGTCCGTCGCCTTCGTCAAATTCCGGAAGACCGGATGCCAGGTCCAGGCGGTTGAGCGCGGCCAGCACCGCCAGCAGTTGGCGCGGGCCGGAGACGATGCGCGCGTAGCAGGGCACATACAGGATATGGCGCACGGGGGTGGTGGAGAGGATGATCCTGTGGTGCTCGTCCGTTCTCCAGAACCGGGAGCGGGGTTGGACGGGGAAGACGCGAACGTCATAGGGATCCATGCGTTCGCGAATATCGCTTCCGGGTTGTGACACCCGGATTTCGGCGCCGCGTTCGAGTGTGTTTACCACGAGGTAGGCTTGTGTGTCTTCGCTCCAGGGGCCGCCCAGCGCGATTTCCCGGGGATAGCGGTTCACCTCGATGCCCGCGATCGCGCCGAGGTTCGCGCCGACGAGGGTGGCGGTCTCGCGGCCGGAGGGGCTGATCAGCAGGGGTTGGGCGAGGGCCATTCCAAGATCGGGGCCGGTTGCCGGGGGGCGTGTGCCGAAGAGCCGGATGTCGGAGCCGCAGAAGATCCCGAAAGCGGATTCGTCATACAGCGGCGCCCACACTTTCAGCAATTGGGATTGCGCGGCAAAGCGCGTGTAGTTGTCGAGATAGGGCAGGTAGGGCAGGCCGGTACGGGGGTCGTTGACGCCGCGTCCCTTGGCGTGCAGGTTCCGCAACACATAGTCGCATCCCATGGCGGCGATGCCTTCGGGCCCCGCCCGTTCGATTTTCACGACGCCCCTGGCTTCGCGCATGGAATCCACGCTGGCGGGGTACGTGTATAGTTCGCACCCGAGCACCCGGTCGCGTGGCGCCGTCCGTTGGAGCCATTCCTGGGCCGCGATGCGGGGTTCGGTCCACTGGAACAATGACGTTCGCCGCAGCCCGTGCAGGGCGGTGGGGAGGAGTGCCATCAGGACTACGATGACCGCCGGGATGATCCGCAGAGACAGGCCGTTTGCGCCAGCCAGGCGGACCAGGGCGGTGGCGCCGACGGCGGCGGCCGCGGCCATGGCGGGTTGAAACGTCATGACTTCCTGGGGGCGGACCCAGGGCGCCACGCCGAAATAGTAGAAGAGGAAGATCAACGTGAACGCGGCGCTGCCCAGAAAGGCGCTGCGATAGGGTTTCCGCCAGGCGAACAGGCCGCCTGCCAAGGCCAGTCCGAACCAGCCCAAGCCGGCGGCCCGGGTTTCCTGGACCAGCAGGCGCGCGTGCTTGAGGAACGAGGCCCAGGGATTGCCGTAATCCGGCCCCATGATCTGCCGGGTTTCCGCGTACACGGATGAGGAGCCTTGCCGGAGTCCGGCGATCCATTCGGGGAGCGAGAAGATGCCGGGGTTCGCCAGAGCGAATCCCGCTGCAGCCGCGAGAAGCGCCGCGGCGCACCAGAAGGCGGTATTGGCGGCGCGGGATCGGGTGGCCGATGGCGGCGCTGCCACAAAGGCGTGGAGGGGGATCAGGGGCGCCAGGGCGAACAGGGTGAACTTGGTGCCCGCCGTGAAGCCGGTGGCCAGCGCGGCCGCCAGAAACGCGGTTCCTGTGGCCTGCCGCGGCAGGCGCGCCCATAGCCACAGGGTCAAGGTCAGCATGAACACCATGGCCACATCGCTTTCGGCATAGTGCGAGTGTTCGATATGCTGGGGGGAAAATGCCATGAAAAGGGCCGCCAGTATGCCTGCCGGGCCCGATCCGGACACACGCCGGGCCAGGAGGAAAACGACCAGGCAGGTGGCGCTTCCCAGCCAGACGTTGAACAGCCGGACGAAAACCACCCGGTTGGGGGTGGGGGCCGTCCTTTCCTTTTCGGAGCCCATCCAGTGTCGCCACCGGTGCATCCCGCTGTTCACGGATTGCGTGACGGACCACACCGGACGGCACAGCGCAAACATTCCGGCCGGGTAGACCCGATTCTCGATGTTGCCGTGGGTGATGACATTGTCCAGGAACCGGGCGATCGTTGGTTCATCCGGATGGAGACGGGGCCAGTGGATGCCCTCCATGCGCAGCAGGAACGCAAGGGCGAAGACCGCCAGCAAGGCAAGGGAGATTCGCGGGCGGAACGCGGGGGTCCGACAGGCTGGTTCATCCGTGTTCATTCCGCCAGAAACTCCAAATACTCGGCACTATTCCCTATGCGGGCCCGGAAGGCAATTGTTTTGTGCGGCGGATGCAGCCGGGGGTGAAAACAGGGTGCGGCATGGCGCCGCTTTTGATAGGGTCGGACGCCATGGACGACTTTGCGGCAGGACAGACGGCGCCGTATCCCGAGGCGGCGGACATCGAAACCTCCTCGGATGCCTATGCGACCCGGTTTGCCGGGGCCGCCGGCCAGTGGATGCTGGATGTCCAGGAACGGTTGACGTTGGCCCTGCTGGCGAACCGGCCGGGCCTGACCATCCTGGATGTGGGCGGCGGGCATGGCCAGTTGGCATTGCCGTTGTGCCGCGACGGGTACCGGGTGACGGTGTTGGGCAGCGCGGAGAGCTGCCGGAAACGGGTGGAACCGGCCATCGCCGGGGGACGGTGCGGTTTCCTGACCGGGAACGTGATTGCCCTGCCTTTCCCGGACCGATCGTTTGACGCGGTGATCTGTTTCCGATTGCTGACGCATTGCGCGGCCTGGCCGGTCTTGATCCGGGAGTTGTGCCGGGTGTCGAAGGACACGGTGATTATCGACTATCCGACCAGTCAGGGCATCAACGCCCTGGCGCCGGCCCTGTTTGACGCCAAGAAGAAGATGGAGGGGAACACGCGGCACTGGCGGCTCTTCCGCCACGAAGAGGTCTTGAGCGAATTTGCCCGGAACGGATACCGTGAGGCGCGAAGGGCCCCGCAGTTCTTCCTGCCGATGGTATTGCACCGGATGCTGAGATGCCGGGGAGCGTCCGCCGCCCTGGAAGGGGTGTGCCGGGCGTTCGGGCTGACGCGGCGATGGGGTTCGCCGGTGATTGTGGAGATGCGGAGGAAAGGGTGACCGGGCCATGCGGACCACGCGACCAGGGATGACGGGGATTAGGGCCTGGCTGTTGGGGATGGCGCTGGCGTATGGCGGTGACGCGCGCGGGGGGCAGGCGGTGTCGGTGGAAGTGGAAGTGTCCGGCCTGCGCGGCACCAACGGGGCGCTCCGGGTCGGGATGTTCCAGCGGGCGGGATTCCCGCGGGACGAGGCCATGGCCGTGCGCGGCGCGGTGGCGGCCGTCACCGGAGGCGTGACGGTTGTGACGGTGGACGGCATCGAGCCCGGCGAATACGCGATCCTGTTGTATCATGACGAGAACGCGAACGGGCGCCTGGACTACGACAGGATGGGCCGGCCCCGCGAGGGCTACGGGGTGTCGGGGGCGGCGCGGCGCACATGGCGCGCCCCGCGGTTCGACGAGGCGAAGATCCTGATCTCCGCCGGCACCGCCCGGATCCGCGTGCCCGTTGCCTACTGATTGATTTTTTCCCGAATCCCTTTATACTGCGGGCATCGAGAGTGGCGCGAAGGGAGGAGTGGCATGTCGGACAACAAGGCGGTGGAAGCCGAAGTATTGGACAAGGACGCGGAGGGGAAGTCCGCCGACAAGACGATTGTCCCGGCCCGGTATGTCTTTCCAGAGACACTGCCGATCGTTCCGCTCATGACGAGGCCGTTGTTTCCCCGCATGATGGTTCCCCTCAGCATTGACGACGGACCCCTGAAGGAACTGCTGAGCACGGTGGTCAAGTCGTCGTCCAAGTTCGTGGGCCTTGCGCTGGCGCGGGAGGCGCCCGGAACGGAGGAACACCCGATTCCGCGGAAGGCGGAGGACATTCACAAGGTCGGGGTGATTGCGGAAATCGTGCAGGTGTCGCAGGCGGGGGCGGAAGGGGCCATCCAGGTCATGCTGGGCATCCTGGAGCGATTCCGCATTGTGGACGTCGTTTCCGAGACTCCCTACATCCAGGTCCGGGTCCACTACGTGATCGAGACGGAAATGGCCGACAACGACGAGCTGAAGGCCTATTCCCTGGCCATTGTGACGGCGATGAAGGACCTCTTGCAGCTCAATCCGCTCTTCAAGGAGGAACTCAACCTCTTCCTGAGCCGCTCCAATATCCGGGAGCCGGGCCGTCTGGCCGATTTCGCGGCGGTGATGACGACCGCCAGCGGCAAGGACTTGCAGGAGGTCCTGGAAGCGTTCAGCATCCGTTCGCGGATCGAAAAGGTGTTGCTGCTTCTCAAGCGGGAAATCGACATCTCGCGGCTGCAGGCAAAGATCAGCAAGCAGATCGAGGAAAAGGTCTCCAAGCAGCAGAGGGATTTCTTCCTGCGCGAACAGCTCAAGGCCATCAAGAAGGAACTGGGCCTGGTCAAGGAAGGCAAGGAGACCGAGATGGACGAATTCAAGGAGCGCCTGACCAAGCTGACGCTGACCGACGAGGCGAAGGAGCGTATTGACGAGGAGATGAACAAGCTGGGCGTCATGGAGCCCCACTCGCCCGAGTTTGCCGTGAGCCGGAACTATGTGGACTGGCTGACCTCCCTGCCCTGGGGCGTGTTCAGCAAGGACAGCTATGACATCCGCAAGGCATCGGCCATCCTCAACGCCGACCATTTCGGGCTGGCGGATGTCAAGGATCGCATCCTCGAATTCCTTTCGGTGGGCATCCTGAAAGGCAACATCACGGGATCCATCATTTGTTTCATCGGGCCGCCGGGGGTTGGCAAGACATCCATCGGCCAGTCCATCGCCCGCAGCGTGGGGCGCAAGTTCTACCGTTTTTCCGTGGGCGGCATGCGGGACGAGGCGGAAATCAAGGGCCATCGCCGGACGTACATCGGCGCCATGCCGGGCAAGTTCCTGCAGGCGATCAAGGTCTGCAAGACCCAGAACCCGGTCATCATGCTCGACGAGGTGGACAAGATCGGGGCCAGCTACCATGGGGATCCGGCGTCGGCCCTGCTGGAGGTCCTCGATCCGGAGCAGAACAGGGATTTCCTCGACCACTACCTCGACGTCCGGTTCGACCTCTCCAACGTCCTGTTCATCTGCACGGCGAACCAGATGGACACGATTCCCGCGCCATTGCTGGACCGCATGGAGGTGATCAAGCTGCCGGGGTACATCCTGGAGGAGAAGCTGCAGATCGCCAGGCGTTTCCTGATCCCGAAGCAGATGAAGGCGCACGGCATCGAGCCGCGCAAGCTGGAGATCACGGATGCGGCGCTGCAGGAAACCATCGACGGTTATGCCCGTGAACCCGGGGTGCGGGGGCTGGAAAACCAGATCAAGAAGATGTGCCGCAAGGCGGTCAAGAAGATCGTCGAGGGGAAGGCCGACAGGGTGGCGGTCGGGGTCAAGAACCTGCGGGAGTACCTTGGGCGGCGGCTGTATTCCGAAAGTGATCCGTTCGGGAAACCGCGGGTGGGGGTGGTGATGGGGCTGGCATGGACAAGCCTCGGCGGATCGACGCTGTATGTCGAAGCCACGCGGGTGGCGGCCAGGAATCCCGGGTTCAAGCAGACCGGCCAACTGGGCAGCGTGATGGTCGAGTCCTCCGAAATCGCCTACACCTATGTGCGGGCGTTCCTGAACGACGACGAGAAGGCCCGCGATTTCTTCGAGAAGAACTTTGTCCATCTGCACGTTCCGGCGGGGGCGACACCCAAGGACGGACCCTCGGCGGGGATCACGATGGCGACGGCGTTGTATTCCCTGGCCCGGAACCAGCCCATCCGGGCGCACTACGCGATGACCGGCGAACTTTCGCTCAGCGGGTTCGTGCTGCCGATCGGCGGCGTCAAGGAGAAGGCCATTGCCGCCAAACGCGCCAAGGTCGTGGACTTGATTTTCCCCAAGGACAACCAGAGCGATTACGCGGAACTGCCCGCGCACATCCGCAAGGGGCTCAAGCCGCATTTCGTGCGGACGTTCCAGGATGTGGTGGATACCTGTTTCCAGCCGCGCCCGAAGGCGCGGTGAGCGTGCAGCCGTGCTTGATCGCCCCGGGTCCCCTTTGGTACATGTCTTGTGTCCGGGCTGGATTGCAGCGAACCGCATAATGGAGGCCGAAATGAAGAAAGTCTTGATACCGACCAAGTTGGACAAGGTTGCCGCGGAGATTCTCAAGGCCAACGGGAACTACCAGGTGTTCCAGGATGACGCGGGCGATGTGGCGGCCCTGTGCGCGAAGCACCCCGATGCCTACGCGCTGATTGTGCGCAGCGAACCGGTCACGGCTGACATCCTCAACATGCTTCCGTCGCTCAAGGTGGTGATCCGCGCCGGCGCGGGTTTCAACACGATCGATACCAAGCATGCCCGCAAGAAGGGTGTGGACGTGATGAACACCCCCGGCGCCAATTCCAACGGCGTGGCGGAGGAAGTGGTGGCCCTGATGCTGGCCGACGCGCGGCACCTGATCAAGGCGGATGCCTCCTGCCGGGCGGGGGAGTGGGAGAAGAAGGCGTTCATGGGGCGGGAGATTGCCGGCAAGACGGTGGGCATCGTCGGGCTGGGCAACATCGGCCGCCTCCTGGCGAAGCGACTGGCCGGTTTCGAATGCAAGCTGCTGGGCTATGATCCGATGGTTTCGCCCGAACGGGCCGGGGAAGTGGATGTGGAACTGACGGACCTGGAAACCCTGTTCGCGAAATCGGACTACGTGAGCCTGCACATCCCCGAAACGGCGGAAACCAAGAAGCTGGTGGGCGCCAAGCTGGTGGGGCTGATGAAGAAGGGCGCGACGATTATCAACTGCGCCCGGGCGGGGGTCCTGGACGAGGAGGCGTTCCGGAAGCTCAAGGCCGAGAAAGGTCTGCGCCTGCTGAACGACGTGTATCCCAAGGATGAGCCGGGTCCGAAGAGCGTGGCGGATATCGCCGATATCATGGTGCCGCACCTCGGGGCCAGCACCAAGGAGGCCAACGCCAACGCCGCCCGGCGTTCGGCGGAGCAGTTGATCGAATTCGACGAGAAGGGTGTCACGTCCTACATCGTCAACCGCGACATTCCCGAGGGCCTGGATGAGGCGTATTGCGTCCTGGCCAACACGCTGGCGCGCGTCTGCCGGCTCGTGCTGGGCAAGGACGTCAACATGAAGGAAATCGAGATGAGTTGCTATGGCTCGCTCAAGCCTTTCGCGGATTACCTGATTGTGCCGGTGGCGGCAGCCCTCTGGGAGGAATTCAACCGTTCGGCAGATGCCAAGGTGGCGCTCAAGTTCCTGCAGGAACGGGGGATCGAGTACCGCAGCCGGCTGCCGGACGACCGGAAGGGATTCGCCAATTCGATCACCGTGGACCTGATCGGCAACGTGGATGCCTCGACGATGAAGCGGGTCAGTGTCCGCGGCACCGTGGCGGAGAGCACGGTGATGATCGCGCGGATCAACGACTTCGACAAACTGTATTTCGAGCCGACGGGGCATGTGGTGTGTTTCCAGTACAAGGACCGGCCCGGCGTGGTCGGCCACATTGGCGCCGCGTTGGCCGAGGCGCGCCTGAACATTGAGGACGTTCGCCATTCGCACCATGCGGGCAGCGATCAATCCCTGGCCGTGTTACGGCTCGACAAACCGGCGGAAGAAGCCCTGCTGGCGAAGATATCGAGCCAGATCCACGCCGTCATGTCCTTCGCCGCCACGTTCTGAGCGGGGAGGGGCTCCCGCGCCGGCAGCGGATCAACGGGTGGTTGTGGCTGTGGAAAAGAGCCGGTCGAGGAGCCAGTCCACATCCTGCCGCGTGACGGCCTTGGGATTGGCCTTGGTGGAGCCCGAGGCGAGGGTTTCGGCCGCAATCCGCTCGCGGTCCCGGAGCGGCTGGCCTGCAAAGGGCGAGGCGAGTTGCAGTGTGCCGGAGAGCCGCTGCACAGCGTCGAGAAGGTCGCCGCCAACCGCCTCGCTCATCCCGTCATACTTGGTCCCGAACGCGCGGCGGTTCAATTCGATGGCATGGGGGAGGCATGCGGCGCAGACGAGGCCGTGGGGCTGGTGATAGAGTGAGCCGAGGGGATGGGCGATCCCATGCACCACGCCCAGTCGCGCGGAGGAGAGCGCCATGCCGGTCAGGTAACTGCCGAGGAGAAGCGGATCGGTCTGCGGGCCGGCGGGATCCCGCCAGGCGGGTATCAGATGGGCGGCGATCAGACGGATGCCTTCCAGGGCCAGCGCATCGCTGAAGCGCGTGGCATGGCGGCTGGTGTAGGCCTCGATGGCCTGGGTCAGGGCATCCATGCCGGAGGCGGCCATGACGGGGGGCGGGCAGGAAGCGAGCAGGTCGGGGTCGAGAACCACGGTCTGGGCCATCATCGAATTGTCCCGGATGGATTTCTTCGCGCCGGTGCGTTCGTTCGTGAGCACGGAGTTGACGGTGGCCTCGGAGCCGGTGCCCGCGGTGGTGGGAGCCGCGGCGAAAGGGATTCCCGGCGTTTCGAGAGCGAGGCCGTCGTGGTACTGCCAGGGATCCCGCGAGGCGTTGGCCAGGGCGGCGGCGGCCTTGCCGAGATCCAGCACGCTGCCTCCGCCGACCGCCGCGACCCATTCCGCCCCGTGCGCGTGAACCCGCTGGATCAGCGCATCCAGTTCGGCCACGGTGGGCTCGCCGCCCCCGTGCCGTGCGACCATGACGTCCATGCCGCCGGGAGCCTTGTCGAGGAGCGCTTGCGGCCCGCCTGCGGCGTCGAGGGCGCGGCCGTGCAGGAGAAGGCCCCGCCGTCCGTGCCGGGCGCATTCCCGGATCAGGCTCCGGATGGCGCCGGGCGCGTGCAGGGTCTGTGCCGGGAGCAGGAGGTTTTCCGGCAGAATGGCGGCGGATTCAGGCATAGCACAGGATGACGGCGATGATTTCGAGATCCGTTGTGCCGGTATTGGCGATGGCATGCGACTCCCCCTTGCCGGTCAGGATGGCGTCGCCCTCGTTCACAACGGTGCGGGAGTGGCCATCGTCCAGCAGGCCTGTGCCCCTGGTGATGATGTAGACTTCGTCCTCTCCGGAATGTTCGTGGACGCCGATGCTGGCGCCGGGCGGCAGGGTAAGGCGGGCGCAGAGGCGCGACTTGGCGGTGATCTCCTCCTTCTTGAAGTAGTGGCGGAGGGTGACGCTGCCGGTTCCGCCGCGCATGGCGGGACGGACTTCGGTTTCCATTTCGCTGGCTTTACGGATCATGGTGACTCCACGGTGAGCCGGTACAAGCGGGAAGGGATGTCACGCACCACATTGGTGTGCGCCATCACTCCGCTCCTGCCGGGCAGTTGAACACAATTGGTCACGGCCTCCCAATGGGTGGCGACGGGTGCAAGGGTATCCGTCCAGGAAAGCGTGTAAAGCCGATTGGTGGCGGACGGCCAACGGAGGACGATGGAGCCTTCCGCGCCGGCCTGGAGTTCGAGGCGAAGGAGGCTGGAGGCGTTGGCGGGGTCGGTGCCCGCCGTGCTTTCCAGGAGGTTCGGCATGCCGTCCTGGTCCCAGTCGCCGCTGCCGCTCAATGCCAGGAACGGCCGGGCCGCGGGCGCGCTGACCCATCCGACGTGGTCCCTGGCCCAGACCCGGAAGGTATTGGTGCCGTCCGTCTGCAGGCCGGACAGAGTGGCGCCGGCGGCGGAAATCCAGAGGGCGTTGCTGGGCGGCGGGGCCTCGCCGAGGCCGCAGAAGTAGCCTGCGATTCCCGACCCGGCATCGGAGAATCCCGACCACGTTCCGGATATGGTGTCGGCGCCGACAATGCACGTTCCGCCTTCCGCGAGATCCAGTGCGATCACGGCGCCTGTGGAGGACGGCGGCGTGGCATCGAGACGGAAGGCGCCGAGGGAGGCAGCCGGAGCCAGATTCCCGAATACGTCGCGGGCCCGGACCGAAACCCACCAGTTGGCGCTGTCGGCCAGCGGAGGGCTGCGTGTGGAAGTGTCGGTTGTATCGTATTCCACGGACAGGGCCGGATTGTCGGTCCAGAACCGCACGCGATAGCCGGCCAGGCCGGCGCCAGTGTCGGAGACGCGACGCCACACGAGGCTCATGACCGGATTGGTGGACCAGACGCCGGCGGCGTGCGTCGTGTTGGTGAGCCGGGGCACGGACGGGGGCGGGAGGTTGTCGACCACAAAGGGCTGACTGGTTTTCCAGGGGCTGGCCATCCAGGCGTCGCTCAGGCGGGCGCGCACACGCGTGGCGGAGGTATAGCCCAGTCCGTTTGTCCGGCTTTCCCACAGGGCGGAAAGGGTGTTGGTGAGGAGGGAGACTTCGTTGGATGTCGGGATATCCACGAGTTGCGGCTGCGCCGGGGTATGGAGAGGGACCGGGCCGAGCGGGGTGGAAGCGGCGCGAATCCATGCGCCGGTCCAGGAGAGGTTGTTGGTGCTCCATTCCAGTTCCATGGCGCACGGTTCGCCGTCCGCGTCCTGTACAGTGGCGGAGAGGCTGACCCATCCCTCGCCATTGGTGGAGGTCTGGGCCGCCGAGAAGCTGCCCAGTACAGGCGGGGAGCGGACGCGCATGAATTGCGGGAGGAGGGTCAGCGGGGTGGTCGGATCGTTGCAGGTGACGAGGAGGGCGGCTTCCCGGTCGCCGGTGGGGATGGCGCCGGCGGCAAAGGCGATTCCGGCTGTGGCGGTCCCCTCCGGCTGGATCACGAGGCTGGAGGGGGTCCAGGACAGCCAGGATGGATCCGGGGAGTCCGGGGTGACGCGCACGTCGTCCACGTACCAGCCTTCCTCCTCCGTATTGGAATCCGTGCCGAAGTGGAAGCGGAGAATGACGAGGCGGTGGGCGAAGGCTCCGAGATCGAAGCGGGCGTTGGACCAGCCGCCGGTGCCGGCGAAGCAGGGTGTGCCTTCGGGCCAGGGGGATTCGCTCCAGCCGGAGATGGCATGGGAATAGCCGCCGACGGGCGTGATCGGGAAGAAGGAAGCGCCGGCGTTGGTGGAGATCTCGACGATGCCGCCATCCCATGTGTGATTGGGCTTCCAGTTGTAGCGCCAGACTTGGGTGTCGAGTTCCGACTGGATCCAGTGGTTGAAGGAGAGGGATGCATGGGTCCCCAGATAGATGGGCGGGGAATCGAGACAGGCATGCATGCTGCTGGAGTAGAGGCGGGTGGACGGGTTGCCGCAGTACCAGGCGTTGGAGGGGGAGGCGTGGCGGTGGGAATCCAGGGTCCAGGGGCCGCCCGCGCCGCTGGAGGACCAGCCAGCCGGGCCGTTTTCCATGGCGTTGGAATAGCCGGCAGGAATGGCGGCAATCGCGGCCTCCAAGGGGGCGCCGCCGAGATTGGAGAGGCGCAGGGCAAGGTTGGTGGTCTCTCCCGGCTGCAGCACGGGCGCCATGGTCGCCGGGGCGGCCTGGAGCAAGGGATAGGAGACATGCACGGTGTGGGGTCCGTTTGTGGCCGTCTGGTTCAGCGGATCACTGGCTGTGATCCAATACACGAAAACATCCCCGTCGAGGCCCGGCGCCGGGAGGGTTCCCTGATACTGGTTCACTTCCGCGCCGGGGGTCATGGGGGACGACTGCACGGGGCCGCCGGACCGGGACCAGTGGAGGGAAACCCGGTCGACCTCGAAATTGTCCGCGACCAGCGCCTCGACGGGGAAGGGGGCGGGATGGGGCATCGGATCCTCCAGGGGTGCGTGCAGGATGACGGGCAACACGGGTGTGTCATCCGGCGACCGCGGCGAGGTGCGATCCCTGTACTCATCCAGGTTCGAGAATCCGTCGCCATCGTCATCGTCGTCCGCGACGGCGTTGGTGGATCCGAAGAAACGGAGTTCCCACCAGTCGGGGAGTTCATCGGCGTCCGCGTCGAGGGTTGCCGGGATGTAGACGGCCGCTGCCCGGCGGGGGCCGTCCATGGTGATGCCGGTGACGGGGTTGACGGCCGGCTGCGCCGCGTCCGGCTGGCGGGCGTCGTCCAGCAGCCAGAAGGCGAACATATAGTTGGTGTTGTTGCGTCCGATGGCCTCGGCGGCGGGCAGGGTGCTGGCGGCGGCCGCCGCCGTCCACCAGGTTGTGGTGGCGCGGATGCCGGAGACCATGGAAGTCTGGCTGAGGGAATACTCGCGCGACCAGATCCACTCGAGGGAGGAGGAACGGTTCAACGTGAAGGCCACGCTGCTGGAGGTTCCTGTTCCGGGTACATCGCCGGAGCCGGTCCATCCGAGGCAGGTCCACCGGCCGCCGTCCACGGGGGGGGTATGCCATTCGGCGGCGGCCTGGACTTCCAGGTTGGACGGGAGCAAGTGGAGCCCGTACCCGGGTGTGACGGGGCCGTTGGTTCCCGGTATGCCTGTGACGGAGAGGGGGACCGGCGGCATGAGGGTGAAGCGATGGACCGAGGCCGGCGCATTGGTGGGATCGAGGGCGACGATGCCGGCGGTGGATTCGGCCTTCAGCCAGTAGCTTACCGTTGTTCCCTCCGGTTGCGGCGGGATGGCGGCCTGGTACAGGTTGGCCTCGGTGTGGAACATCGGGGTGGCGGCGAAATTCGTCGAGAGGTCCGTGTTCCAGTAGAGCCAGACCCGGTTGGTGTCGACCAATGCGGCGGGGGCGATGGCGGCGGTGACGGGGTGGGGAGCGCCGGTGCTCACGGCGTTGCCCAGAGGGGTATGCCGGATCTGGAAGAGCTGCAACAGCGCTTTCCGGGCATTGAGGCGTCCGCCTGAGGCGGTTTTCCCTGCCAGCGACGGCAACGGGTCCACGGTTCGGAACAGGATGGAGCGCACCTCCGCCGCCTCGGCGTCGGGGTATTCGCTCCAGAGCAGCGCCGCGGCGCCGGCAACATGGGGCGTTGCCATGGAGGTGCCGCTTTTGGTGCCGTACCCGCCCGGGATGGTGCTGTAGATCTCCGCGCCGGGCGCGGCGAGATCCACGGAAGAGGCGCCGTAGCACGAGAATCCGGCGAGGGAATCCCGCCGGTCGGTGGCTGCGACGGATATGATATTGTTCCAGGGATAGCTGGCGGGATAGAAGGGTTGAATGTCGTTGTTGGAACCGGAATTCCCGGCGGCTGCCACAAACAGCATTCCCGCCTCGCCGCTGGCCCGCACGGCTTCGGACAAGGCTTGATCGCCGCCGCCGCCCCAACTGTTGCTGGTGAGGCGGATATTCACTCCGCGCTGGCGCAGGGCGATGGCGTACTGCAGGGCTTCCATCGCATCGGAGGTGGTGCCGCTGCCGCCCGCGTCCAGGAACCGGAGCGCCATGATCCTGCACCGCCACGTGACGCCGGCCACGCCTTCGCCGTTGTTGCCCGCCGCGGCAATGGTGCCCGCGCAGTGGGTCCCGTGGGAATTGGCATCCGACGGTGTATTGTCGCCGGATACGAAATCCCACCCGTTGATGTCGTCCACGAATCCGTTGCCGTCGTCATCCAGGCCGTTGACGGTTTCGAGGGGGTTGGTCCAGATGTTGGAGGCCAGATCCGGGTGGGTCAGGTCGACGCCGGAATCGATCACCCCGACAACGACATCGGGGCTGCCGATGGAAATGTCCCAGGCTTCCGGCGCATCCACATCGGCATCCGCCGTGCCGCCGGATTGTCCGGTGTTGTGCAGTCCCCACAGCGAGCCGAAGGAAGGGTCGTTGGGGAAAGTCTGCACGGCGTGAACGATGTGGTCGGGCTCGGCATAGAGCACGACGGCATTTTCCGAGGCGAGTTCGGCCATGAGGCGGGGCAGGGTGTCGAGACCGGGGTCAGGGGCGGAAATGAGGTGGAAGCCGGGCATGAGGAGATTCTTGCGGATCTTGCAGCCGTGACGATCGCAGATGGATTGGAGGACGGCGGCGGGGGTTTCGGGCCGGAGGCGGACAATGACGTGGTCCGCCACCGCAAGGGTGCGTGACTCCACCCGTGTCCGGCCGCTGGCGGGAAGGCGGCGGTGCAGTTCCTCCACGCGCCAGAGCGGATACTTGAAGTCCGTCCGCAGCAGCCGAACCACGCGGGTCAGGTCGCCGGAGGCGGTGACGGCGGAGGATGTGGACGCGATGACCTCGAGATGGCGGGTGGGATTGGGCGGCAGGCCGGGAGCGTCCTCCGCGGACGGGGGAAGGGG
>CAYWKN010000040.1:0-14739 GCA_964458765.1 uncultured Verrucomicrobiota bacterium
TGGCACTTCCTCTCCCCTTGCGGGAGAGGACCGAGGTGAGGGGTATCCCGCCCGGAAACTGAATCGTTCCGCCTTGGGGGCACGGACATGCTTGGAGGGGCGAACGCCTGTGAGTCCACGGTTGCAGCGCCCTCAGAATTCTGAATGGCGCGAATTGACTTGCCCGGGCGGGGTGCATACGATGGCGGAGTACGGAAAGGAATGGCGGGGGATCGGTTATGAAACAGTTCGACAAGTTGAGCGTCCGGGACCTGATGGCCCGATGCCGGGTGGGCGTCACGGCGGCGGAACGGAGCAAGCCCCAGGATATTCTTGTGACGGTGACGGTGTGGGCCGATTTGTCGCGTGCCTGCCGGAGCGACCGTCTGGTGGACTCGGTGGATTACAAGCGGATCAAACTGGATGTCCTGGGCGAGTTGGAAAGGAAACCCTTCCGTCTTATCGAGCGTGTGGCGCAACGGGTGGCGGACATCGCGTTGCGTGACCCGCGGGTGGAGCGGGTCAACGTGGTGGTGCAGAAGCCCGGCGCGCTGCGGCATGCGCGCTGCAGCGAAGTGGAAATCGAACGTTCCAGAGGAAAGGCGGCGGAATGAACAAGAAGCGTGTGGAGCAACTGGTCCGGGAACTGCTCGTCGAACTGGGCGAGGATCCGAAGCGGGAGGGGTTGCTGAGGACTCCCGAAAGGGTGGCGTCGGCCTATGAATTCCTCACCTCGGGGTATCGCGTCAAGATCACCGACGTGATCAACAATGCCGTATTCCAGGCTGAGGCGAACAACATGGTCGTGCTCAAGAACATCGAGGTTTACAGCCTGTGCGAGCATCATATGCTGCCGTTTTTCGGGCAGTGCCACATCGGGTACATTCCGTGCGCCAAGGTGCTGGGGGTCAGCAAGATCGCGCGGATCGTGGACGGGCTGGCGCGGCGGCTCCAGATCCAGGAACGGCTCACAGCCCAGGTGGCGGGCGCGATCATGGATGCCATCAACCCGGAAGGGGTTGGCGTGGTGATGGAATGCCGGCATCTTTGCATGATCATGCGGGGGGTCGAGAAGCAGGATTCCGTGATGACCACCTCCACGGTGCTCGGCAGTTTCCATAACAGCGTCAGCACACGAGCGGAGTTCCTGGGGTTGGTGAGCAAGAGGTAGGGGGGGGAATGCTTGATGGGGAATGGTGGATGGGAGTGGGGAGTGATCGGTCATCGGTAATCAGTCATCGGTGTGTTGGGGATTGGACTTGATTTCCGCGGGGGCAAGCGGAATAGTGAGTTGCCCTTGGACTGCGGACGTGGCGGGGCGATAGGCAAACTGGCTGGAGAGGAACCATGGCATCGGAACTTGCATTTGCATTGATCAACCCCTATACGATCGCGAAGTCGCGTACGGGCGGCGTCATCGGCCGTCTGATGAGCCGGACCGGCCTTGACCTGGCGGCGGCACGCATGTTCGGCCCGAGCCGGGAACTGGCCGACCGGTATGCGGACTCGCTTCTGGCCGCGCCGCAGATCGAGGCCGAATTCGGGAAACTCTTGAGCCAGTACGTGAGGCACTCGTACGGCCCGGATCCGGCGACCGGCAAGCGGCGGCGGGTGATCCTGCTGCTGTTCGAGGGCGAGAATGCCATCCAGAAGGTTCGTGAGGCCACAGGGCACCTGCGCGCCGGGTGGGTGGAGGGCGAGACGATCCGCGACACGTACGGGGATTATGTGGTGGACGCCGACGGCAGGGTGGCGTACTTCGAGCCGGCGGTGTTGGTGGCAACTTCCGTCGAGCGGGCGGCGCAGGTTCTCCGACTTTGGTCGGAATTCAGCGACGCGGATGGCGGAATCGTCGACCAGGGCGCGGATGTCACGCAGACCGAGGGGGTCCAGAGCACGCTGGTGCTGATCAAGCCGGACAATTTCCGTTTCCCGAGTGTGCGGCCGGGCCACATTATTGACCTCCTGTCTCGCTCGGGGTTGCGCATTGTGGGCATCCGCAAGTTCTCGATGACAGTGGCCGATGGCGAGGACTTTTACGGGCCGGTGCTGCCGGTTCTGAGGGAGAAGTTCAAGGGGCTTGTTGCTGCGAAAGCCGGCGAAGTGCTGGCGCGGGAATTCGCCATCGACATTCCGGAAGACCTCAAAGCGGTGATCGGCGAGCAACTGGGTCCGGTAGCGGGCGCCCGGCAGTTTGAGGAGATCATTCGTTTCATGACGGGGTTTCGTCCCTCCGAGGTGGCCGAGGCGGATAAGGCCCGCAAGGGTTCGGAGAGTTGCCTGGCCCTCATCTACAAGGGCATGAGCGCGGTGGAAAAGATCCGGTATCTTCTGGGGCCGACCGATCCGGCGAAGGCCCAGCCCGGGTCCGTGCGTCGCGAGTATGGCAGCGACATCATGGTGAATGCGGCGCATGCCTCGGATTCTCCCGAGAGCGCGGCGCGGGAACTGAAGATCGTGGATGTGCACAAGGACACCATCAGGGAATGGGTGGACAAGTACTATGGAACTTAACACCAGGGTGGCGGCGATCACTCCTTCGCTGACGCTGGCGATTGACGCCAAGGCGAAGAGCATGGCCGCGGCAGGCGAGAACGTCTGCGGGTTCGGGGCCGGCGAGCCGGACTTCGACACTCCTGAGCATATCAAGGAAGCGGCCGCCAGGGCGCTGAGGGAAGGCAAGACCAAGTACGCGCCGAACGACGGCATCCTCGAGTTGCGCGTGGCGGTGGCCGACAAGCTGGCATCGGAGAACAAACTGTCCTACAAGCCCGACCAGGTCTTGATCAGCAATGGCGCCAAGCACTCCCTGTACAACATCTTCATGGCGTTCTGCAATGACGGCGACGAAGTGGTGATTCCCTCGCCCTACTGGTTGAGCTATCCCGAGATGGTGCGCATGGCGGGCGGCAAGCCGGTCTTTGTCCGGGGGCGGGAGGCCAACGGGCTGAAGATCCTGCCCGGGCAGCTCGAGGCGGCCATATCGCCCCGCACGAAGGCGGTTATCCTGAACAGCCCTTCGAACCCCACCGGCATGGTGTATGCCCGCGACGAGTTGCGCGCCCTGGCCGAAGTGGCCGTCCGGCGCGGGCTGTATATCGTTTCGGATGAGATCTACGAGCGAATGGTGTACGACGGCATGGAGGCGGTCAGCGTGGGAAGCCTTTCGCCGGAGATTTTCCGGCACACGATCACGGTCAACGGGTTCAGCAAGCCGTATGCCATGACAGGCTGGCGGCTGGGATACTATGCGGGGCCGATCGAGATCGTGAAGGCGGGTTCGGCATTGCAGAGCCACAGCACTTCGGCGCCCAACACGTTTCCCAGTACGGGGCGGTGGCGGCGTTGCGGGGGCCGCAGGACTGCGTGCGTCGCATGGTGGAGGCGTTCGACCAGCGGCGGCAGTACCTTCACAAGCGGCTGGCGGGTATTCCCGGAGTGACGTGCGTGAAGCCTGCGGGGGCGTTCTACGTGTTCCCCAACATAGCGTCCTTCGGCATGCCTTCCGTCCGATTTGCCGAAATGCTGCTGGAGAAGGAAAAGATGGCCGTGGTTCCCGGGCTGCCGTTCGGAGCGGATGAGAACATCCGGCTTTCCTATGCGTGCAGCATGGCGAACATCGAGGAAGGCATGACCCGCCTGGAAAGATTCACGGCGGGACTGTAGCGGTGTCAGTCGTCGGTGCTGCCGGATTCCTCGTCGGCGGTTTCCGGTGCGGGGGCCGCGCTGCCGCTGGACACCACGACCTGCGGGGCGCGCAGCACGTAGGTCCCGAGCATGAATCCCCGCCTGGTTTCCGTGACGATGGTGTTCTCGGGGTGTTCCTCCGAGGGGATGTGGGCGACGCACTCGTGGAGGCGCGGATCGAAGGGCCGGCCCTTGGTCTCGATCGCGGTAACCCCCGCTTTGGCCAGGACCTGCTCCAACTGCTTCTGAATACTTTCGAGTCCCTCGACAACCGTGTGCTTGACATGGTGCGAGCGGGCGGAAGAGACCCCGAGTTCCAGATGATCCGCCACGGGCAGAAGTTCCTTCAACAGCGCTTCGGAGGCCCGGCGGGCGTTATCCTCCCGGTCCCGGGCCACGCGTTTGCGGAAGTTCTCGAAATCCGCCTGGAGTCGCAGAAGGCGGTCCTTGAGACCGGCGATTTCGGCATCGCGCGGATCGGGTGCGGGCTCCGGTTGCGGGGCGGGGGCGGATTCCGCCGGAGGCGGGGTTGGTTCCACTGCCGGCAGGGGAGGGGGTTCGGGCGGCACGGCGTCCGCGGCTGGCGCCGACTTGGATGTCTTGTTAGGCTTCATAGGCGTAAGGGGTTACAGGGTTCTACCACGTCTGCTACCGGTGTCTTCCCTGCCCGGCATTTGGCCGGGAAAGGGCACCCTCATAAGGCATTCGTCCGGCGGGGTCAACACGTAATTTTGGCGCGGACCCGGGTTCGCCCGTGCTTTGGGCGCGTTCCGGCCGGGGTTCCGTCCTTCTGCCTGCGCCTGGCCCGGCAAACGGCGCAAGGGTTGTGAGTCCCGGCATTCAGATTGACACGCTATAGGGAATGGCTATCTTGGAGGTGTGGCGGGACAACGAACATGACGACTGAAGAGAGCCCGGCGAGGGGGCAGAAAGGATTTGGCGTGAAAGAGCCTCCGCATTTACGCATGATGATCCTGCGGTTCATTCGCCTGTCGGTGGTAGTGGCGGGGTTAGCGATCCTGTATCAGGCCCTGATCGTCAATACGATGTCCGTCTACGAGCTGGGCAGCCGGATGGGGTTCATCGTCTGGTATGTCTTCCGCTGGATGTTCATGATCCTGACGGTGATGTTCCTGATCAGCGGCGTGGACGACCTGCTGTTTGACCTGATCCACTACTGCCGCATGATCTTCAGGGCGGTGTTCCTCCGGCGGCGGATCCGTCCGCTCACGGTACAGCAGTTGGACGAGACGCCGGAACAGCCGGTCGCCATCATGATCCCGGCATGGGACGAGTCCAAGGTGATCGCCCGGATGCTGCTGAATACCCTGGGAACGCTGCACTACAAGAACTACATGATCTTCGTGGGCACCTATCCCAACGACGAGGCCACGCGCCGCGAGGTGGAGAAGGTTCGGGAGTTGTATTCCAATGTGGAATTCACGGTCAATCCCATCGACGGTCCGACGAACAAGGCCGATTGCCTGAACTGGGTGTACCAGGGGGTCCTGCTGCATGAGAAGGAGCACGGGATGAGGTTCGAGTTCCTGGTAATGCACGATGCCGAGGATATTGTGCATCCGCTGTCCCTCAAGTATTACAACTACCTGATGCCGCGCATGGACTTCATCCAGTTGCCGGTATTCCCCCTGGAGAGGCGGTGGAACGACTTTGTGACCGGCGTGTATATGGACGAGTTCGCGGAAAGCCACACGAAGGACATGCGGGTACGCGAGTACCTGGCGGAATATCTTCCCGCCGCCGGCGTGGGCACGGCGGTCAGCCGGCGCGCCATGGACTACCTGGCGGCGCAGAGGAAGAACCAGGTGTTCAACATCAACACGCTGACCGAGGACTACGAAATGGGACTCGATCTGCGGGGGCTTCAAGGCAAGAAGATATTCCTGCAGCAGCGGGTGGAGCGGGTGGAGACCCGCCAGAGCCGCTGGACCGGCAGAAGCCGGGAACTGCGTATTCTTGAGCCGGTGGCCACGCGGGAATTCTTCCCCCACACGTTCGGCGCCGCGGTGCGGCAGCGTTCGCGCTGGATTCTCGGGATCGGGCTGCAGGGCTGGGAAATGGGCTGGACGCGGCGCCTGAACAGCGATTACTGCCTCTACCGCGACCGGAAAGCCGTGCTGGCCAATCTCATGACGGTGGTGGGGTATGTAGTGGCGGTGTACTGGCTGGTGTGCCTGTTGCTGCGGATGGTCACGCCCTCCCTCCAGATTCCGCCGCTGATTTCCCGGGGCGAGCCGTTTGCCGTGGCGGTGTTCGTGATTCTCGGGATGTTGCTCTGGCGGCTGGCGAACCGGATGCTGTGCACGTGGAGGATTTACGGGTTGGCCCACGCTCTGATGGTTCCACCCCGCCTTGTGTTTGCCAACATCCTGAACTTCTGCGCGACCTGGCTGGCGATCCGGCGGTACGTGGCGGCGAAGCTGGCGGGACAGGTGCCGGCGTGGGGCAAGACGGCTCACGCCTGGCCCACGGAAGAGCAGTTGCGCCAGTATCGCATGAAACTCGGCGATCTTCTGCTGGCCCGGCGGCTGGTGACGGCCGCGCAACTCGAAGAGGCCCTCCGGGAGCAGGACGAGACCGGCGAGAAGTTGGGGAATGTCCTGATCCGGCGCGGCATTCTGTGGGAGGAAGACCTGGCGTTCGCGCTTGCCCGGCAGCGCAATGTGGAGGCGGTGGAAATCGACCCCTTCGGTGTTCCCGCGGAACTGTTGAAGCTGATTCCCTTGGAGATGGCGGAACGCTATCAGGTTTTCCCGGTGGGATGGGAAGACGAGGCCGTCGTGGTGGCGGCCGATGACCGGGTGGATATTGACCGGGACGGCCTGGCGGCGGAGATTGGGCGGAAAGTTGTCCTCCGGCTTTGCGCGCCGATTGACCTGCATTTCGCGCTCTATTGCGGGTATCGTCCCGGCGCGGCCGCGCACCCGCCCGGAGAGCGTGTGGGGGCAAAGCTGCTGCGCAGCGGCAAGATTACCCCGGATCAGCTCAAGGAGGCGTTGCGGCGGCAGAAGCGCTCGGGGGAACGCATCGGTGATATCCTGGTCGGCATGAAGGTGATCCAGCAGGAAGAGGTTGAGAATGAACTCGCGAAATAGGGGGTATCGGGCGTGGAAGTCCCTGCGGCAGGCAGGAGTTTTGACCCTGCTGGCATCGGCATGCCTTGCGGCGGGGGAATTCCCCGTGCCGGAATACCGCACGCCTCCGGGCACCTTCCGGCGTCAATATGTGCGCTATCACGTGGGGCCCCTGGTCGCCCAGGCGAACCGCCTGATCGAAGAGGGACAGTATGCCGCCGCGGATCAGGTCCTGGTCAGGGCTCTGGATATCGACCGGGAAAACAACCATGTCAAACTCATGCTGGCACGCAACAGCGACCGGGTGGGCAAGCTGGAGCGCGGCATCCGGTTCTGCGACGAATTGCTCCGGGATTTCCCGCAGGCGGTCGAACTTCTCTTCGACAAGGCATACCTTGGAATCAAGGCCGGGCGGGATGAAACGGCCATTGCCGCGCTGGAGGCCTATCTTGACCGGGCGCCGGAGCCGGATGCCCGTCGCGTGGAGGCGTGGCGGACGCTCGCCGAGGCGGCTGTACGGGCAGGACAGTACGACAAAGCGGGCAGGTACGCCGATCTCTGGATGAAGCAGGACAAGGATCCCCGCGCCCTGATCATCGTGGCTGACAGCCTGTCGCGGCAGAATCGGGCGGAGGAGGCGCTCCGGGTTCTGGGGGACGCCGTATCCCTGGCCCGCACGGCCGGCCAGCGCGGCGCCATCGAACTCAAGCGCGGCTACCTTCTGACCGCCGTGAAGGATTTTCCCGGGGCGGCGTCGGCCTTTCGCGCGGCGGCCGAAGCCTTGCCCGAAGATGCGTCCGTGAAGGCGGCCGTGTCCAGGCAACTCGGCATGAATGCGCTGCAGTCCGGCGACTATGCGGGCGCCGCCGCGCAGTTCAAGCTCTGTCTTGCCAGCGGGTTTGAGGAAGGACTGGCCGTGACCTACCTGCAGAGCCTCATGTCGGCCGGGCTCCTGGAAGATGCGGCCGAGGCCGCGAGGGAGTGGCTGGCCCAAGGGGTCTTTTCGGCCAAGGGGCGGGAGGCGGCGTTGCGCTACCGCCTTTTCGCGATGAAACACTCGGGCAAGAACCGGGAGTACTACGAGGCGGCGACCAACCTGGCGGCCGGCGGCGGTGCGATTGCGGCGCGGGAGGCCGGAACCGCGTCCATGCGGCTAAGCCGGTATGACGAGGCCGCGGAATGGTTTGCCAGGGCGCAGCAGACGGAATTCGACGAGGTGACGGCGGTGGCGCGGCTGGAGGCCCTGGCGGAGGCAGGGCGCTGGGACGCCTGTGCCGGAGCGGCGCGCGAAGCTCTCCAACGTCCGTTGAGCGCCGCGGGCAGGACCTCGGTGCTCCGGCATTTGCTGTATGCCGAGAAGAATCGCGGCGACAACCGGGCCTACCAGGAGATTGCGGGCGAGTTGCTCAAGTCAACCGACCTGGCCGCCGACATCCGGGAAGCGGCGCTGGCCGCGGGGCGGATGGGGCAGGTGGAGGAATCCATCCGCCTCCACAAGAGGTCCATGGACAAGGAGTACTCCGAGCCGGGCGCCATGGCGTATCTCGACGCCCTTCTGGCGGGCAGCCAGTGGAAGACGGCGGAGCAGGAAGCCGAGACGCTTCTGGGACGTCCCGATGCCTCGGCGGAGTTGAAGGCGCGGGCGCTTCGGGCGCGCATGTACAGCCGGAAGAACCTCGGGAACGTGGCTGGCTATCTGGACGCCGCGCGCGATCTCATGCGGGTGGACGAGACCCCTGTGGTCTTTGCCGAGGCGGCGCTGGCGGCCTGGCGGGCCGGCAAGTTGGAGGAATCGGCGAAATACTACGAGGAGAGCCTGCGCAAGCAGTTCGACCCCGTGGTGGCGTTGAGCCACGCGTTCGTGTTGAAACTCCTGAACCGGGGCGCCGAACAGGAACAACTTCTGCTGCGGGTCCTGAACACGGCCGGCGTGCCGGAAGGGGCGACACGCGCGGCACGGTACGAACTGGCCCAGATCTGCCTGCAGACCCGCCGCATTCCCGACTATCTCAAGCTGATGGACGTTGTGGTGAAGGATAGCCCCGAACCCTCCCGGTTGCGGGAATACGCCACGCAGTTGTACCTGACCGGCGAATCCCGGCGCGCGACGGAACTCTTCACGGAAAGCCTGAAGACGGAACTGTCTCCCGCCCGCAAGTACGATTTGTCCATGGCGATTGCCGAACTGTTGCTGGCGGTGGGCAAGTACGAGGAGTCCCGCTTCTGGCTCAACGAAGCCTGCAAGCATGGCAAACCCGACGAAACCTGGACGCGCAGGATCGGGCGGGTGGAATACGAGATCGGCGACTTCCAGGCGGCGGCGGAACACCTCTCCAGCCTCCGTGCGGCGGACGACGTGTCGCGGTTGTACGCGGGATTCGCCTTCTACCGGATGCGGATGCCCGGCCTGGCCCTCTACCACCTGAACCGCGTCGCCTCGCCCGGGGCGCTGAGTCTTGCCGAACAGGAGGTCTTCTATGGCAACCGGGCATTCCTGAACTATGACCAGGATCAATATCCGCAGGCGCTGGCCGATGCCGACAAGGCGCTGGCCATACAGCGGTCCGAGCTGCTGCAGGTGGCGCGGCTGCGCATCCTGCTGGCACTGGGCCGGAATGACGAGGTCTTGGACGCGAGCCAGTTGCTGGCCGACCAGATCACAAACGTGACGCTGAGGGCGGATGTCCTGGATCTCACCGGCCGGGCGTTCGATGCCGGCGGGAATCCCGAGGCGGCTGCGAAGGCGTTTTCCGCCGCCCTCGAATGCGAGCCCGACCGGCCGGAACTGTACTATCTCCGGGGCATGGCCTATCGGAAGTGCGGGCGGGCGGAAGACGCCCTCAAGGATCTCCGGACTTTCCAGGACAAGGTCGAGGCATTGCCCGCGACCTACTGGGGCGATCGGGGCGTGACCGAAGGACTGGCGGGCCAGGAAACCGCCGGCGTCGGGAACCTGCGCAAGGCCCTGGGGTTCTTTCCGTGCGAGCTCGACAGCATGGAGGAACTGGGATACCAGTGGATGCGGATCAACGAGACCCGCGAGGCACGCGATGCCTTCCGCCAGGCGATCGATGTGTATGACGAAATCCTCCCCGTCATGACGGGATCGGATGCCGATGCCTACCGGGAAAGCCGCTTGCTTCTCAAGAAACAGCAGACAACCCTCGACAAGACCTTCGGGTTGCAGGCCTATCTGAGCAAGACGGACTACAACCTGTCCTCCAACGAGGTGCTGCTGTCGATCGATGGCGCCCTGCCGTCCCAGTTCGGTGCGGAGGTCAGTTGGCGCCCTCCCGATATCGGCTTCCGGAACGAAAGGATCTTCGAGGTGTTCTGCCGGGGACTCGGGAATTTCGAGGCCGACAGTTGGACGCCGGACGAACAGTCCTACCAGGGCGGCGCGGGCGCCCGCTACAAGCCGTTCTCCAAGCTCAATCTCAATGTGTCGATCGAACGGCTGTTCAAGATCGGAGACAACGCGGAGGAGAACTGGTTGTGGCGCAACATGCTTTCGCTGGAACGAGGCACGCGTCCGGTGCAGGAGGCTTCCTGGTGGACGAGCGAATCGGTGTATGGCGAGGTCAGCTACTACCTCGAAGCGCCCGAGCGCTGGATCTGTTACGTGGATGGACGGGCGGGGCTTTCGTTCCCGCTGGGACCGAACGGGTACTTCACTCTGCCCCAGTTCATGGCGGTCAGCCGCTACCAGTCCGACGATCCGTCCGGCATCGGGACGTATACCCTGCTGGGTGTCGGCGCCACGGCGCGTATCCTGCAGGGGGAGAAGAAATACGCGTTACAGGGATGGTATCTGGATGGATTCGTCCACTACACGCAGGGATGGTTTGAGGACACGCCGGAAGGATTGGACGACCGGTCGTTCGATGGGATCATATTCGGTCTGAACTTTGTGAAGTGAGGTTACCGTGAAACCAGGCATGCATCGGTTGTGGTACAAGGCGGCGGCGGTTGCCGTCCTGATGACGGCGCACAACCTGTTGGCGGCGGAACCGCTTGGCACTTTCATTCAATTGAACCAGGCCAGCGGGGATCGGACCGTCGAACAGTGGCGGGGCGATTTTGAACAGATGGCCAAGGCCGGGATCGGCAGGGTGATCGTCCAGTGGGCGGCGGACGATTCCCTGGCTTATTTCGAGACAGGGCTGCCCTATGCCGCGAAACTTCCGGTCCTGGAGCGCATGTTTGCCGGGATGGAGGGGATGACATTTGAGGTGTACCTGGGGTTGACCCACGACGCCAACTATTGGACGGTGGTCACGGGCCGGGAGAAGACGGTTCGGGATTACTTCCTGCTTCGTTTGGCCCGAAACCTGAAACTGCAAGCAGGGTTGCTGGAAGCGTTCGGCGCCCGGCCTTCCTGGAAGGGGTATTACATACCGGATGAAATCGACGACAAGACCTGGCGCGGGGACGGGCACGGGCGTTTGATCCGGCAATATCTCCGTGATATGGCGACGGGCCTCAAGAAGGCGGATCCGGGGCGAAAGGTTGCAGTGAGCGCCTTCTTCCGGGCGCGTACGGCCCCGGATGTGTATGCCCGCACCTTGCGCGGGCTGGTGGCGGACAGTGGCGTGGACCAGGTCCTGGTTCAGGATGGTTGCGGCGAGGCGGATCCGCCATTCCGGTATCTTGGCGACTACTACATGGCCCTCAAGGAGGGCTGGGGCGAACAGGGGCCGAGGCTGGAATGTGTCGTCGAGGCGTTCCGCCGTGTGGCGACAACCAACGGGGTTTTCCAGGCGGAACCGGCGGATGAGGAATCGCTGCGGGCGCAGTTCAAGCTGGCGCGCGAACACTTCGACCGGGTGACGGTCTTTTCGTTCCTTGACTATGCGGACCCTGACCTCGGTCCCGGTGGAGCGGCGGCCTACAAGATCCTCCAGGGGCGGTAAGGCGCTTCAGGCTACAGGACGATGTGATCCCCGAGGCAGGTGCCCACCAGTCGGCACCGAGCGAAAGCCAGCCCCCCGAATGCCCCATTGACGCCATTGCGCATTGCTGTGTATCAGCCCCAAAAAAAAGCTCGCACTTGGCTCCAAAATGATAAAATGGCGCGCTTCTTAGCCCCTCGTACAGGCTTGGGGCGGAGAATTCAGGGTGCCTTCGTATGGGTGCAGCACGAGCCAAACAGATCGTAAGTGGATGGAGTACAGTTCGTTATGAATTGCTGAACTCCCGCATTTGTGACCTTGGTGTGCACATCAAAGGGTCACCGGTGGCGTTGGTGATACGGCAGGTGGAAAGGGAGCTGCTGGCGAAGGGCATCAAGTTCAAGCCGCTGTTCTATCTTTCCGACAGTTGGGGATGTCCGGATGAGGTTCCTGCCGTGGGGGTTCCGTTCTATCTGGCGGACCGGCGGCTGGCGCGGATTGAGGAGGAGCAGACGGGGGAGATAGAGGATCACCGGACGGCCCTGATGCTCCTGCGGCATGAAGTGGGACACGCCATCAACTATGCCTACCGGTTGTGGGAGTGGACGGGATGGACCGAAGTGTTCGGAAAGTTCTCGCGGCCGTACCGGGACACCTTCATGCCGGACCCCTACAGCCGTGATTTTGTCCGCCATCTGGCCCACAGCCAGTATGGGAGGAACTATGCCCAGAAGCATCCGGACGAGGATTTTGCCGAAACCTTCGCGATCTGGCTGACGCCGCGGTCGGGATGGAAGATGAAGTACCGCTTCTGGCCGGCGATCCGGAAACTGAATTTCGTGGCCCGGATGATGCGGACTCTGCGCCGGAATCCGGTCCCGGAAATCCCGGAGGGACCGCTGGTCAATCCCGTGTCGGCCATGACGATACAACTGGCGGCGCACTACGGGCAGCGGGCGGAGCGGTACCGCGCGGCAGCACAGGGATACGTGGATGACAAGCTGTCGGGGGTGTTCCCGCTGGTGCGTTCCGCGGATCAGCTCAAGGCCAGCGCCCTCATCCAGCGCAACCGGCAGAAGCTGGCATTCATTGTCAGCCTGTGGTCCGGGCTCAACCCAGAGGAAGTGACCACAATCCTGGACAAGCTGGCGGACCGGGCGGCGCAACTGCGGCTTCGGGCGCCGAAGGCAAAGACACAGGAAAAGCTGATCGAGATCACCTCCCTGGCCACCTCGCTGGCGAAGGATTTCGCCTACACGGGGCGTTTCACGGGCTGACGGCGCGGATCACAGCATGGGGATCCCGACATCGAACGAAGGCCCTTCCAGGGCGATCCTCACGATGTGCTGAAGGAGACGCCGGTAATCCATTCCAGCCTTTTCGGCGGAACGGGCAAGGGCCACGGCCTCATCGAGGGAGGGGTTGCAGTTCACCTCCAGGACACGGGGCTGGCCGTTCTCGTCCAGGCGGATATCCACGCGGCCGTAGCCCCATCCGCCGACGGCCCGGAAGGCGCGCAGCGAGATGGCGCTGATCTCCCGCGCAAGGTAGGGCTCCACCTGGGCGGGACAGATCACCGACGTCTTCTGGTATTCCACGCTGTCTTCCATCCACTTTGCCGCATAGGACATGATGGGGGGGATTTCCCTGGGGAGGCGGGAGTAGTCCACTTCCGCCAGGGGAAGGACCGTCAGCTTCCGGCCACCCAGGATGCCCACGTTGAATTCGCGGCCGGGGAGGAAGCGCTGGGCGAGGGCCGGCTGATGGAACTGGGTGAGAATTTCGCGGACCTTCTGCTTCAGGGCGGCTTTCGAGGACACCACGGAGTCCCGGGCCAGGCCGATGCCGGCATGTTCCCGGCTGGGCTGGACGATGACGGGAAAATGCCATCGGCAACGGTCCACATCGCCGATCCGCTCGAGGAGTTCCGTGTTTGGCGGGATCGGGATGCCGGCGCCCTGCAGGAGACTGGCCGACATGTACTTGTAGCGGCTCAACCCCAGGGCGAGGGCGGGCGAACCCGTCATCGGAAACCCCATCATCTGCACCAAGGCCGCCACGCGCATCTCATACAGGGCGCCATGCACGACGTCGTCATACTGGTTGAAGACAACGTCCGGCCGCAGGGAACGCAACCGGCGCTGGAAGGCGAGCAGGTCGTTGGCGAGGGACACAATGGTCACCTTGTACCCGGCCTTGCGCAGCACACGGGCCATATGCCGGATCATGCGGCGCAGATCATCGGTGGCGCCCCGGTCCTCCGGAACCTCGGGTGTCGCGGAAGCCATCGTGTTATACACCAGCGCAACGTGATATCGTTTAAGCTGTCTCATTTGCCCTGCCTGACAATATCCAACGGATCAGTGGCCGGATAGTAAGCCACGGCGCAGGGTATTGCAATCGCGGATTCGCGCGGAAGTGATTTGGCTTGGCCTGTTCCTTTTGCTATAGTCACCCGCCATTGGATGCGGCCATGCTTGGCGGGAGGTGTGTCATGGGAACGGAATTGGCTAAAGGCGTGTACTGGGTGGGTGTGACGGACTGGGGAATCCGACGGTTCCACGGGTTTGAACTTTCGGTGCATCGGGGAACCACCTACAACGCGTACCTGATTCGCGACGAGAAGACCGTGCTGGTGGATACCGTCTGGGGACCCCATGCGGCGGAATTCGTGGCGCGGGTCAGGGAGCTTGTGGACCCGGCGAAGATTGACTATGTCGTGGTGAATCACGCCGAGCCGGACCATTCCGGCAGCCTGCCGGAAATCATGCGGCTGTGCCCCAACGCCACTGTGGTAGTCTCGAAAAACGGGGCTGTGAGCGTGCCCGGGCATTACCACGCTCCGTGGAAACTCCAAACCGTGAAGACCGGCGACCGCCTGAAGATCGGGGCGAACGAACTGGTGTTCCTCGAGGCCACCATGCTGCACTGGCCGGACACGATGTTCACCTACCTCACGGGACACAACATCCTCTTCTCGAACGACGGGTTCGGCCAGCACTATGCCTCGGCCTTCCGGTTCAACGACCAGGTCTGCCAGGAAGAGTTGTACGAGGAGGCCCTGAAATATTACGCCAACATCCTTA
>CAYWKN010000041.1:0-14680 GCA_964458765.1 uncultured Verrucomicrobiota bacterium
CCGTAGGCTCGGCGAAGGCGGACGGCCGCGAACATACCCGCATCGTGGACGGGGTGCCGAAGGGATGGGAGAGGAAGTGCCTCGGCGATATTTTCGAGTTCCAGTACGGGAAAGCCCTCAAGGAGGATGCCCGTGTCCTTGGCTCTTATCCCGTTTACGGGTCCAGTGGCGTTGTTGGTAGCCACGACAAAGCTCTCGTAGAAGGGCCGGGTATCATCGTAGGCCGAAAGGGGAACGTCGGAAGTGTCCACTGGTCACCTGCTGATTTCTGGCCCATCGACACCGTTTACTACGTGCCCCCAGAGCACGTCTCGTTGTTCCTGCTCCATACCCTTGCGACCGTCCACTTCCAGAGCAGCGATGTCGCCGTGCCGGGGCTCAACCGGGGATACGCCCATAGCATGCAGATTCTCTGGCCCACTGATACATTGCGTAGCCAGTTTGAGGAGTTTAGCCATCCCATCTACCGCCAGGCCACCGCCTTGCGCCAGATGAATGAGAAGGCCCGCGCCGCCCGCGACCTGTTGTTGCCGCGGTTGATGTCAGGGGAGATCGCCGCATGAGGCCGGCCGACATGGAACCGTTCGGGGGCTATCTCGTTTTTGTTGATGAGAGCGGCGACCACGGGTTGGCCAGCGTGGACCCCAACTACCCGGTATTCGTGCTGGATTTCTGCGTATTCAAGAAATCCGACTATACCGAGGCGATGTGCCCGGCCCTCCAGCGGCTCAAGTTCACTTTCTGGGGGCACGACGAGGTTGTGATGCACGAGAAGGAGGACAACCAGTTGGAACTGGCATTCCGGCGCATTTGCGACGGGTCGAATGCCCTTGGACAGCGGTTGCCCTTCGGTCTGGTCATGATCCCCAAGGCCGCCAATTCCTGCGGGCTGCAAGTGGCCGACCTGGTGGCGCGGCCGATTGGAATCAAGGTGCTGCGGCCTACGCAGGCGAACCGGGCATTCGATATCGTGGAAACGAAGTTCCGCCGCAGCCCGGCGGGAGAGGTGAAGGGCTGCAGATTGAAGGTCTTCCCATGAAATGCGAAGGGCCTCCGGAATTCCAGAGGCCCCACGCCGACCGGATATTTCCAGTCCGACTTGACAATACTATCGCGCATCTTGGCGAGACATGCAATAGAAATAGAGACTGTGATCACCGACATCAACAGCGAAGACCGCCTGGTCCAGGAGACATTCGCTTCCCACCCGCACGACAAGCACGGATGGGATAGCGTTTATGCCTGGAACGACGAGACATTCGGGCCGGGTGGTACGTTGGGGTGCTATAACATGCAGGAGGGGGCGTTATCCCGTGGATTCGGCGGCCTTGCTCGATATGGTACCCTCCAGTTGCCGAGCCTGAATGTCCAGAACCGGAGCCTGAATGACTCCCGTAAACTCTTGTTGCCGCGGTTGATGAGCGGGGAGATTGTGGTTTGACGCCCGGAGGGGCCGTGACCATGATAGTGGCCATGAACGAGAAACGGAAGAAGGCTGAACTCGGTGATCCCGACCGAGATGGGGCTCTGCCGCCGTATGCGCCATCCTACGATGAGGAGGAACTTGAGGCGGCCATAGAGAAGGGCTCTCGCGCGTGGGCGGATGTGCCCGACGCCGTCGCCTGGGTACGCGAGTTGCGCGGGACTGACGACGATTGAGGTATCGCTTGAAGACAGAGAACGGCCAGTTTGAGCAGAAGTCCATCCGGTACGCGCTGGGCAAACAAGCCGACCATGATGCGTTGGCGGCGGACTGCGTTGGCCTGGCCAACGCACGCGGAGGCTTCATTCACCTTGGGATTGAAGACAGTGCGGCGGTTCCGCCTTACGGACAGCGAGTTCCCCCCGATCTGCCAGATCGGTTGCGAAAGCGCATGGCCCAATTGACGGTCAACGTCGGCACGAACAGCCGGTTGATGACGCACGCCAACGGTGGCCAATACGTCGAGATGGAGGTTTTTCCGGCGTTGCATGGCGTGGCAGCGACGACGGGCGGCGTCTACTACATCCGGGTGGCTGATGAAACGCATCGGCTCTTGCCGGACGAATTGGGACGTCTCTGGCAGGACCGTGCCTCGGTGGCCTGGGAGTTGCAGACGGGAATGCGAGTCAAGGCGGAACACACAGACGCGGGCAAACTGGCGGTCTTCGCCCGCCTGATTCGAGCTTCTGAGCGGGTGTCCGAATTTGTGAAAGCGAAACCAGACGCGGCCTTGCTCCATCACTACCAGATGGTGAAGGACGGGTTCCTTACAAACTTGGGCATACTCTGGGTTGGCCGGACGGCGGACCGCGCCGCCTTACAGCACGGCCCGGTTGTCCAATGCATCCGATACGACGAACGCGGACAGAAGTCACGGAAATGGAGTTGGGACGACTATACACGCACGCCGCTGGAATTGATCGAGGCGATTTGGCGGGAGGTGCCGGACTGGAAGGACAGTTTCGAACTCCCGGACGGGCTCTTCCGCAAGCAGGTTCCTCATTACGAGGAGGCGGTCGTACGTGAATTGCTGGCCAATGCCTTGGTCCACCGACCGTACACCACGGGTGGCGACATCTTCGTGAATCTCTATCCCGACCGGTTGGAGGTACACAACCCTGGCCTGTTGCCGACAGGGGTGACACCGCGCAACATCCTTCACGCAAGCCATCCGAGAAACCCTCATCTTGCCCGCGTCTTCTTCGATTTGAAACTGATGGAGAGAGAGGGCAGCGGTTTCGATCGCATATACAGGGACCAACTCGCCAGCGGGAGACCGGTGCCGGAAGTGAGGGAAGGCGATGATCGCGTAGTGGTGGTCGTCAGAAAGCGTATCCTCAACCCGGAGATCATTGATTTGGTGGGCAAGGTAGACCAGACCTATGCGCCAACGCAAAGGGAACTGATTACACTCGGTCTGCTGGCGCAGCACGAGGCCATGCGCGCTTCAGATCTGGCCGCCGCACTGGAGTTGGCCAATGCAGACGCATTGGAAGACTGGTTGGGCCAGTTGCGGGCATGGGGGGTGGTGTCATCACGGGGGCGGACGAAGGCAACTGAGTACTATGTGACATGGGACATATTGCGTAAGGCAAGTTACCGGGGGAGGACATCCCTGAAGGGTATTGAACCCCACCGGCTGCGCGAGTTGATTCTTCAAGACCTTGCGGTTTACCGTCAGGCCAGTCGATCCCAAATCCATTCACGAATCGGTCCAGAGATTCCACTCCCGAAAGTTCGAAGGGCTTTGCAGGATCTTGTAGCCACGAACCGCGTCGGAAAAGTCGGCGAGAAGCGTGGCCGGAAGTACTTATTGATCGAAAAGGATCCAATAACGACGCCTTGAGCAATAACAAAGGTCAATAAACGGCTAAGCGCGAGTCGTAACCTCTTGCTTTCAAAAGCGATGCGATATTGACCGCGAAACCGGAAATCGGAGAACGAGCCGACAACCGGTCAATAAGAAGAGTCATGATCACCGACATCAACAGCGAAGACCGCCTGGTCCAGGAGACGTTTGCCTGCCACCTGCGTGACAAGCTTGGGTGGGACAGCGTTTACGCCTGGAACGACGAGACGTTTGGGCCGGGTGGTACTCTGGGGCGGGATAGCGAGCGGGATGCGGTGCTTGTCCGGGATCTGGCGGCGGCGATCCGCCGGCTGAACCCTGACCTGCCCACGGCGGTCGTGGACAATGCCGTCCAGAAGCTGACCTACCACGATTACGCCCGGTCCATGGTCCAGCATAACCGGGATTTCTACGACTGGATACGTAATGGTGTGCCCGTCAGTTATCGTGACGCCGCCGGCCAACAACAGGAAACACGGGCGCGGGTGATTGACTTCCGAACGCCGGGTAACAACCGGTTCCTGGTGGTGCGCGAACTCAAGATCCAGGGGCTGAAAGTGCCCCACTACAACCGCCGGGCCGACCTGGTTGCGTTCGTGAATGGACTCTCGCTGGTCTTCTTTGAACTTAAGGCTGTTTACCGCAATATCCGGGCGGCCTACGACGGGAATCTGAGCGATTACCGGGATACCATCCCCCATGCCTTCCACCACAACGCCTTCCTGGTGGTTAGCACCGGGGATAAGGGCCGATATGGCAGTATCACGGCATCCTGGGACCATTTCACGGAATGGAAGCGAAACAGCGAAGAGGAAACCGGGCGGTTAAACGCCCGGACACTCCTGGACGGGATGATGGACAAGGCCCGGCTACTGGACCTCGTCGAGAATTTCGTCCTGTTCGACGACAGCAAGCCGGGTGGCATCCGCAAAGTGGTCGCCCGCAATCATCAAGTGTTGGGGGTCAACCGCGCCGTAGCATCCGTGGTGCGGCAGGAAGAACTGAAGCGGCAATACCCGGAGCGCCTGCGAATGCGCACCGCCTATCGCACCCAGCCTCCGCCGCCAGTAATGCATCTGTATATCGGTAACGAAGACCATGCCAAGGCGGCCGAGCCAGCCGCGGGAGGGACGGTCACCACACCGCCCCAGGATGAGCCCGACACAGAACTGCCCTTGGTGGAACGCACCCATCCCGATCTTGGGCGCCTGGGCGTGTTCTGGCACACGCAGGGGAGCGGGAAGTCGTACTCCATTGCGTTCTTTACGGAAAAGGTCCGCCGTACCGTGCCGGGCAACTTCACGTTCGTCGTGATGACCGACCGGGAGGATCTGGACGATCAAATCTATGACACGTTCGCCGGGTGCGGGATCGTGGACCCCCGGAATACGCCTCGCGCAGCGAACGGAACCGATCTTCGGCGTATCCTGGGTGAGGATCATCGGTATGTCTTCAGTCTGATCCACAAGTTTAACCAGCCGGTCCACCGCGACCGTCCCTACAGCCGCCGCGACGATATCATCGTCCTATCCGACGAAGCCCACCGGACCCAGGCAGGCAAACTGGCGCGGAACATGCGACTGGCCCTTCCCAACGCGGCATTTATCGGGTTCACCGGCACGCCATTATTCAAATATGACCACCTCACCCGGCGGATCTTCGGCGACTACGTTTCACGATACGACTTCGAGCGGTCCCGGCAGGACGGCAGCACGGTCAAGCTGGTGTATGAAAACCGGGGCGAGAAACTGGGCATCACCCGCCTGGACCTGAACGACCGGATCGCGGAGAAGATCGAGGAAGCCGATCTGGACCAGGACCAACTTGCCCTTTTGGAAAAGCTATTGGGCAAGGACTACGAGGTGATTACCGCCGATGATCGACTGAAGAAGATCGCCGCCGATTTCGTTGACCACTGTTCCAAGCGGTGGGAGTCGGGCAAGTCCATGCTCGTCTGCATCGACAAGATCACGTGCGGACGGATGTACCAACTCATCATTCCCCGATGGAACGCCAGGATCGAGGAGCTTCAGAAGGCGGAAAAGGCAAGAGCGAGGGAGTTCGCCGCTTCCACGGACCCCGATACCAAAGCTCGACTGGATAAGGATCTGGACCGTCTCCATAAACAGATCGCCTGGATGCGGGAAACTATCGTCGAAATCATCATCAGCGAGGGCCAGAACGAGGTTAAGGACTTCAAGCGCTGGGGGTTGGATATCAAGCCGCACCGCCACCGGATGAAGACCGGATTCGACACCCCGGATGGCAAGCGGATCGACGTGGAGACGGCGTTCAAGGACCCGGCGTACCCGTTCCGCGTGGCCATCGTGTGCGCGATGTGGTTGACCGGATTCGACGTGGAATGCCTGTCCACCATGTATATCGACAAGCCCATGAAGGCGCACACTCTGATGCAGGCCATAGCGCGGGCGAATCGTCGTTATCCAGACAAGAAGTTCGGCGTGATCGTGGACTACAACGGCATGCTGAAGAGCCTGCGGGAAGCCCTGGCCCAGTATGCGCTGGGTGAAGGGCCCGATCAAGACGGCGGAGGTGGCGGGGGTGGAGGAGGCGGTGGTGGCGTGGTTGACCCCATCGAGAAACAGATCGAGGCCCTCATACAGGCCATCGAGGCGACAGAAAAACACCTGGTTGGCCTCAAGTTCGATCCCTGCCGCCTGATTGGCGCCAAAGGATTTGATCGTATCGAGGCCCTGGCTGATGCCGTGGAGGCCGTGACGGATTCCGATGACTCCCGCCGACGCTTCGAGATCCTTGCCCGCCAGGTGTTCGCCTGCTTCAAGGCGTTGATCACCGAACCCTCAGCCGAAGCCTATGCCGAGCGTCACGACAATATCGAGGCGATCTACAAGAAGCTGGAGGAGAACCGCGATAACGCGGATGTTACCGACGTTCTGAAGGCCCTCCACAGGATCATCAATGAGGCGATCGCCGCCCAAAGTCATGGATCGGATCGCGCCACCGGCCTGAGAGTGGACCTGAGCCGCATCGATTTCCAGAAGCTACGTACCGAATTCGAAAAAAGGGTGCGCCGCAAGCGCACCGCTGTTCATGAGATCGCCGCGCTGGTCGAGGCTAGACTGGCGGCCATGCTCGAACACAGTCCGAGGACAATGGACTACTACAAGAAATACCAGGAGATCATCGCCGACTATAACCGGGAGAAGGACCGGGCGACGGTCGAGGAAACCTTTGCCAAACTCATGGATCTGGCGAAGAACCTGGACGCCGAACAACGCCGCGCCGTCGAGGAAGGCCTGACCGATGACGAGATGGCCCTTTTCGACTTGCTGCAGGCCGAAAAGATAACCAAAGCGGACCGGGAAAAAGTCAAGCAGGCCAGCCGGGAACTTCTCGCGAAACTCCAGTCCGTGCTGGCGGCCACGGAGCACTGGACCCTCAATGCCCAGACCCAGGCCGAGGTGGAGACCTTGATTCTGGATCAACTCTTTCTGACTCTGCCCCGCCCGCCCTTCACAGAGGATGAGACGAAACGGTTAGCCACCCGTGTATATGACTACGTTTGGCAACGTAGCGCCACCGGCATAGGTTTCACGATGCCGGTAGCGGAATGACACAGAATCAGTGAGCCCATGAAGCTCGTCGAGAAACGGCTGCCAACAGCCGCCTTTCATGAGCGTCCACCGCAAGAACCACACAGCGAACTTGACGATCCGGGAGGGAGGATTATTCTTTGCTGCGTTGTCAGAACGTGTGCAGGCACCCGGAAAAGGAGACGAACGATGAAGACATTCGCAAGATTAGGTGGAGTGGCGTTGGTGGTGTGGATCGTCTTGGCTGGCGGCGCCGTTCCGGCAGCCGGACTGCCGGGCGATGCCGAGGCGGCAACGCACGGCGACGAGGCGGCAACCGTGCAACTCGTCACGGAAACCCAGCAGAAAACCCCGGACTTCGTGTTCCGGCAATATAACCTGGCCGTGCTCTCGCACTACTCCTACCTGCTCGGCAGCGGCGGCGAAGCCATGATCGTGGACCCCGCCCGCGATGTCAGCCGCTACCTCAAGGATGCGCAGGAACTGGGCCTCAAGATCACCAAGGTCTACCTGACCCACTCCCACGCCGATTTCGTGGCCGGCCATATGGAACTCGCCAAGGCCACCGGCGCCGAAATCTTCATCAACGCCGCCACCCAGGCCGGCTTCCCCCATAAACCCGTGAAGGATGGCGACGCCATCCCGCTCGGCAAGATCCGCACCGTGATCCTGACCACCCCGGGCCACACACCGGACGGCACCTGCATGGCTGTCCACGTACCCGCCGCCCAGCCGCAACCCGAACTCCTCCTGACCGGCGACACCCTCTTCATCGGCAGCGTCGGACGTCCGGACCTGATGGGCGAAGGCATGAGCGCCGCCGCCCTCGCGGAAATGGGGTTCTATTCCTGGCGCGATAAACTCTCCAAACTCGCCGACACCGTGAAGATCTTTCCTGCCCACGGCGCCGGCTCCCTCTGCGGCGCCCACCTGAGCGACAAACCCGTCTCGACCCTCGGGGAACAGCGCCGGGAGAACGTCTACCTCCAGCACAAGGACCTGCGCTCCTACGTCATGGCCGTGATTGATGGACTCCCCGAGGCGCCGCAATACTTCAAGCATAACGCGAAGATGAACCACGACGGCCCCCCGCTCGTGGACTGGGACGCCGTCATGCCCGCCATCGTCCCGCCCGCCGAGATCGCCGCCCGCGCCGCCAAGGGCACCTGGCTGGTGGATGTCCGCGACGCCGCGCTGTTCGCCAAGGCCCACCCGCAGGGCGCCATCAACATCGGCATCCGCGGCCGGTTCGAAACCTGGACCGGTATCATGATCCCCTGGGGCGATCCCTTCCTCCTCGTCGGTTCGCCCGACGAAGTCCGTGAAGCAGCCTTCCGCCTGAAACGGATCGGCTACGACACCCCGGCGGGCGCGGTGATCTCGGATGCCGCCCAGTGGAAACAGGCCCAACTGCCCGTCGGCTCGCTCCAGTTGGTGGCCCCGCGCGAACTGTACCGCCAGATGCAGGAAGGCACGGCCCCGATCATCGTGGATGTGCGGCTGCCGTCCGAGTGGATGGCCCTGCGCATCGGCGAGGTCCTGAACATCCCCGTGAACAAGCTGTTTACCGACAGCAAGCGCCTGTCCAAGGACATGCCGGTTCTCACCGTGTGCAATTCCGCCTACCGCTCCAGCCTCGGCGCCTCCGTCCTGTTGAAGCAGGGGTTCAAGAAGGTGTTGAACATGGAAGGCGGCAGCGAAGCCTGGATCGCCGCCGGCCTGCCCACCCTGAGCGCCGTGGCGCCCCACGGCGCGCCCGCCCCCGCTCCCGCCCGCGCCGTCCGCCTGCCGGAGCGCCTGGCCGCCGCGGAACTCAAGCGCATGCTCATGGACCTGCCCGGCACGTTCGAAATCGTGGATATCCGCCCGCCGCAGCAGATCGCCGACTTCAGCCTGCCGGGCGCCCATCCCGCGGATATCGCCGACATCATCGCCAATCCCGCCTATCTCAACGGCTCCGTGCCGCTGGTGATCGTGGACCGCGACGGGTCCCTTGCCATGGCCGTCGGCGGCATCCTGTCGCAGAAAACCCAGCGCCCGATCAAGGTGCTGTACGGCGGACTCGAGGCCTGGTGGAAGGAATCCGGCGCCCCGCTGCCGCCGCCCGGGGCAGGCTTGCCGCCCGCCCCCATGATGAAAGCCTCGCCGCCCATGCCGCCGGCGCCCGCCCCGGCGGCCCCGGCGGCGCCTGCCGCTCCGCAACCGGCCAAGAAGAAAAGCGCGGGGTGCTGACCATGAAAAACGAAACCGATATCCGGACCCGCGAACCGAAACCCTACTCGAACCCGTACCTGAGCGGGATCCTGCTGGGGTTGGTTCTGCTGGCCTCCTTCGTCGTTCTTGGCGCCGGGCTCGGCGCCTCGGGCGGTATGGCGCGGATCGGCGCCTCGCTGTCCCTGTGCGTGGCGGCGCCCCACACCCTTGCCAGCGAGTACTTCGGCAAATGGGGCGCCCGGCCGATGCAGTACTACCTCGTCTTCATGCTGGCGGGGATTTTCGCGGGCGCCTTGTTCTCGGCCCTGCTGGCCAATCGCGCCCGTCTGCGGGTGGAACGCGGCGCGGCGTGCCCCGCGGGACGCCGCCTGCTGTATGCCCTGGCGGGTGGCGTGCTGGCCGGGTCCGCCAGCCGCCTGGCCCAGGGCTGCACCTCGGGACAGGCCCTGAGCGGCGGAGCCTTGCTGCTTACCGGCAGCATCGTGTTCATGTTGTGCGTGTTCGCAGGCGGGTACGCCACCGCCTGGTTCTGCAGGAGGCAGTGGCATGACTAATACCCTCTACAGCGCGGATGCCCTCGGAACACCCCTGGCGTTCTTCCTGTCGCTCCTGATCGGCGCCGGATTCGGCTTCGCCCTCGAACGGGCCGGATTCAGCAGCTCCCGCCGCCTGGCGGGCATTTTCTACCTCACCGACATGACCGTCCTGAAAGTCATGTTCACAGGCCTCATCACCGCCCTGCTCGGTCTCTCCTACCTGACGGCCCTGGGCTGGGTCCAAATGGACCAGATCTTCCTGATGCCCACCATCTACGGGGCGCAGATCGTCGGCGGCCTCCTGCTCGGCGCGGGATTCGTGATGGGCGCCTGGTGTCCGGGCACGGCGGTGGCGGGACTGGCCGCCGGCCGGATGGACGCCCTGGTCTTCCTCGCGGGCGCCATCGGCGGCAGCGTGCTGTTCAATGAACTGTTCCCGTTCCTGGGCGGACTCTACACGGCGGGCGATCGCGGTGTGCAGTTCGTGTACGACTCCGTGGGCTTGTCGCGGAACGTGTTCGTGCTGCTGTTCACCGTTGTGGCGGTAGCGGCCTTCTGGTTCGCCGAATGGGTGGAGAAGGTCCGGACCGGCAAGGCGCCCTACCTGGGCACCCCGTTCCTCAAGGCGTTCAGCCTGGCTCTGGTGGCCGTGGCCGCGGGACTGCTGGTCCTGCAACCGGGCGCTCCCGCCGGGGCCGCAACCCAGTCAGGCCTGATCTCCGAAAAGGAACTGCTGACAGGTGTGGAGGCCGCCGAGGACCACATGGAGCCGGAGGAACTCGCCGACCGGCTCATGGCGGGTGACGCCACGCTCGTCGTGGTGGATGTCCGGCCGCCAGCCGAGTTCCAGCTCTTCCATATCCGCGGCGCCCGGAACGTGGCCCTTGCCGACCTGGCGGAGGCGCTCGAACCGCAACGGAACCGGGGAACCCTCGTGCTGTATTCCAACGGCATGACGCACCCCGCGCAGGCGTGCGACTCGCTGCTTCGCCAAGGCTATCGGAACGTGCTGATCCTGACCGACGGGCTGCAGGGATTCCGGGACCGCTGCCTGAAACCCGTCTCGCTCCGCGAGGAGCCTTTGCCGCCAGCGGCGGCGGCCCGAGTGAATGCCTGGCGCGCGTTCTTCGAGGCCCGGATGCCGTGATCCGGCAGTGCTTTGTCGCGTCGGCGCCGACGCTTGCTCCAGAATGCAGGATTTGGAGCGTTCGCGGGCCTCCGCGAACGTCTTCAGCGACAACCGATCACCCTAAATAGAGCAGTTGGAGTCACTACGAAACACACGAAAGTCACGAAAGGGTTTTGAGAATCAACACGAGGCAACATTGCCTTTCCTCGCAAGACGCTGCACCAAATTGGTGCAGCGTCTTGCGAGGAAACTAATCGGTGCAAGTTGTTGCTTGTCTGCCTCTTGTTTTCGCGTATTTCGCGTGTTTCGTAGTTCATCTGCTCTTTCCAGGATCACCAATAGTGTCAGGAGTGAAGGTTATTCCCCCGACCTCTGGAGTGAAAGACTGAGCGTCCGCTTGCCCTGCTTTACCACCCACGGAGTCGTGGTGCGTTCGGTGGTGAGCAGGACGCATTCATACGTTTGGGCGAGGGCAATGCGGTCGTCAGTTGTTGCAGGGCCGTTTCATCTTCTTGGGACGGAGTGGTGGAGAGGTTGCCGTATGTATGTATTCAATCCGCAACTGTCTGTCTCCTGTTATTAGCATGATTATTTTGTGATTGATTCTTTTGCTGGAAAAGCAAAATATTCAAGCATGAACGAATTATTCGAAAAGCTGGAGCGGTGTAACTTCTGGGAGGGCGGGATTCCCGACACGGGGCTGCCGCGTCCGCTCTACGTCGAGCGCATCGGCGCTTTCATGGGCAACCGCCTGACCAAGGTACTGATGGGGCAGCGCCGTTGCGGGAAAAGCTTCATCCTGCGCCAGATCATGGCCGGCCTCGCGAAGAGCGGAGTTCCCTGGCGCCGGATGTGCTATCTCGACATGGAACGGATGGAACTCGCCGATCTGGTCAACCACCGCCAATTGCACGAGTTGATCGGGGAGTACCGCAAACGTCTGCGCCCCAAGGGCAAAGTTTATCTCTTCCTGGACGAAATTCAGGAAATCGAAGGATGGGAGCGGGCGGTGAACGCCTATTCGCAGGACAGCCGCCAGGAATACGAAATCGTTCTGACGGGGTCGAACGCCCATCTGCTCTCCTCCGACCTGGCCACCCACCTGACCGGACGGTTCGTGCCGTTCGAGATCTTCCCGTTTTCCTTCGGGGAGTTCGCTGCCGCCAAGGGACTGCAAAAAGACAAGTCCGCCCTGCTGGAGTATCTGCGGTCGGGCGGGCTGCCGGAATTTCTCCACTTGCCGTCCGAGGAAACACGCCGTCACTACGTGATGGCCTTGCGCGATGCCATTCTGTTGAACGACGTGGTCCGGCGCCACAGGATCAAGGATCCCGAGCTTCTCGATCGTCTTTTCCGCTTCCTCTGCGACAACGCCGGGAACCTGGTCTCCGTCCGCAACATCGTGGCGACCCTGCAAAGCAAGGGACAACGGACAAATTTCGAGACGGTCTCCACGTATCTGGCCTACCTCTGCCAGGCCATGCTGGTTCACGAATGCCCCCGCTACGACATCCGGGGCAAGGAACTGCTGGCGGGCAACCGCAAGTACTATCTGAATGACCTCGCCTACCGCCAATACCTCTCATCCGGATTCGAGGCGGCGTGGCCGCAACGGATCGAGAACGCCGTGTATCTCCATTTCCGGTCACAGGGACATGCGGTGTACGTGGGGACGATGCGGAACCTGGAAGTGGACTTCGTTGTCGAGAAGGACAACCGCCGGTCGTACCACCAGGCGTGCTATCTACTCGCCGATCCGGCCACGATCCAGCGCGAATTCGGGAGTCTGGAGCGCGTTGCCGACAACTACCCTAAGAGCGTGATCAGCCTGGACGACGTCTCGCTCGGCGAGCGGAACGGCATCGCCCATGAATCCCTCTGGAACGTACTGTGACGGCACCCGCACTGATCTATTGCGGACCCTCCGGCCGGAATGCTTGACGCGCCTGCACTGCCTTCTTATTATGCCTGCACCATGAAGCCCAGGAAGCCCCAATACACCATTCGCAACGTTCCGGAGCGGACGGATGCCTTGTTGCGCGAAACGGCCGCCGAATACGGGACCAGCCTCAACGAGGCCGCGCTCGCGGCGCTCATGCGCGGCGTGGGGGCCGGGGCCGACGCCGTGGAACATCACGACCTTGACGCCCTGATTGGCTCCTGGGTCCAGGATCCCGACTGTGACCGCGCCCTGGCGGATATGGACAGGATCGATGCGGAGATGTGGAAATGAGAATCGCAATCGACACGAATCGCTACCGCGACTTCTGCGAGGGAAAGGACGAGGCCATCCGCCACTTCCGGACGGCCTCGCAGATCTGCATGCCTTTCTGCGTGCTGGCCGAATTACGGGCGGGGTTCGCCTGCGGTACGCTGGCCCGCCGGAACGAGGGCGCCCTCTCCCTGTTCCTCAACAGCCCCCGCGTCAAGATCCTGTTCCCCGACGAGCAGACCACCTTCCACTACGCGCGCCTCTTCCGGCAATTGCGCGAACAGGGCACGCCCATTCCGGCAAACGACATCTGGATTGCCGCCCTTGTCCAGCAGCACAACCTCCTGCTGTATTCGCGCGACGCGCACTTCGACACCCTGCCGCAACTCGGCCGCGTACCCTGAGCCAGATCGGCAAGGGGGGGAATAGCAGCCGCTACGGGACCGTTGCCTGCAAGGCCTTTTCCACGGCTTCGATCAGTTCCTTCGCGTCCGGCGCCGTGCGGGCGCCGAAGCGGCCGGCCATCCGCCCGTCGCGCCCGATCAGGAACTTGTTGAAGTTCCAGGTGATGCCGCCGCCAAACTCCGGATTGGACTCCTTCGACGTGAGATACGCATACAGCGGATGCATGTCCTTCCCCTTGACCGAGATCTTGGAGAACATCGGGAAGGTGACCCCGTAGGTCAGGCTGCAGAATTTCCTGATCTCCGCCTCGGTGCCGGGTTCCTGGCCCAGGAAGTTGTTGGCCGGAAACCCCAGCACCACCAGGCCGCGTTCCGCATAGCGCTTGTACAGCGCCTCCAGCCCCGCATACTGACCCGTGAACCCGCACTTGCTGGCGACATTGACGATCAGCAGGACCTTCCCCTTGTAGACGGAGAGGCTGACATCCTTGCCGTCAATATCCCGCATGGCGAAATCGTAAACATTGGTCATGGCCGCCTCCCCGCCAACAACGGTCCCGGCGCCCGCGCCGCACAGCGCCAGCCACACAAGGAATCGCGCCAGTACAATTCTTGTCATGCGGGAACCTGTACCATACCCGGCCTCACCACACAACCGCCAACCCGCGGCATAATCCGCCTTGCGTAACCGGAACGGCGGCGGTAGCGTGGATTCATGTCACCGTGGATCCCAATGCTCGCAGCCGTTCTGGCGGCAGGCGTGTGTGCCGCGGCGGACACACCCCCGGCCCTTCTGAAACCCGGCCAGGAAACCGCCGCCGCCATCCCCGAATCCGGCCATGCCATCAACGTGTTTCTGCCCGCGGACTATTCGCCGCAACGGGCCTGGCCGGCGATCTTCTACTACCATGCCATGAACGCACGGCCCGAAACCGCCACCATACGGCAGTGGGCGGGATCGAACGACTTCATCCTGGTGGCCTTGCCGTACGTGAGCCCCCCAACCGAATCACCCACCGCCCGCGAGCGTGACGCCCTGCTCCAGCGCGAAGCACAGGCATTCCGTTCCGCGCTGGCTTTCCTGTCCACCCAGGCATCGCTCGACACAACCCGCCTCTTTCTGGCCGGCGTGAGCAAGGGCGGCTGGATGGCCTCCGCCGTGGCCGAACGGGAATCCGCGCGTCTGGCCGGATGGATTCTCCTCCTGAGTGGACGCATCCCCGCCACTCCCCTGTCCTCCCCCCTCCCCGCGCTCACGGGCAAACCCATCTATATCGG
>CAYWKN010000042.1:0-10309 GCA_964458765.1 uncultured Verrucomicrobiota bacterium
TCAGCACGTCCGAAGCCGACACGGCGGAGGTCCGCGACACCAGAACCTCCTGCGCATCACTGACGCCATCGCCGTCCGCGTCGCCGTTCGGATCCAGCGGATCGAGTCCGTTCAGGATCTCATACCCGTCCGACAACCCATCCCCGTCCGTATCCCACAGCGTCGGATTCAGATCGGTCCCCTCACTGGTCGCGCTTGGAGGATACGGTTCATAGTGATCCGTATTCCCGCGCACGCCGGCCAGGTATTGCGCATACGTGATGCCATCGGAGTAGATGATCTCGAACACATCCTCCAGGCCATCCCCGTCAAAGTCCGTCTTGGTCGGATCGAGGTCATACGGCTCAATCTCGTAGTTGCGCAGGAGCGTGAGCGTGTTCGTGCCTACGTCATAGGCGCCCTTCGCCAGCGTCCCGTAGTACATCCATTCCCAGCCGTCCGACAACTGGTCATCATCCGTATCGCGGTCCCGGATGACAATCCGCACTCCGGTCCTGGCCATGGGCGCCTGGCTCGTCAGCGGCACCATCATCGGCTGGTATTCGGTACCCGTGGCCGGAATGCGGGCAAAGCCCATCGGCTCGAACCCGTCAAGCTTCCGGTTGCCATTGCAGTCAATGAACGCGCGAACGTAGTACTCCTTCGTGGGCAACCCCAGCAGCCTGTAGTTCCCCTTGTTCGGACTTGGCGCGTTGGTATCGCAGGCGTAGGAGATCTGCACCTGTGCGTCGGCAATACCACTGAAGCCCGGCGACTCGAAGGCCTGGACAATCACCGTCAGGTTGCTTGTCTGTCCCGCTCCATACCCGCGGGCCACCTTGCCGAAGTAGTAGACATCGCCACTGATCATCGACTTGCCGCCCGCCGCCGGCTCCTGCAGGTTGAAGTTGATGGCGCTCCACGGCGAATAGGCCGACTGCGTGTTCGGCGTGAAGGCCTGCACACGCACCCAGTACCGCCCGTTCGTCCATGTCGAGGACGCATAGTTGCCATTCGTGGGCACATAGTTGTCACCCGCATAGATCGGCAGGGACATCTTGCTGATCTGCAGGGCATCCATGTACGGCACGATGTTGGAAACCGTGATGATCGGCGCCAGGTTCGTCGCCGTCGCGATCTGCAGCCGGTAGGCCGTGGCGTTCGTATCCCGGATGAACTCCAGTTCGTTCCGCGCATACACGTACACCGTGTCATGCGGGGTGGCCACCGTGGGCGTGCCCAGCGTGACCGAAGGCGCCATGACCACCACATTGGTCTTGTAGTCGGCCAGCGACACATTGGTCGAAATCAGGAACACGAGAGTGCCCGTCGGCGAACCGAACCGGCCAAGGCTCAGCCAGTCGCCTTCATGCCAGTAGTTGCGCGGCCCGAGCACGTTGCGCTGCTGTCCGCCTGCGATCGCGTTCGTCACGTTGTACAGCAACACACCCGGCGTGGCAGGCCAAGTGAACCGCGGATACCCGGGCATCGTGTCCGTCAGGCCAATCTCGACGTTATTGATCGCGCCCCAGCCCATGTTGACCGGCTGGAACTGGCCGATCCCCGCCGGCTCGCTGCTCGGATTCCACTCCCCGTCGCCGTCATCGTCGAGATAGGCAAAGACATAGTTGTTCCCCTCGCGGATCCAGCCGACGTCGAAGACCGTCAGGTTGGTGGCCCCGCTGCTCACCTGCATGGTGGCATCGGGATGCCCGTCCATGTTGGGCGTCGTGTAGAAGTTCACCACAATCGCCTTCGCGGCCGCCGCCCCATTCGTTCCAGTCCCGCCCGCAGGATCGTTCGTGCCGCCGGTACTCCCGCCCTCCGCGCCGAGCCCGCTCAAGGCCCGCTCGATATTCGGCCCGAGAATGCCGCTATACCGGAAGTGCATCGCCACCACCGGCTCCGGATGCGAGAGGCTCCGCAGCGGATCCGTATTGCTCATGTACTCCGCATAGTTGCTCCAGCCATCCCGGTCCGGATCGAGGTTGGCATCATAGTACGCCGGATCAAGCCCGCGGATCCCCGTCTCCAGACACGGACCCTTGTACAGGATTTCCCACGCGTCCGGGATCCCGTCACCATCGTCATACAACTCCCCATAGGTCCGGTAGCCAGGCCCCTGCCGGCTGTCATAATCGCTGAACCCGTCATCATCCGAATCCCAGTCGTTCGGGTTGGTCCCGGCAAACCCTTCATACAGGTTGCACAACCCGTCACCATCCGGATCGCCATAGGGCCCTGTATCGCCACCCACGCTGCCGCCGACAACCGTCACCAGGTAATCCTGGTACCAGATGCCGGACGAGAGGCGCAGGACAACCGAACCGGAAAGGCTCGCGGTGGTCAAATCAACCCACTCCACCGAATCCCTCGCCGCGAAACTGACGAAGTTGGTCACAAGCGACACCATGTTCGTGTTGGAGGATTCGATCGACAAGTTCAACGGCGCCGCCTCCTGACCGCTCCCGCGGGATATCTGGATGCGGGTCACGGTATCCCTGGGGAGCACCACGTAGTTCGTCGGCACACCGTCCTGGATCACCGAGATCGCCGGTGCCGAAACACTGACCGCGTAATCCGCATGCGGATACCCGGGCGCCTCCGCCTTGACGATCACGTTCGAGGCAACGGACACACCCGTCACCGGGAACCAGAACGTGTCCGAACCAGCCGGAATGGTGACCGTGGCGGGCACGGACAGGAGATTGGAATTGGCCACGCTCAACGTGACCTCCTGAGGCTGGGCAATCGATCCGACGCTTCTCTGGCGGCTGATGCTCATCGTAGCCGTATCACCGGCCACCACGTTGCCGTCCTGCGCCAGGGTCATCCCGAGCGTCAGGCTAACCCCGTTGTAGACGGTCACCGGGATCTGGGCGCCGCCGGAACTGCCCACCATCAGGAGCACCCCATCATTGGCGCCAAGGCCTTCGCCCAGCGCCACACCCGTGATGGTCACCACGGCACTCGTGTTGGCCGCGTCAAAGGTCAACTCACCCGGTTCCACCGTGAACAGCGAGTCATCGCTGCTCAATACGCTGACCGTCGCATTGGTCATCCCCGTCCGCATGATGAAGGAAACGGTCGCCGTCGTGGAATGTCCCACCTGAACTTCGATGACCAACGGGGTAATGGTTAGGATATCCGCCACACAGGGACTGCTGCCCTGGCGATATTCATCGATGTTGATGATGCCGTCCGCGTCCGGATCGCCATACGCGCCGGCGTCGCCGACCGACGAGAGCGGATCCAGGCCGCAGCCCGTGTACTGGCTTTCCCACCAGTCCGGCAGCCCGTCGCCATCCGAATCCAGCGCGATCAGGACCGGCACGCTGTAGGGCAGGTTTGTCCAGGTCACCGACCCGACAATCGAAGCCGCGTTGCGCCAATCCTGTTCCCAATCCCGTTCGTATCCGGCCGCAAAGTCCTCCACCTGGCCATGGGTCCACGCCTGGTTGCGGCTTGTCCCCACCGCACCCGCGCGATACGAGGTGCCGTCATCAAACCGGTAGTACGCCACCAGTCCGGGCTCCGCGCCGGTCAGAGGTTCCGACATGGTTTCCATCAGGTCGTTCGACCCGCGTACCACGCTCCAGATCCGCACCTCATCCATGGCGCCGGCAAAATTCTCGCCCAAACGCTGGATAACCGGACCCACGCCTCCCACATTCGGATTCCGCGGGCAAACCATGCTCGCCACCTCCGCCCCGTTCACATAGAGGCGCAGATACTGCCCGTTGACCTGGTAGGTCGCCGCGATATGCGTCCAGTTCGAGGCGCTCGTCATCGCGCCGCCAACCGGCACCACCGCGGAGGCGGTCAGCAGATTCGTCCCGAATCCCGCAACCGGATGCATGCTGGAATTGAAACCGAGGAAGTAGTTCGGGTCTCCCGGCTGGGCCCGGCGATAGATCACGTTGCCAGCCTGCGCGGCAGACGGGCACACCCATGCTTCCAAGGTCCATTCCTTGAGGGCAAACCGCCCATCCAGCGGCATCTCGACATAGGAACCAGCCGTCCCGGGCAGGATAATCCCGCGCTGCTGCTGCGGACTCTGCGAACTGGACGGGTTCGTGCCCGCCACCTTCTCCGCCAGGTCCCCAACGCCGTCGTCATCCGTATCCGCGAGCCACGGGTCGGACAAATGCCACTGCTCGTCCTGGTTCTCGAGGCCGTCGTTGTCGCAATCCTCGGCCCCGTCCCAATCGCCGTCATTGTCGCTGTCGTTGTCGTGCGGATTGGTATCGCAATAGAACTCGTACAGGTTGTTCAGCCCGTCCGCGTCCAGGTCATTCGTCGCGGCGGCATCCGAATCAAAATGCAGGGTTTCCCACCAATTCGGCAAGCCATCCGAGTCGGAATCCGCTTCTCCCACCAGATCGACCGTGACATTCGTCGTGAACGTGATGCCGTTCATGGCATAGTTCCAGTTCAGCGGATTGGCGAAATCCTCCGCGCCATGTCCTGTCACCGTTCCCGTCAACAAGTTGGCAACCGTCGTATTCTCCCCGTCATCGAACGGATACCAGGCTAACGGTGCCTTCAGATAGCTGACAAGGCCAACCGCGTCCAGATCGGGCCCGGGCCGCCCAAGGCCGGTATACGCGGCCGGGGGATTGTCGCCCGCGTCGATGATGAGCACGAAACGATACGTGTCCTCCGTGGAGTCGATGTAGGGATCGATATCGATACCTGCAACACTCCTGTCGGCATACCCGACCGGAATCCAGGAACTGCCATCCCGGCTGATGGCCACATATGAACGCTCACCCGCGACCAGGTCCTGGAACACATACAAGTCGGGGCGGATGTCGCCGCTTCCCTGCAGGAAGGTGTTCGTGAACTGCAGGCAGACATAACCCGTGCTGAACGTCATACCCGTGCTGGACACAACCAGATCCGAACGGCCCAGGCTGACCCAGTTCCCGTTGATCCCGTCGCTGTCGGGGATGCCCAGGGCCTTTTCAGGGTCGGCATACAGGTTCTCGGTATGATTGCTCTCGCTGGCGCCTTCATAGGCGAAGACCGAATCCGCAAAGGCCAGCTCGCCATCGGGGAAGAACACCCCCTTGTAGGAGGCCGAATTCTCGTTCAATGTACCCTTGACGAACTGCCCGCCGAAGAGGCGCATATTGGACACCACCTCGCCGGCCGTGCGCGCCACATCCCATATCCGGAGTTCATCCAGGTACCCCGTAAGCCCCTGCCCGACACGTGTGGCACCGGAACCGGCAGCCGGGATCTCTAGGCACTGCTGCGCCTGATAGGCAACGCCATTGACATACAATTGCAGGGTGTTGGCCGGACCGTCCCAGACACCGGCCAGATGCGTCCATGTATTGGAAGCAAGGACAATGTTCGCGCCCGCCGCATAGCGATGACCCGTCGTGGTTGTGAACTCCACCACCGGCGAGTTGCTGACCACACGCAATGCATAGGCCGTCTGCCCCTGATCCGTATACCGCGCCACAATGGAACCGGTCTGGGACGCTGTCTCAAGCTTGACCCAGGCTTCCAGGGTCCACTTCGTATCCGCGGCCACGGCATTCAGGTCCAGCCGGTCCGAACCGTCTTTTCCAACACCCGGCACATCATACGCGTTGCCCGTCAGGACCATCGCACGCTGCACAACCGGGCTCCTGGAATCCAGAGGGTTTGTCAGCGTCCGGCCATCGGCCTTGCGTATCGCCGGATCCAATTCCGCGCCGTCCGATACTCCGTCATCATCCGTATCCGGATCGCCGGGATTGGAACCATAGAAGTACACCTCGTCATAGTTGCTCAATCCGTCCCCGTCGGCGTCCTCATACCCGTCTTCCGTGCCATCGCGGTCGGAATCCACGCTCGAGGGGTTAAGGCCGCACAAGTATTCGACAAAGTTCGGCAGGAAATCGCCGTCGAAATCACCCCACGCCCCGTCGCCACCGGCCGCGCTCAAGGGATCCAGCCCATAGAGTTCCTCCCAGGCGTCGGGCAAACCGTCGCCATCGGAGTCAAACGGCGAAGCGGCAGGCGCGCCGCCGCCATCCCACATCGCGGTATCCTCGTCCGCTTCGGCCCAGCGCAACGGCAGAAGGTCGGAGAACAGCGGGTGGTCCACGGCAACCGGCAAACCATAAATATATCCGCTGCTGGCCGGGTTGATCTCCGCCAGCACACTGGGCGCCGTAAAGAAACGCATGTTATAGGGATTCGCCTGGTTCGCATACACCATGTCGGAGGTTCGCCGCGGATCACCAAGATCCACGGCCGGATTCTCCGGAATATGGGATACCGTGTTCTCGATCCATGGCACATAACTGTAGTCCGTGTACCGCATGGAAACTTCCGGACTTGCCGCCCAGAACATCACCGCCACATAGTCGGCCGGCTTGTTGTTCATGTGGACGACATCAAACCCCTCGGGGGAGACCGGCGAATGATCGGGATCCGGAAGGTCATCAAACGTGTACAGCCCGTACAGGCGCGTCGGCGTCGCGGCGGCCGCCACCACATCCACCTGCTTCATCCGGCGCTTCATGTTGCCGGCCACTTCCGCCTGGCTGCGGCAACCGTCCCAGATGCGAACCTCGTCAATCCAGCCCTTGAAGAAACTGTGCGGGTTGGGCGGAGGAACCATAAAACGCGGGATCACAGTGCCATCAGGCTGGTAATCGCCGGCGCCGATGATGAACGGCGCACAACTGAGGCGGACACTGCCGCCATTGTCAAAACGCCCCACGGCGGGCAACTCATTGGGCGTGATGGACTGCGCCACCTTGCCGTTGACATACAGGGTCAGCCGGCCGCGCTGCTGACCGGGAATCGGCACGGAGTACGTTCCCGCCAAGTGGACCCAGTTCGTGGTGGAAAGAGGCATCGAGGACGCCTTGGCCGTATAGAAGATCACAGGGTCGCCTTCCCCTGTGTATTCCACATAGGGCAGCCCCGTCTCGTCGATCGCCAGGCGGAAATTGATCCGCAGCGAATCGCCGCCCAGCGGATTGCCGGCGGGCACCACCAGCGGTCGCTCCACAATGATCTGGCGCTGTCCGGATGCCGGATTCAAGGGCTTCACCCATGCCTCAACCGTGAAACTGCGCAGCGTATCAATCATGTAATGGAACTGCGGATCCGTGCGGGCATAGGCATCACGACCGAGTGGCAGATACAGGGCACGCCGCTTGATCGGACTTTCCGTGCTGAGCGGATCGGTATAGGTCTGGTTCAACTCCTGGTAATCGCCAACATTGTCATTGTCCGTGTCATATCCTTCGTTCATCTCGAAGTCGTACATATAGGAGGGACGCTTGTCGGGGAGAGGGTACGACGCCCAGGCGTTGGGCCAATAGGTTCCCGGCGTGTAATACAGATTGACCCAACTGCGCCCGTAAGACGGGTCGGTGATCCACAGCGGCGTCGGATCCGTGTGATAGGTCGGCGAATAGGCCTCGTTGGCGTAGTCCACCGCCTCGCCACCGTTGTGCAGACCGTCGCCGTCGGGATCCATCTCCGGCGTGCCGCTGACGTAGGGAAGAACCCGTGGGTCGGCAACAATGAATGGAGCTGCAGGGTCACCTACTATCACCATCCGCGGGAGAATACGGCTCGCGGGCAGCGAGTAGAAGCCGTATGTCGGGTTCAGGCCGTGATAGATTTCCCAGTAATCATCCATTCCGTCGGCATCGGAGTCCGGACTGCCCGGATCAGTGCTGGAATACGGAATCGCCCCGCCCGGGGTCAGAGACGGCATGTACCGGGCCGGCTCCCCGCAATCCGTGGGCCGCCAGTCCCACGGCTTGGCCGTGCGCTGGAAGAAATCGCGCGTGTTGTACGAGGGCTGATTCGGCGCCCACGCATCGTACTGCCAGTGGTAGGTCGCCGCCGTCATGTATTCGAGGTAGTTGGGCAACTTGTCGTCATCCGGGTCGGCAAAGGTATCGCCCAAGGTGCCATTTACCGCGCCTGCGAATGCCGCTTCCCACGGGTCGGGCAACGTGTCGCCATCCGTATCCCAGGAGGTCGGATTGAGGCCGCCAGCCGTGTAACAGGCTCCATTCCAAGTAAAGGCCGTGAAGACCTGCTGCGTCATGACATAGACCGTATTTGTCCCCACCTGGACGGCAATGCTTACGTCATTGGTGACGTCTGTAGCCAACCCGCCCTGGAAGGCGCCCCGCTCCGCGCTGTCCGGCAGATCGTCGTCATCGGTATCCCCGTTATTGATGTCCGTCGGGAAAATCTTGTTGAGCCAGTTCGTCACCGGTGTCAGCGCCAACCGGTTGGTGGAGGACGTGACGAAACTCTGGAATTCCTGCCAGTTGGACAACCCGTCGCCATCGGCGTCCAGGCGGCCGTCCACCGGATCGGCGGGATTCAACGCCATGTACCCTTCCCACCCATCCCAGATACCATCCCCGTCCGTATCCGGGTTCACAGGACTGGACGCATCATCAATCACGTCTGTCGTACCCTTCGGCACAATCATCATGACGACGTCGGGACCCCACATTTCCTCCCGGGCCGTATAAGGGCCCGTGTTGGGCGACGCACTTGCTCCGGGCCCGGGCATGTCGCCCGGCATCGGATACGTCGCCGCCCACCCCGTGCGCGGGTCGAACCCGTAGGCCGCGTAAATCTCGGCGTGCCGCAGCACGGTCAGGTTGGTCCCGCCCTCAATCGCCATCCAATCATCGTCCCGATTGTCCCGGTCATCCGTCGTAGCCAGTCCGGGCGTGACCTTCAACCACGGATCGTATCCGAAAATGACCTCATACCCGTCCGGCAGGCCATCCTGGTCCACATCCATCAGGAACGGATGCGTGCAGCGGGGCGGATTGTCCGGCGTCGGGGTCTGGTCGCGCCGAATGCTGTGGGGCGCATTCGTAATCCCGGAACTGAAGGCGTTGGAAGCCGAGGCGTTGTATTCCATGATGTCGGAATACCAGTAGGCGGACACACCGCCTGACAGATAATCGTACAGCACGTCATGGTCCGGGGCGCCATCCACGCCATCCACGTCCGCATGTATCGTCTTGGGGTTATACCGCCGCAACGTATTGGCGGCGCCATCCCACACAGGCACCGTGTTGGTAATCGTTAGAATGGTCAGGTTCGTGACACCAATGACAAAAACTTCGTTGGTTCCGCCATTCGTCTGCTGCCAACGGTCCCACGTATATTCATACCCGTCATCGAATCCGTCCTGGTCCGAATCCGTGTTGTTGGCCCGGCTCTGATCGTCGGTGTCCAACGGGTTGGCAACCTTGACCTTTACCGGCCCCCGGTTGTTGCCGAACGGATAGAGCGGATCGCCCAGATTCACGGTCTGGTAGGTGCAGGGGGCGATTCCATCCGGCCCGCGCCACTCCTCGATATTGAAAAGCTTGCTGTTGGACAGCCGGTATCCATTGACCGTGCTCCACTTGCAGTCGCCATCCGGATTGCCGTTCGGGCCGTTATTGATGTTCACGATGCCGGAATCGAGAACAGCGGAAACGAAGTCCCTGGCGGTCTCCACGGTCAGGTTTGTCGGATCGATATAGTACTTCTCGTAGAAATCGTCCATTCCATCACCATCGCTATCGGCATTCACCGGGCTGGCATACCAGTTGCGATTGGTCGCCTGGATGGAGAACTCCTCGTAATTGCTCAATCCGTCACGATCCGGGTCGCCGTCAGGCCCGTCATTGCCGCTGGCGCTCAGGGGATCCAGCCCGAACCGCTCTTCCCAGTTATCGGGCAGACCGTCCCCATCGGAATCCCCGCCAATGGCCGCGAAATAGGCCGCGATGTTCAGGGGGCCGGTGACTGTCAGGTTCAACGTGCCCGACACATTCGACGAACCGATCTTCCAGCCCGTGAAAATATAGCCGGGCAACGGTTTGGCGTTCAGGGTCCACGTGGAACCCTCCGTCCACCAGTTGGTCCCGAGATGGTCCACAATGTCCGCGCCAGTCGAAGCCGTCACCACCACGAGATACTCGTTGGTCCACACCCACCGGTTGCTCGATGCCGTGGTCACCGTGAACGGACCATGGGACGAATACGTGCCGGTGGCGGGAACATCCCCCGCGCCCTGCCGCCACCCGACGCACTGTCTGCGTTGGCTGGCATTGACAATGACCAACGGGCTCGGAACCGCCGCCGTGAAAATCTGGCCATTCGAAAGATTCGTCTGGATGGGCGCCGTGCCCGGCCCCGTGGGATCATACCCCGTGTATCGCAGGAGCAGCTTAAAGTTGGCGGTGACGGTCTTGTTGTCGTCCATATAGATCCGCGTGCTGGCGGCCGCCGCATTCTCCACACCGGCGGCCCCCGTCCAACTGTCAAACAGGTATCCCGCGGA
>CAYWKN010000042.1:10409-14655 GCA_964458765.1 uncultured Verrucomicrobiota bacterium
CGCAGAAAAAGCCAATCCCAGCGCCGCCGAGAGAATGGCGCCGCGCAAGAGATTGACCGCTTTTTTCGTCATCGGGCTGAATGTAGTACTCATGGTCTCTGCTTCTCCTGTTTCTCCAATTCCGCCAAACGGGCCACCAGCCCGTTGTATTGATCCTGGAACTTCGCGCGCTGCTGGAGCGCCGCCTGATACTCCTCGTTCTTCGAAAGTTCCTCATTATACGCCTTGGCCGCCGCATCCCGCGCCTCGCAAGCCCCGGCATACTCGCCGCCCGCCTGGCGGGCCGCCGTCTCGGTCTCCACCATCTGCCGATGAATGGCCAGCAAGGCCTGCCGCGCCTTCTCCTGGTCTTCCCCGGTGCCTGCTTTCGTGGCAGCCGCGGTGTAATCCAGTTCGGCCTTCCCCATCCGCGCCTGCAACTCCGCCATGCCCGGCGCGTCCTTGATCAGCCGTGCACACTCCGCCTCCGCCTTCTGGCGCGCCGCAAAGGCATCGCGCGCCGCGGGCGACTGTGACCGGATCTTCTCCACCAGCGCCAGGAGATCCGCCGAACTCTTCTCCATGGCCGCCGCGGTCATGCCGACCTCGTTCTTTACCATCTTCTCCGCGTTCGCATACATCCTCGCACGCATCTGCCGCATGGACTCGTCCGGCGATATCGCCGGAACATTGGTGGCACCCGGACGGACGAACCGGGCCTGCGGCGGGATCACAGGGGTCTGGACAGGTTTCGACTTCTGTTCCGCCGCCACGGCAGGCTTTGCCGCCCCGTCCGCCTTCGCCTTGACCGGCGGTTCCTTCTTGGAACAGCCCGCCATCACAGCCACACCGCAAATGATGGCTGAGCAACCAATCGTTCGTATGCCCATCCTCACCATATCTATATTCCCCGTTCTTTCCACTTTCCCAACATCCGCGTCAGAACACAGCATTCAGGCAGAAGCTCTCCCGGGGCTTCCGCCCTCCTGTTCCTCACGGCGCATTTATCCACCGAACCCTGAAGAACTCCACCGGGTTCACCGACGGCGCCGTGTTGGTCCAGATCATCGCCCCGCTAACCGGCGATGTCACCGCACCCACATCCGTCCACAAATTCGTCATCAGATTGGTCGAACTCTGGATCTGGTAAATGCCGTCCATAAGGGCGGGCCACGAAATTGCCTGCGGAATCCCCCCGAAGCCGGTGATCGCCAGGGACGCCGCAGTGCCAACGGTAAAGAGCGCATTGACAACGGTCGGATCGGTATCGAGGCTCAAGCCTTCCAAGTCCACCGCGCCGCTCACCGCGGCATTCACCGGCCCGGCATCGCCGGACTGGACCGTATAGTCGTAATACCATGAGGAAGGGCCGCTCATCGTCATAGCCGTCTGCCACAGGAACGCGCCGCCATCCAGCGACAGTTTCGGCGCAGGTGCATTGGAGACTGCATCGCTGAACGTAGCCGTCATGCGCACCACCGCTCCGGCATACACCGTCCCCGACGGATCGCTCGTAATCGTCACTGTGGGCGGCGTCACGGCGTAGCCGCCGGTTGCCGCCGGGTTGAGACCGTGCGCCACATCCCACCCGTCACTGGCGCCGTTTCCATTCGTGTCGCGGCGCGCAGGGTCGGTTCCCAGCCGGTATTCGCCGATGTTCGACAGCCCGTCGCCATCCGGATCCTCCCCGGCATCCGACGGGTCGTTGCAATCGAGCCCGTGGAGTTCCTCCCAGACGTCCTCCATCCCGTCGCCATCGCCATCCAGAACAACCCGCAGTTTCTGCACCCGGTTGTTGAACGTGTCGGCCACATAAATAATCCCATCATCCAGCACCGGAGCCACACCCTGCGGCGCCCGGAACTGGCCGGGGCCCGAGCCGTTGGACCCCAGGAGCGCGATGGACTTCACAACCGGAGCCGCATCCACATCGAGGACCTGGAGCCGGCTCCCGCCGGTTTCCGCCACATACAGGCGCCCACCCAATCCAAGGGCCACATCCCGCGGTTCCTTGAACTGGCCCGCGTTGGTTCCAAAGGAACCAAACGCCCACGAGAATGTGCCGTCCCCCAGGAATCCCTGGAGCCTGTGGTTGCCGGAGTCGGCCACAAAGATTTCACCGGCCGGTCCGGCGTCCACACCCAGGGGCCGCATAAAAGACCCCTCCCCCGAACCGGCGGCCATTCCAATGAACGTCACCCGGCTGGATGGCGGGTCATAGACCTGCACGCTGTGGTTGGCATAGTAGTCCGTGGAATGGCTGTCCGCCACCAGGAAGCCCCCGTCATCCCGCAGGCTTACGCCAAACGGTCCCCGGAACAGCAACGGGCCATCCGCCGTCGCACCCTGCGAACCGGCCGACCAGAGATGCGTCAGCGCGCCCGAAACAGGATTCACCCCGAACATCATGATCCGGTAGTTCAAGGTATCGCCCACCAGGAGGCGTGTCCCGTCGGGACTGACGCTCAGTCCCTGCGGCCGGTTGAAATTGTTCGTCCCCGTTCCGAACGAGCCAAGCCGGACGAGACGGGTCGAGAGGGCGCGGTTCCAGACCTCGATACGGTTGTTGTCGGTGTCGGCAATAAACACCAGGTTGCTCGAAACCGCCACGCGACCGGGGCGATTGAGACCTGTGACGGAAGCTTCCATCGTCACCGAAGGCGCCAGTGACTGGATCGGCCGGTTGGGCGCGACCCGGAACAACGCGCACCACGCATCGGGGATGGAGTCGCCGTCACGGTCGGCCAGGTCGGACAGACTCGCCCCGGGAATCCGGAGAACCCGGGCCACACCCCAGCCGCCAAACGTGATCGTCTGGCTGGGCGCACCGGACACAGCCTTGAGCACGGAATCGCCGTAGGCAGCGGCATTGGCAAAGCTTGACGCGTCCCACGCGCGCACATACACAAGGGCATTGCTCGCCAATCCATGCGCCACAATCCGGGAGAACAACCCGGCGTTCGGGACCACATCTCCCTCGCCAAACCGGCCCGGAGTCATGCCGTCCACGGCGCCGATCAGCAGGCGGTCATCCCCCGTGACGCCGCCATCGGCCCGGGGGGGATCAACCACACCATTGGCTCCGGCATAAATCACCTGGAACAGGCAGGATCCGGAACTGCCGTCGCCGGACAGGAACTCGCCAACCCAGTTGGTCACCCCGGAACCCGCACGGACGGTCACAAGATTCGTGGCGGCCGCCACACCCGCGTCCAGCACCGTGAAAACAACGGCATCCGACGCAACGGGAGTCCAGCCCGATTTCGCCTGGTGCTGCAACGTGATTTTCGCCACGTCGAACCCGCCGGAGGCGGCCAACTCCAACTGGAACGGCGCCGCGCCCGTGGCCACCCCGCCCGCATCCACGTTGCCATAGAACACCGGAATTCCATTCGTGATCGTCACACCCGAGTCCGCACAAGTCACCACGCCCATCAGGTTCGATTGCTCGGATGCGGTGGAATTGTAGATGGATACCGACACCGGGACAGTTGTGCCCGCCGAGCCGCTATCCGGACTGACTGCGGTCACATACACACCCGGCGGTTGCTGGCTTTGAAGCATGACGTCATCCACGTACATGGCGGACAATCTTCCGGCGACATACGCCACCGCACGGAACCGCACACGCAAGACGCGATTACCAAACACGGCGTCATCCAACTCAATATCCTGCGGCAGCCACCCGCCGGCGGTACTCACAAACGCCCCGCCGGGAGTCATGTCGTACCAGCCATACCCATTATGCACCTCGACGGCCCCAAACGCGGACCCGTACGCCCCCGCCTCCATCCACACCTGGAAGCTCAACACCGGACTCGTTCCCACGCGGATACTGGGGGACTCGATCCACGCATCCAGCCGCTTGGCATAGGGACCGTCCATGACACCCAGACACTTGCTCCCGCTGGCGGCCGCCACCGGACCAGTCCACCCCGTCCCGAATTCCGGAACACCCCAGCGCCATCCGGCAGTCGTGTAGTCCTCGTACTCGGTCGTCGTCGGCTTCCACGATGTGGCCATGCCTTCAAAATCGTCGAAGTAATCCGTCCTCAGGAACGGAATGGTGTAGGTGAACCGGTACTCGGGATTGGGGTTCAGGTTTCCGCTAATGTCGGTCAGACTGCCCGCGGGGATCGTCAGGGACAGGCTCCCGAACCGGCTGCTGATGGAAAACACCGCCTGGTACCGCTGGCCGGTACCGGATACATCCGTCAGGCTCACAAGGGACGCCCCGCAGTTTACGCTGCTGTAGACGATATCCGTG
>CAYWKN010000043.1:0-14253 GCA_964458765.1 uncultured Verrucomicrobiota bacterium
CGCCGGCAGCAGATGGAACACCTCGATGGCCCCCAGCACCGCCACCGCCGTGTGACCGGAAATAAAGAAGTCGTTCGACACGCCATAGGTGACCAGCAGCGACGGGAATCCCGGATGACGCCAGATCATCTTCGGGGGCACCGGCAACGCGCATAGCGCCTGGCACGCCTGACGGAAGGCAAACAGCAACAGGAGTCCCACAACCGGACGCAAGGTCTGCCCGAACACCCCCGCCCCGAGCAGGAAAAGACCGAAGAGGTCTATGCATCCGGAACTGGCGATCAGCAACCCGTTGGTGGTCCGCGGGTGTTCGCGCAGCCAGTCGTTCCACGGTTCCGTAAGATCGTGCAGCAGGTCGCCGATCCGCCCGCCGCCGTCGCCGCGGCTGCCGATCAGGGACTGGGTCAGGAACCAGGCCGCGAGGCTGACGGCCACCAGCAGGCCCTTTGCCGCCACCCTCGCCCACGGCGCGGCCAGCGGCGCGTCGCCGGGCATCTTCGCCTGCCGCGATATCCCTGCGACCAGCAGCGCCAGCAGGACGAGCAGCGCCAGCGCCATACCCCATTTCCCCGCGCGGGCCCGGTTCATTTCCGCCTCCGTGCCTTGAGTTCCGCGAGCATGGCCTCGAGGTCCTGCCGGATCCGCGACATCACCGGATCCGTATCGGCGCCCCGCTCCCGGGCGGGACTGACCTCGATGGCCTCGCCCACCTGCACGACGGCCCGCAGGGGACCATGCACGGGCGACACATCGGTCAGGTCCTCCTCGAACCGTTCCACGGTTTCGAGCAGTTTCTCGGGAGTCGGTTCCGGGGAGAAGTAGCCGGGCGGGTAGAAGAACAACTGCTGCGCGAGGTAGATATCGGCCAACTGCCGCCAGCGCCGGTTGCGCTCGCTCTCGTCAATCTCGCCGGCGACCATTTCCGGCAGGATCACCGTGCGCAGGCTCTTCACGCGCGTGACGACGTCGCCTTCCCGCTTGCCCTTGAGCCATTCGGCCTCCAGCGGCCCGAGCAGGTGGTCGATCAGTCCGGCAAGCCGCTGCTTCAGGTCGCCGGAGCGGGGCTCGCCGAAATACTCGATTTCCTTGAGGGTCAGCAGCGCCTCGCCGGCCTTCACCACGCGGTCCACGAGCGCGAGGTGCGACTGGGGCCGCCACGACAGCCGCCGCTCGATGGACTCCAGCGCGGGGAAGAGCACCGCGGGAAGATCGCCCTCGAAGAAGTAGCGGATGGCGACGGGATGGATGACCACCTTGCCGGCCGGCGGCGCCGCCGCCCGCTGTTTGGCCGCCGCCCGCGCGATGAACACGGTGCCGTCCATCAGGTGGTTGAGCTGGTCGTTGGTGCGGGAAATGACTCCCTCGGGGAACAGCACCAGGGGCCGGCGCGCGGCGGCCAGGATGCGGGTCGCGCACTTGAGCGCCTCCCGGTCCAGTCCTTCGCGGTAGACGCTGAAGACACCGGCTTTCCGCAGAATCCACGTTTGGAGCGCCGACTGCTTGAACAGGTGCCAACTGGCCATGATATGGATCGGCCGTCCGACGGCATACCCGAGGTGGGCCAGGACCATGGGGTCCGGCGGCCGGCAGTGGTTGGGCGCAAGCATGATGCCGTGGCCGGCCTCGACGGAACGGCGGAGGCGCTCGACTCCCATGCACTCGACCGTTTCGACGCCCTGGGCCTTGCGCAGGTAGGACGGCAGCAGACCCTTGAGAAGCTTCGGCCAGAAGGCGCCTTCCGAAGGAGGCACGAACTCATACGGCTGATCGATCACGATATTCTGCATGTTGAATTCCTTTTGCCGCCAGCTCCTTCAATGTCTTCAAGTCCAGCTTGCCCGAGCCGAGGACGGGCAGCGCCTCGATCCGGCGGCAGTCCTCGCGGGCGGGCTTCCACAGGTTGGGGAGATCCGCCTGTCCGATGGCCGCCGCGATGCGCGCGGCGTCACCGGCCTCGTCCGTATAGAGGAGAACCAGTTTCTCGCCCCGCCGTTCGTCCGGCGCGGAGGCGACGGCCAGGACCTGCACGGCGCTGCCCAACTGGCGGTGCAACGCCTCCTCGACCGCCAGGTGGGGCACCATCTCGCCGCCGATCTTGCTGAAGCGGGACAGGCGGTCGGTAATCGTCACAAAGCCCTCGGGATCCAGGACGGCCATGTCGCCCGTGCGGTACCAGCCGTCCCGCAGCGCGTCCGCCGTGAGGTCCGGCCGCCCGAGGTAGCCGAGCATCACGTTCTCGCCCTTGACCATCAGCAGTCCGGATTCGCCGACGGGCAGGGCCCGGCCGGTATCGGGATCCACCACCTTGACGGCCACGCCGGGCAATGGCAGGCCCACGCAGCCTTCCTTCCAGCCCTTCTGCGAGACCCCGCCCGCGGAGACGTGCGGCAGGCTGAGAGTGGCCACCGGCGACAGTTCCGTGGCGCCGTAGCCTTCCAGCGGGCGCAGGCCGTAGCGTTCCTCGAAGGCCGCGGCCAGCCGCTCCTTGAGTTTCTCCGCGCCCACCACCACATACCGCAGGGAGGCGAAATCCTCCTTCGAGGCCTTGCGCAGGTACAGGGTCAGGAACGTCGGCGTGGCGAACAGCATCGTGGATCGGTTCTCCCGCACCAGCCGCGCAATCATCGCGCCGTCGAGCGGATTGGCGTGGTAGGTCGCCGGGAAACCGCTCAGGAGCGGGAACCAGAGGGTGGCGGTGTAGCCCAGCGAGTGGAAGAACGGGAGTGCGGCGCAGACGTTGTCCGCGGGGGTCGAGCGGAAGACGGCGCGGAGCGATTCGATGTTGGAGAGGATGTTGTGGTGGCTCAGCATGACGCCCTTGGGTTCGCCGGTGGAGCCGGACGAGAACAGGATGGTCGCGACACGGTCCGGGTCGAAGTCCGCGACGCGTCCGAGGACGCGGGCCGACAGAAGGATGGCGCGCAGATAGGCCCGGCGCTTCTCGCCGGGCGTCAGCGAGGCCAGCACATCCTCCAGGTAGAGCGCGCCGGGCGGCGCCTCCTTCATCCCGATCTTCTCCAGGAATTCCCGCGCCGTGATGATGGTGGCGAGGTTGCACTGGCGGATGGCGGAGCGGAACGCCTCCGCCGAGGCGGTGAAGTTGAGGTTCACCGAGGTCTTGCCCAGGAACGTCACCGCCAGGTTCGCCATGGCGCCGCCGATGGAGGCCGGCAGGAGGATCCCCACCTTGTCCTGTCCGGCCGCGGGCGCGCGCAGCCGTTGCGCCAGCGCCAGTGTGCCCACCAGCAGCCGGCCGTAGGTCAGCCGCTGGCCGGAGGCGTCCGTCATGGCGACCTGGTCCCAGTTGGCGTGGGCCGACTTGGCGAACCCCTCGCCCAGCGGGCGGCGGGCCGCCTTGCGGTCGCGGTAGTATTCGCAGGAGAGTTCCATGACGGCGAGGCGGACATCGTTGACGCCGGAGGTGGGCGGCAGCGGCGGGCCGAACAGGACGGTCACGGGGTAGCGCAGGAGGGCGGCGCGGCGGCGGACGAGCTGGCCGTGATAGTAACTGGTGATGGCGCCCCAGGCGCCGCCGATGAAGACGGGGATGACGGGGTAGTTTGTTTCCCGCACGAGATAGGCGAAGCCGCGCTTGAACTCCCGCAGGTTGCCGGTGCGCGTCAGCGTGCCTTCGGCGAACACGCACACCATGTAGCCGTCATCCAGCGCCTTGCGTGCGGCGGCGAGCGACTGGGCGAGTTGTTTGGGGGATGCCTTGGGGTCCACCGGCAGGCAGCCGAGCAGGTCGAAAGCCCGGCGCAGGCGCGGCCACCGGGCATACAGCGCGGCATCCACGATGAACCGCAGGCGGCGCTGCTGCGTGGCCGCCAGGAGGAGGGCGTCGAGATGGGAGACGGAATTGCAGACCAGGACGGCGGGGCCTTCCAGCGGGACATGGGCCGCGCCGAGGACGCGGATGCGGTAGGCCAGGCGGGTGATCACCAGCAGCAGGAAGCGCAGGAGGAAATCCGGCAGGGTCTTCAGGGTGTAGACCAGCAGCAACGCGGTCAGCCCGCCGAGCAGCAGGAAGCCCGTGGCGGCCGACCATCCCAGTCGAACGGTCAGCAGGACCAGCGCGGAGGCCAGGAGTGCGCCGACCCAGCTCAGGAAGCTCGAGGCCGCCAGGATTTCGCCGCGCTGTTTCGGCGGCGCCTGGGCCTGGACGAAGGAATCCACCGGCACGATGAAGAGTCCCGCGCCCACCCCGGCCAGGAAGACGGCCGCGCCGACCCACCCTCCGCTGGGCGGCAGGATCTTCAGGACGGCCGCCCCGGCGGCGAGGAGCAGCGCGCCCAGCGGGACGATGCCGAACTCGATGTTGCGCCCCGAGAGCTTTCCGGAAAGCAGGGCGCCGCCGGCGATTCCGATGGAGGCCACGAAGAACAGGTAGCCGCTCTGCTGTTCGGTCCAGCCGAGATGCTGCATGCCGTAGGGGATCAGGTTCAACTGCATGAACGCGCCCAGCAGGGTGAAATAGGCGGAGGCCACGACGGCCTGGAGCAATGGCCGGTCGCCGCGGATGGACCAGAGAGTGCGCCAGATATCGCGGAGGAAGAGCGGCGTGATCCGCTTGTCGGAGCCGGCCGGCGGCGTGCGCGGGATCAGCAGGGACGACACCAGCCCCGCCAGGGCCGTGGCCACGCAGACACCCTGGGCCAGCGTGTAGTTCGAGCCGCTGACGCCGACAGCGAAAGGCGCCATGGCTGAACCGAGCACCACGGCCATGAAAGTGGCCATCACCAGCAGGCTGTTGGCCCGCGGCAACTGCTCGCGCGCGACGAGCTCCGGCACGATGCCGTACTTGGACGGACTGAACAGGGCGCTGTGGGTGCCGATGAGGAAAAGCACCAGGTAGAGCCCCGTCTCGAATTCGAAGTGGAACGAAAGCACCGCGCCGGTCATGGCGACCACTTCCAGGATCTTGCAGAACACCAGGATGTTCCGCTTGCTCCAGCGGTCGGCCAGCACGCCCGCCGCGGCGGAGAACAGGAGGAACGGCACGATGAACGTCACGGCCGCCAGGGCCGAGATGGTGGCTGCCGCGGCGGCGCCGTGCCGGTGGATGAGGAACAGGATCGCGAGGACCTTGAACACGTTGTCGTTCAGGGCCCCGCAGAACTGGGCCACGTTCAGCCGGGCGAACCCCGGAGCGAGTTGTTCAGGTTTCGGGTTCATGGCAGGCGCCTTGGGGCACATGTGTAGCCTATTTTGCGCGGCCCGTCACGATTGTTGATCAAGCATGGCGTGGACTTGTCGGCGGAATGTGACATAATCTGCGCTCCATATGAAGGAGAGCAGCGACACCATTGCCGCCATGGCAACGGCGCCGGGGGAGGGCGCCATCGCGATCGTGCGGGTATCCGGTCCCGGAAGTCTGGCGATTGCCGACCGGGTTTTCCGGGGGAGCGGTCCCCTGCCCTCGCGGCGGGCTGGCGGGACGTTCCTGCATGGTCATGTGGTGGTGAACGGGCAGGTTGCGGATGAAGTCATTCTTCTGGTCTACCGTGCGCCGGCCAGTTACACGCGGGAGGATTCGGTGGAGATCCAGGGGCACGGGGGTGCGGCGGCGGCCCGGCGCATTCTGGGGGCGGTTCTCGACGCGGGGGCGCGGCCGGCGGGGCCAGGCGAGTTTACGCAGAGGGCCTTCCTCAACGGTCGGATCGACCTGTTGCAGGCCGAGGCGGTTCTGGATCTGATCCGCGCCCGGTCGGATCGGGCGGCCGAGGCGGCGTTGGAGCAGTTGTCCGGGAGCCTCAGCCGGACGTTTGATACCATCTATGACCGGCTCATGGCGGTGGCGGCGGACATTGAGACGACACTGGATTTTGCCGAGGAGGAGCTTCCGCCGGAGGTTTTGCGGGATGCCGGAGTACGGCTAAAGGCTGTGGAATCGGACTTGACGATGGTTTTACAGACGTGGGGTGAGGGGCATAAGTTACGCGAAGGGGTTCTGATTGTCATTGGTGGAAGACCGAATGTGGGGAAATCGACACTGCTCAATGGGCTTCTTGGCATAGAGCGTGCGATTGTACATGGTACTCCCGGCACGACACGCGATTTTATTGAAGAGCAAATGGTCATTGATGGCTATCCGGTCCGCATTATTGATACGGCTGGTTTACGTGAGACGGAGTGCGAGGTGGAAGGTGAAGGGATACGGCGGGCCAGGGAGTATGTTCGGAAGGCGGATATCCTGATATACATGTTGGATGCCTCGCAGGAGATGAATGAGGAGGATTGGGGCTGGTTACGGGGAAAGCCCGGGGATAAGACGTTGGTGGTGATCAACAAGTCCGATCTCCGCAATAGTGACTCCATTCGGTCATATATGACTACATGCCCATCCATACTCTGCTCATTGGTTATCGGTAAAGGGTTGGATGAGATACGCAGAGGCATATCACAGAAGCTGGACTCTGGGTCATTCCCCTACCCTAATGCTGTGATTTCTGAAAGGCATAGGCGGATCGTAGTGCTTTCGCGGAAAGACATTATGGAGGCCTTGCTGCTGCTGGATCATACGCCTTCCGAAGTTACATTGGCGGCGTCTCACCTTCGGTCAGCCCTTGAGATGCTCGGAGAAGTCACGGGACGGGTCTATCATGAGGAATTGCTGCAGAGCATTTTCTCGCGATTCTGTATTGGGAAGTGAGGCGTTCTCCTGACCTGTTATGATGTCATTGTTGTGGGAGCAGGTCACGCCGGGTGCGAGGCAGCGCTGGCAGCCGCCAGGATGGGATGCAAGGTGGCACTCATCACCATGGAAAGGCAGGCTGTCGCCAGAATGTCCTGCAATCCAGCCGTCGGAGGAATCGCAAAGTCCCATATTGTCTGTGAACTCGATGCTCTGGGTGGTGAGATGGCGCGGAATGCCGACTACACGGGGATCCAGTTTCGCACCTTGAATACGAAGAAAGGCCCGGCTGTCCAGGCTTTCCGGGTACAGTGCGACAAGGATGCTTATTCCAGACGCATGCTGGCAGTATTGGAGTCAACTCCACGGCTGAGCCTGATGGAAGGAATCGCGGAGGATCTGGATTTCTCCTCCGGAAGGATCAGCGGCGTCATACTGCAAGAAGGATCTATTATTAAAGGAAAGACGGTTGTTCTAACGACAGGCACTTTTCTCCGCGGAATGATTCACATAGGGATGAAGAGCTATCCAGGAGGACGCAATGGAGAGCCGTCCGCTAACAATCTCAGTCAGAAGCTCCAGAACATCGGATTCAGAATCGGCAGACTGAAAACGGGAACACCGCCTCGGATCCGGAGGGATTCCGTTAATTGGCATATCCTGACTCCGCAACCGGGTGAGATTCCCGCTCCTTTCTTCTCTGATACAGCAAGGCAGGAAAGAATGTTCCACGTGGAACAGCGAGGAAACGCTAGGTCTTTGCCGGAAGAGAACCCCGCTTCCGCTCCAGCAATGTTCCACGTGGAACAAACGGCATTACGGCCTTGGGCGCCCGGATCCGATCAGCTTGCATGCCACATAACCCATACCACTGCGGAAACGCATCGGATTATTCGGGATAACTTGTCGAAAAGCTCAATGTATGGTGGAAGCATTACTGGAACTGGAGTCCGGTATTGTCCTTCGATCGAGGATAAGATCGTTAAGTTCTCGGACAAGGATAGCCATCATGTTTTTCTGGAGCCGGAGGGGCGGAATCATCCGGATATATACCCGAATGGTACTTCAAACAGTCTCCCGGAGTGTATCCAGGAGGAAATGATACGATCGATTCCAGGATTGGAGAAATCCGTATTCAGCAAGTGGGCCTACGCGATTGAATACGATTTTTCGGATCCGACGCAGTTATTTCACAGTTTGGAGTCGAAATTGGTGGAAGGATTGTACTTTGCCGGTCAAATCAATGGGACAACGGGATATGAGGAAGCGGCCGGCCAGGGATTTGTTGCAGGGGTGAATGCGGCGAGAAAAGCGATGGCGATGCCGTCCTGGACGTTGAGTCGTGGTGAGGCGTATATCGGTGTTCTCATAGATGACCTTGTTAGCAAGGGAACGAATGAACCTTACCGTATGTTCACGTCGAGGGCGGAGTATCGTCTTCTCCTGCGTCAGGACAATGCCTGTTTTCGGATGCTCTCGCATGCTCGTGACATTGGGATCGTAGGACCTGATGTTATTTCGAGAGTGGAGCGTCAGTCCTGCGAGATACGAGATGAGATTGCACGGCTGGAGCGCACAGCCTTTTCTGGCGGAACCTTGGCACAATGGCTACGGCGGCCGGGAATGGAATATCGTGATTTGCCAGGGTCAATTCTGCTGGATCCGAAGGTGGCGGAGCAGGTGGAGATTGAGGTCAAATATGCAGGGTACATTTCACGGGAATCCACTCAGGCCTCAAAGTTGCAAGAGCTTGAGCATCAATTGATTCCAGAATGGATAAAGTATGAAGACCTTCCGGCTCTGCGGTATGAATGCAGGGAAAAACTGAAGCGGTTCCGTCCTGAATCCATAGGTCAGGCTGCCAGGATTTCCGGGATTACGCCAGCGGATATTTCCATTCTGGCAATTGCCATCAAACGCGGAAGAAAGAGATGATACTATACGGTCATGTGTGACCGTATAGTATCATATTGTATTCGTGAAGCAGAAAAGAGTATAATGCTGGAAAGAGCAGATCAGAAAGGGCCGACAGGAATGGGGAACCTATGGATTGCCGAGATCCGGCATGCGCTGCTTCAGCAGGCGGATCCGCTCATCCAATTCCTTGATCCGGTACAGCGATCTGGCGAGGAGATAAATCCCGAGGAAGACGAAGCCAAGACTCAACACCGCCAGCGGCACGATCCAATAGAGCACGTGGGACAGCGTATAGAGCCTGGAAGTGGCGATCAGAACACTGAACACGGATAGTGGCAGAGCAAACACCGCGATGGCCGTCCGCATCACGGAAAGCGCCGTCCGCTTTTCCGCCAGCAACAACTGCACTTCACCGATGATCATCGAAACGGGAATCCGTCCGCCGGCTGTCCTTTCCTCCGCGACATTCTGGAATCCTTCCGGAGACTTCATGCGATCCTGCCTTTCCCCGCCAGCCGCATTATGAGTCCGCGTCCGGAGAGAATCACGGAAATTCTTTCGAGGTTGACAGCATCGGCTTCCTTGCAGTATTCTCCACCGCTCACGGGCAAGGCTGATTGTGAGCCGCAGGCCGGCAGAACAGGAGATGGACAATGAAGGTTTGGATACTGCTGCTTCCGATGATTCTGGCGTTGGGTTGCGAAATTGACACCCGCACCGAAGACGGCGACTCCGGTGATTCGTCGTCAACCGCCAGCGATTCCACGACCCCCGCAACCACGGCTCCCACGACCGCCGAGGATGCGGCCGCCCAGGCGGAATGGGATTCCATTCAGTGGCGCACCGCCTCGGGCCCGTCCTGCAAGGGCGCACGGAAGGTCATGAATCTCTCGGCCAAGATCACGAGCGGCGGATCCAAGGTTTCCTTCTCCTGGGACCGCTATCCCTGGTCCGGCATGGGACTGGGGCATTTCTTCGTGTGGAACGGCAGCGGTTGGACCGGCGGAAAGTTCGACTGGATCCGGCAAGGCGGACAAAGCACCAAGCTGCTGGAGAATGTTCACGCGGGATACAACGGCCTCAGCGCGCCGCCGTCAGGCACACGCTGCGCCTTCGCCTGGACTTCCAGCGATGGCAAGGAGCGGAGCAACCTCGCGTACACAGTCTGGCCGTAACCGGCTCCGGACACGGGATAAGAGGGGAACCTCAGAACCGGCCTGATGCCAGAAGAACCAAGGTACACGCCTCCAGCGCCAGCTTTCCCCGACCGCGCAATGCGGATTCCAGCTTGAGGTTCTCCGCGCCGGGATTGAATATCACCCGTTTGGCCCCGCAAGCCAGAAGCTCGCCGGCCATGGCATCCGAACGGGTTGCGTTGATATAGACGCTGACTGTGTCGATCCGTTCCGGAATGTCCGCGAGGGAGCGATACACCGCAAGCCCTTCGATCCCCTCCAGATCCGGATGCACGGGGAAGACCTTGTGCCCCGCCTCCCTCAGTCGCAGGAGGGCCTTGTGGCTGTGGCGTTCCGGATTGTCACTCGCGCCAATGACCGCGACATTCATGGCGAAGCAGTATGAGCGGATCGCCCCCATTTTGCAAGCCGGGACGTTTCGCGCGGCAGGAAACCGGGCGAAATGCCCCATTGCGGGCGCGCCGCGAGTTGCTATCATACCGCCACCATGCTGCGCCAGATCTGCTGGAAAGAAAGGGATGAGGAAGGCCTCCGTCGCGAAATCCGCGTCGCCGTCCAGCGCAGCCAGGTGAAATGGCAGTTCTGGTCCGAGGCCACCGACCGGTGGGACTATGATTCGCCGCCATCGGCCGCCGACTGGGATGCGCTCCTCGAACGCATGGAGAACCGGTACCAGCGGCGCAATGTCTCCTTCGACGATCTGCAACTCGTGCGCCAGGCCCGCGACCAGGCGCTGGGGCAGGGGACGGATTGAGCCATGAACGCAGCGCCCGAGTCGACTGGAGCCCTTCCCGCCTGCGGCGCGTGTTGCACGCGGCTGGAGGACTTCGGTGTCCATCTCGGGGGCCGTACCATCCTCGAGAACATCCGCCTCCACATGCACTGCGGCGAACTGACGGCGGTGATCGGCCCGAACGGCGCGGGGAAGACCACGCTGCTGCGCGCCATCACAGGCGACCTGCCCCACACCGGCGCCCTCCGTTTCCTTCAGCACGACAACCGCGAAAGCTCGAAACCGCTGCGCATCGGCTACGTTCCCCAGAAAGTCGAAATTGACGCCACGTCACCGACCACCGTCCTCGACCTGTTCGCGGCAGCCCTCGCGCGCTGGCCGGTATGGCTCGGCCCGCGGGCCGCGGCGCGCGGGCGGACACGCGAAGCCCTGGCGCTGGTCGGGGCCGAACCGCTGATGCACCGCAAGCTCGCCGAGATTTCCATCGGCCAGTTGCAGCGGGTGTTCCTGGCGCTGGCGCTCGTGCCGGTTCCCGAGCTTCTGCTCCTGGACGAACCCGTCGCCGGCGTGGACCGCGCGGGGACCCGGCTTTTCTACCAGACCGTCTCCCGCATGCGCACCGAGTTCGATCTCTCGATCCTCCTCGTTTCGCACGACCTGACCGCCGCCGCCGCCGTGGCGGACCGCATGATCCTGCTCAACCGCACGATCCTCTGCGACGGCAGGCCGCGCGAAGTCCTGCTGAACCCGCTGATCCGCGACACCTTCGGTTTCGGCTTCACGCCGGAGGAACTTCCGCCGCAACGGGGCCCCGCGATCCCGTTCGCGCATCACGGCCGCCGGTCCGCCGGCGCCGGGGAGGCGACGCCATGATGCCCCTCTGGAGCACGCTGGTTTCCGGCCTCCCGTTCGAGTGGGCCCAGTATGCGTTCATGCAGAACGCCCTGCTGGCGGTGCTGCTGGTCACGCCGCTCCTTGCGCTGCTGGGCTGCCTGGTCATCAACCACCAGATGGCCTTCCTCTCCGAAGCCATCGGGCACTCCACGCTCACCGGACTGGCGCTCGGCGTCCTTCTGGGGCTGCGGGAGCCGCTGGCGGCGGTGATCGGTTTCGCCGCGCTGCTCGGCATCCTTGTGGTGCTTCTGCGGCGCCACAGCGCGGTTTCGTCCGATACGGCCATCGCGCTGATGATGGCCTGCACGGTGTCCCTCGGCGTGGTGCTGCTCTCCCGCGGCGGGGGCTTTGCGCGCTATTCCCGCTACCTGATCGGCGACATCCTTACGATCTCACCCGCGGAGATCGCCAGCCTGGCCGCCCTGCTGGCCCTTGTGCTGGCGGTGTGGCTGCGCTGGTTCAATCCGCTCTTCTTTGTCCACCTGAACCGCACCCTGGCTGCCAGCCGCGGACTCGGCGTCAAGCGGATGGAAGCAAGTTTCACGGTGATTGTGGCGGTGGTGGTGGCCGTGGCCATGCCGTGGGTGGGGCTGCTGGTCATCAACGCCATGCTGATCCTCCCGGCGGCGGCCGCGCGCAACCTGGCAGGCAACACGCGGCAGTACACGCTTCTGGCCGTCACGCTCGGTATGGCCTCCGGTCTCCTGGGCCTTCTGACCTCCTACTACGGGAACACCGCCACGGGCGCCACCATCGCCCTCTGGGCGTCCGGCTTTTTCGCGTTGTCCATGCTCCTGCGCCGCCGCTGAGGGGGCGATGGGGTATAGTGCGGCGCATGGCAAGGAAACTGGGGCAGACCAATGTCCTGTCCCCGTTTGCTCCGTTTGCTCGTTCGCTCTTAGCCCTTGGGCCTTTTCCCCTGGGCATTTCGGCGAAAAGAATTACCTTGTAGCATACAGCATGTATGCTACATTGCAATCATGACATTCGAGAATGTGCAGGAAATCCATGGTGCACTGCAGAGACTCGGGAAGCGGCTTCTGTACGACTACGCTGAGCCGATCTCCTTGGTCGTCTGTGGAGGCAGTGCATTGAACGTACTCAAGATCGCAAGCCGAACCACTCGAGATGTCGATGTTTTGGCGACTGTTGAGGAGACGGCAGAGGGTATCAGGCTTCGGCATGATCAACCGCTACCGAAGGGCTTCCGCGACGTGGTAGCAGAGGTCGGACGGGATCTCGGGCTGGATGCGGACTGGCTCAACATGGGTCCCAAGGATGTGTTTGAGGTCTACGGTGCACCGCGAGGAATGACGGAACGATGGACGCGTCGTGAGTACGGCCCCTCTTTGACGGTCTATTTCGTGAGCCGACTGGATCAGGTCCATCTCAAGTTATTGGCCGCCGCGGATCCAAAGGCTGAGCCCCGGCATCTGGAGGACCTGGCAAGCCGCATCAAACCGACGGTGGAGGAAGTGCAGACGGCTGTGGCATGGTTGCTTGACCGCAAGACATCACCTCGATTTCGAGGTCACGTAAGACGCGCAGTGGAGGCGCTGGGATATGACAACATCAGTCACAGCATTCCGGAGTGAGTTCTCGGAAAAGGTGTTGAACTTCGTCTGGGGCCAGTGGTGCCAGATCGGAGTTGCTGGCTCGGTTCCCCTGAAGACCCAGTGGGTGATCGATCCGGAACCGCTTCTGACATTCACGACCGAAGTTGCCCGTCGAGATGCCCGCATGTTTGATGAGGTCATGGACTGGCTTGTTACGAATGGCCGTTGGATCAACACCCAGCGACTCGCCACCATTGTGAGGCAGGACAAGACCGGAGACGCTTCGGTCATGGGAGCGATCGCGTCCTGGATGTCCGAGCAGGACAAGTCCATGAAGTGGCGAGGCATCGCGCGCCGTGCGGTCCGCGCTGAACAGAAAAAGGCGGAACCGTTGTTCGCCACACAGCCCCAAGGTGCAGTCAAGCCGGACGCGCAACCGGAAGGTCATTTCGAGCGGTACGGACTACTCCGAGGGCCGATACACAACCGGGGGTTGACAAAGGCTGTCAACATGAGGGATCCCCGCAACATTATCTTCAAGAGCCGCGCCGCTTTCGGCATTGGCATCCGTGCAGACGTGATGGCGTATCTCGTGTCAACGGACGGCGGCTACGCCCGTCGGATTGCCGAAATCCTGGGTTACAACCACATGCGCGTGTCGGAAGTTCTGTCTGCCATGGCTGAGGCCGGCATGGTCACCGTCTATTCGTCCGGTCGGACCAAGCACTACAGGGCGGATCGGGGCCAATGGCAGTCCGTCATCCTTCCCGAAAGGTCTGAAATGCCCCGATGGGTGAACTGGCGTCCCTTGACACGAGGCCTGACAGCCATCTGGCGAGAAGTCTGGGCTCTGGACGACAACCGTGCTGACACCTATGTTTTCTCCTCGAAGATGCGCAAGGCCATGCAGGTGGCCAGGGACGATCTGCAAGCTGCCGGGATTCACTTCAGGATCGATGACGATAAGAGCTATATCGCTGAGGACTACCTCCCGGTGTTCATCAGAGAGATCTGTGGGATCATGGATGTGCTTGGGGGCGATCAGGGATGATCTATGGTGTCGGGAAACCGGAAGTTGCGTCGACGACTGGAGAGAGTGTGGGCCGACGACTATTCGCCCGTCCTGAATGGTGCTAAGTCAAGGGTCATTCACCCACCACGCGCCCTGGCCCCTCCCGGGAGGGGAAGTGCCAATGCATTACTACCCAGTAGTTCCCCTCCCCGGAGGGGTTAGGGGCGGGTTCTTCCGGCGAGGGGACTGGGGGCAGGCTAAGGCGCCGCCAATAAATAACATGTACAAGTATGCAAGAACTTGCTGTGGCA
>CAYWKN010000044.1:0-14154 GCA_964458765.1 uncultured Verrucomicrobiota bacterium
GTCGCTCTCCGTGCCGCACCCCGTGAAAACGATCTCGGACGGATCGGCGTGGAGAAGGGCCGCCACCTGCTCGCGCGCCCGCTCGACATGCTGCCGCACCTGCCCGCCGAACCGGTGCATGCTGGAGGGGTTGCCCCATAGGTCCCGCAGGAACGGCTCCATCGCCGCAAGCACTTCCGGCGCCGGTTGCGTGGTGGCGTTGTTATCCAAATAGACGTTTTTCACTCCTTGGCCTCCTCCACCACCAGATCACCGGACACAAATTCGCGGAGCTTGACCTCCACCACGTCCTTGAGCGTGAACCGCGCCACCTGGCACCCGGCGCACATCCCGCGCAACGCCACCTTGACCCGGCTGCCCTCCACGTCAATCAACTCGATGTCGCCGCCGTCGTTCTTCAGCATCGGACGGATCTCGCGGTCAATCGTCTGTTCAATCAGCCGGATTTTCTCGATGACCGTCAGCCGCCGCGGCGCCGCATGGGCGCCCGCCTGCTTCTCCGCCTCGATCCTCTCGGCGCGCACCCGCTCCACGATCGCCGCGATGTCGCCCTTGCACTTGCCGCATCCGCCTCCGGCCTTCGTGTAGTTGGTCACCTGCTCCACGGCCGTCAGGCCGTTTTCGCGGACCACGCGCTCGATTTCCTCTTCCGTCACACCGTAGCAATTGCAGATCACCTTGCCGGCCAGGATCTTCTTCCGGGTGCTTCCGCTGCGATAGTTCTCGATCGCCGCTTCCAGCGCCTCCCGGCCCATCACGGAACAATGCATCTTCTGCTCCGGCAGGCCTCCAAGATACCGGGCAATGTCCTGGTTGGTCACCTGCGCCGCCTCGTCCAGCGTCATCCCCTTGACCATCTCCGTCAAGGCGGAGGAGGACGCGATCGCGCTGGCGCAGCCGAAGGTCTGGAACTTGACGTCCGCGATCCTGCCGTTGGAATCCAGCTTGAACGTCAACCGCAGGGCATCGCCGCACGCCAGGCTCCCCACCTCGCCCACCCCGTCCGGATTCTCCACCGCACCCACATTCCGCGGATTGCGGAAATGATCCATCACCTTTTCAGTATATTCCCACATAGCACCCTCATTCTTTCACTCGCTCACCGAACACTTGCTTCTGAACACATTCGCAACTCGTTTAAATTGAACATCCAACATCCAACACGGAATTTCCAATTTCCAAGGGAGAGAAAAAGGCGAATACAGGGCCGGTTGACCATTGATTCGTACAACTCTCTCCCACTTGGATGCCTGCCCGCAATGCTACGCATAGCGTTGCAGGCGGGTTGGACATTCCGTGTTGGATATTGGACATTCAGTTCCTCGAAAAAACCGATCACTGGTCACTTCACTGACCACCGCTCCCTCCCCGCCCCCACTCCTCACCCCTTTGGAATCGCACTCAGGCTGGCCTGGATCTTCCTATGCTCCTTCGACTCCTTGTCCGGGAAATCCTTCAACGCCTTCTCGTAATACTCCCGCGCCTCGCCATACGCCTTCGCCGCGTCCTGGGCGCGCCCGGCCCCGCCCAGGATGTCGCCAATCCGCTTGGCGTTGAGCCCCAGGACCATGTCCCGCGTCACCCAGGTATTGTCCAGGGGATCCATCTGGCGGCCCGACATCCGTTTCCCGATCAGGGTCATGAACTCGCGGAAATGCCGGACCGCATCGTCAATCCGCCCCTGCTGCAAAGCCAGATGCCCCTTGATCTTGCTCGCCAACTCCCCGCTCGCCACGCGCTCGTCCTCCCGGAAGATACCCGACTCCACCAGCGCCAGCGACTCGGCGTACTTCTCCAGGAAGAAGCCGATATCGAGCAGGTATGCCGCCACCCGCCGCTTGAGGTCCTCATCCCCGGCATCCTTGAGGATGGCTTCGAACAAGGCATAGACCCGCGCCTGGGACTGGGCATCGCCCATCCCAATGAATTCGGAATAGACGGTCTCCATCTGGCTGGCGACGAACGCATCGGGGAACCCCTTCTCGCGCAGGGCCGCCAGGCGCGCAGCCATGCCGGGAACATCCTTGCGGTCGCGAATGTTCCGGATCCAGATCCGGGCCGCCGCCTTGCGGGGGTCCGTCCGCTTTACACACGCGGTCATTACTTCCTCGCTGAGCTTATCGCCCCCATCGGGCAACGCCTTGGCCAGCGCCTGCATCCCCGACACCAGATTGCCGTCCGGAATGCCCGCCAGTTCGCCACGGAACAGCGTCAGCGCCTCCTCGGTCCGCCCGTCGGCAATCAGGAGCGCCAACCGCAGGTCGCACAGCAGCCCCCTGCGCTCGGACGACTCCGGCACCGCGCGCTCCACAATCGCCGGAACCTCGCCCGCTTCCTTCTTCCACCCCGCGCCCGTCAGGAACCCGAACATCGTCCGCGCCAGGTTCATCGCGTCCGCGGCCGGGAATGCGCCCATGGTTTTCTCGAACACCTGCAGCGCCTCCCCGCCCCGGCCGAGATCGCAAAGCGCCTTGGCATGTGCCATGCAGAGCGCCTGGCGCGTCCCGGCCCCGAACACCACCCCGTCCAACGACACGCACCACTCGACAAACGGTTCCCCCGCTTTCCGCGCCGACAGGGTGTCTATCATCGTTCCCATCATCCCTTCCATGCCGGCAGGCGCGGACTCCACGCCCGCCCGGAAGTACTTGACGGCGGCATCGGTGTCGCCGGTCATGCACGCGAAACTCACCAGCCGGTTCAGGATCTCAATCCGGTGCTGCCGGAAGGGCTTGGCATCCACCATCGCCGCCAGGACTTCCATCGCGCCCGCCGGATCGCCTTCCGTCGCCATCTGTTCCAGGCGTCCCATTTCGTTCCGGTAGGCCTCCTCCATCCTCTTCTCGCCGCACGAGACCACACCCGCCGCCAGCAAAGCCGCCAACAACGCCACACATACGTTTTTCATGGGTGCCTCCTGATTTCCTGTTTCCGAGCCATGCCGCGGCGTCAACACCGGCGGCAACGGTCAAAGTATCGCCACGCCCCGCCGCAAGGTCAACTCCGTTTTGCCTCCTCCGGCCCGATGCCCGGAAAACCGCGTGCACTTTTTCTCCCCAAAACACTTGACCCGGCCCTGCCGGCCAACTATATTCGAAGGTTCTGTCGGAAGTGCGTTTCGTGCCGAGTGGGGAAATCCCACTCGTTTATGTATGGAGGGAACCCGTTGGAACGCAGCCGCGGGAGGTTGTTATGAATGGTGAATTGGCCGCTGTCTTGAACTATCTGGAAAAGGAACGCGGAATCAACCGCGAAACCCTGTTCCAAACCGTGGAAAGTGCCCTGCTTTCGGCCTCCCGCAAGAGCGTCGGGCCCGCAAAGGAACTCCGTATCCACATGGATCGTAAGACCTGTGATATCAAGGCCTTCGCCACCGTGACCGTCGTCGAGAACGTGAAGTCCCAGCATGACGAAATCAGCCTGGCGGACGCCCGGAAGCGGAAATCCGACGCCAAGGCCGGCGATACTCTGGAGATCGAGGTCACCCCCAAGAACTTCGGACGCATTGCCGCCCAGACAGCCAAACAGGCCATCCTGCAGAAAATCCGGCAGGCGGAACGGAATATCATTTTTGAGGAATTCCACGACCGGGTGGGCGATATTGTCAGCGGCACCATCCGCCGGTTCGAGCGCGGCGACATTATCGTGGATCTCGGCCGCGCCGAGGCTTCCATGCCGTCCCGCGAAAGGATCTCGTCCGAAATCTACCAGGTGGGCGATCAGATCCGGGCGCTGGTCCTGTCGGTCCAGGACAACGCCTCCGGCGCCGCCATTGTCCTCTCACGGAGCCATCCCGATTTCGTGCGGCGCCTGTTTGAACTAGAAGTGGCGGAAATCGCGGATGGAACCGTTGAAATCAAGGGCATCGCCCGCGAGGCCGGATTCCGCTCGAAAATCGCCGTTGTCTCGCATGCCCCGAAGGTGGACCCCGTTGGCGCCTGCGTCGGAATGCGCGGCGTGCGCGTCAAGAACATCGTCCGGGAACTGTTGGGCGAGAAGATCGACATCGTCCGCTGGAGCGAGGATATCAAGACCTTCGTGCATAACTCCCTATCGCCCGCGAAACTGGCCAAGGTGGAAATTGACCCCGAGAAACCGAGCGTGATTCATGTCACAACCGACGCCGACCAGCTTTCCCTGGCCATCGGCAAACGCGGCCAGAATGTGCGGCTTTCCTCGAAACTGCTCGGATGGAAAATCGACGTCCAGAAGGACGAGGGCAACCTGAGCTTCGAGGAGAAGGTCACCCGGGCCGTCCAGAGCCTCGCCGCGGTTCCGGGCATCGGCCCGGAAAACGCCGGGAAACTGGTCCAGGCCGGGTTCCTGAACGTGGAAGGCATCCTGGCCGCCGAAATCTCCGATATCGAAGCCACAGGCGCATTTGACGCCAAGGCCGCCAAGGCCATATACGAAGCCGCCGCGGCGGCGCAGCCGCAGATACAGGAAAGCACGGAAACGCCCCATGAGAGTGCATGAACTAGCCAGGGAACTCGGGCTCAACAGCAAGGAGGTTCTGGACCGCCTGCAGGAACTCGGGTTTGCCGCCAAGAATCACATGACGGCCCTGAACCAGGAAGCCGTCGAGAAGGCACGGGAATCCTTGAAAAAGGACCTGCCGCCGTCGGCTCCCGCGACTCCCGCGGCCCCGGAGGCCGTTCCCGCGCCCGCCGCCGAAACAACGTCCGCGGATGCGGCCGCCGTCAGCAACAAGGTCATCACCCTCAAGGGGCCGATCGTCGTGCGGGACCTGGCCGGCTTCCTCGGTGTCCGGCCCAACCAGCTCATCGCGGAACTGATGCGCCTGAACATTCTGGCCAGCATCAACGAACAGATCGAAATCAAGGATGCCGCCCGCGTGGCGGAAAAGCACGGCTTTGCCGTGGAACGCGAGAAGAAGCACGAGCCGCTGCCCAAGCCGCAGCCGAAACCGGCCTCCCCCGAACCCCGGGGAACCGGCGTACCCAAAGACACCCTCTTCGCCCGGCCCCCGGTCGTCACCGTTCTCGGTCACGTCGACCATGGCAAGACCTCGCTACTCGACCGCATCCGCAACACGAATGTCGCCAAGGGCGAAGTCGGCGGCATCACCCAGCATATCGGCGCTTCCACCGTCATCGTCGGCAAGAACCGCATCACTTTCCTGGACACCCCCGGTCACGAGGCCTTCACCGCCATGCGCGCCCGCGGCGCCAACATGACGGACATCGCCATCATCGTCGTGGACGCCCAGGATGGCATCATGCCCCAGACCCAGGAGGCCATCAAGCACGCCCAGGCCGCCAAGGTCCCCATCATCGTGGCCATCAACAAGATTGACCTCCCCTCCGCCAACCCGGACAAGGTCAAGCAGCAACTGGCCGCCATCGGGCTCACCGCCGAGGATTGGGGCGGGCAGACCATCTGCATGCCCGTCAGCGCCCTCACCGGCGCCGGAGTCCCCGAACTTCTGGAAATGGTTCTCCTGCAGGCCGAAATGATGGAACTGAAGGCCCAGCCGGGACTGCTCGCCTCGGGCTACGTCATCGAGGCGCAACTGGAATCCGGCAAAGGCCCCACGGCCAACCTGCTTGTCACCAACGGCACTCTGCGCATCGGCGACGTCATCCTGTGCGGCCCGCACTGGGGCCGTGTGCGCGCCCTGCTGGACGACCGCGGCGCAAAGATCAAGGAAGCCGGCCCCTCCACCCCCGTGAAATGCCTCGGCCTGCCGGGCGTCCCGAAAGCCGGCGCACCGTTCGAAATCTGCCCCAGCGACAAGACCGCCCGCACCCAGGCCGAGGAACGCCAGTCCGAGATCAAGCAGACCCAGCTCACCGCCCCCAAACGGGCCTCGCTGGCCAACCTGTTCGAACAGCTCAAGGACAACGAGAGGGTCGAGCTCAAGACGGTCATCAAGGCCGATGTCCAAGGCTCACTCGAAGCCATCGAACATGCCCTGCGGCAGATCAAGAGCGAAAAGGTGTCGCTGAACATCCTCATGACCGGCGTGGGGAGCGTCACCTCGAACGACGTCCTCCTCGCCAGCGCCTCCAACGCCGTCGTCATCGGCTTCCACGTGCCTGTCGAGGAGGGCGCCATGCGCCTCGCCAAGCAGGAAGGCATTGAGATCAGCATCCACAGCATCATCTACGAATTGACCGACCGTATCCGCGAGGCCATGACGGGGCTGCTGACACCGATCCTGAAGGAGAAGGTTGTCGGCCGGGCCGAGGTGAAGCAGATGTTCACCTTCTCCAAGGGCGGCACGATCGCCGGCTGCCTGGTCGTTTCCGGCCACGTGACCCCCCGGGTCAAGGTCCGCGTCAAGCGCCAGGGCAGCGTCATCTACGAGGGCTCCATCCACTCGCTGCGCCGATTCCAGAACGATGCCGCCGAGGTGCGCGAATCCCAGGAGTGCGGCATCCGGCTGGACAATTTCAACGCGTTCACGGAAGGCGACATCCTCGAATTCTTCGAGGTGGAGCGCATTGCCCAGACGTTGTAACGGTGCGGGGACACGCCCATGAAGGTAGACCGACTCACCCGCGTCAACGAATTGCTCCGCCGTGAAATCGGCGGCGTCCTGTACCGCCTGCTCGACCCGGCCACGTTCGACCTTTCCGCCGTGACCATCACCCGCGTGATCACCAGCAGCGATCTGCGGTCCGCGCGGGTACTGGTGTCTATCCGCGGCCACGAGCAGGATCGCGACGCCATGCTGGCCCGCCTGCAGCGGCTCCACGGGGCCATCCAGGAGGATATCGCCGAAAAGGTCGCCCTCAAGTATACCCCCGTCGTCCATTTCGTGATGGATCACAGCATCGAGGACGGCGACCGCGTCCTCTCCATCCTGTCCCGGCTCGGCGGCGGGCAGGACGCGCCGGAAGAGCCCGGCCCCACGGAGGAATCCGGATGATGCATCCGCCGGCCAGCGACCCTTTCGACGGCATCCTGCTGGTGGACAAACCCGCGGCCTATACGTCCCATGACGTGGTGGCCAAGGTCCGGCGCCATTTCAACCTCAGGAAGGTCGGGCACGGCGGCACCCTCGATCCCTCCGCCACCGGGCTCCTGATTCTTCTCCTGGGCCGCGCCACCCGCTATTCCGGATATTTCCTCTCCTCCGACAAGACCTACGAAGGCGTCATGCGCCTGGGAGTTGTCACCGATTCCTACGACGCCGACGGCGAAGTCACCGGCGGCGGCGACCCCGCCGGCGTCACCCGCGAACAGGTCGAAGCCGAAATGGCAAAGTTCAGGGGCGACCTCTTCCAGACGCCCCCCATGATTTCCGCCGTCAAGGTCAACGGCGTCGCCTTGCACAAGCGCGCGCGCCGGGGCGAGGAGGACGTGGAACGCAAGCCGCGATTCATCCACATCTACGAGTTCCGGATCACCGGCTTCCAGTCGCCCGAGTACTCCTTTGTGCTGCGTTGCACCAAGGGAACCTACGTCCGCTCGCTGTGCCACGACATCGGCCAGGCCCTCGGATGCGGAGCCATCCTGTCCTCCCTCCGCCGCACCCGCTCGGGCATTTACGGCATCGAACAAGCCACACCCCTGGACCGGATCATCGCCATGGACCGCAATGCCCTCCTGGACGCGGTCATTCCGCTCCACCGTCTCACCGGGCTGCCCGGAGGTCCCCGCCCGCTCTGAAGGAAACCATGAGATTGCTCCGCCAGATGAGAGGCTTGCGCGCGATACGCGCGCCGATCTTCCTGGCGGCCGGCTTTTTCGATGGCGTCCACCGCGGGCACCGGGAAGTCCTGCGGACCGCCGTCCGCAGCGCCCGCGCCGCCGGCGGCGAAGCCTGGGCCCTGACCTTCGACCCCCACCCCATGAAGGTCCTGGACCCCTGTGCCGCACCGCTGATCCTGACCTCCACGCGGCACAAGATGGACCTCCTGCGCCGCATCGGAATGGATGGATGCCTCCTGATCCCCTTCACGCGCCGTTTCGCCGGAACCTCCGCCGAAACCTTTCTCCAGGAACTCGCCGACAACCTCCCGGCCCTCCGGAAGATATTCGTGGGCGAGGACTGGCGGTTCGGCAAGGGTGGCCGCGGGGATACCCGCCTGCTCGAACAATGGGCCGGCGCGCGCGGCATCGCCTTGGAGCGGATCCGGCCGGTCCTCTACCGGCGGGACCCCGTCTCCAGCACGCGCATCCGCGAAACCATCGCCCGCGGAAGGCTGGCGGCCGCCGCCCGGCTGCTGGACCGGCCGTTCAGCATTCTGGGCGCCGTCACCCGCGGCAACCGCATCGGCCGCACCCTGGGGTTCCCCACCGCCAACATTGACCCCCACAACGAGGTCCGCCCCCCCATGGGCGTCTACGCCGTTCAAGCCATCACCGGCGGCATGGCCTTCCCCGGCATTGTCAACTTCGGCCACCATCCAACCATCCGCGCCACGCGCGCCCCCCTCATCGAACTCCACCTCCTGGGAACCCGCCGCCACCTGTACGGCCGGCACGTGGAGATTTTCTTCCTTTCGCGCATGCGCGGGGAACGGCACTTCCCCGGCATCGCCGATCTCGTCCGCCAAATCGCCCGCGACGTGTCCCTGGCCCGGAAATGCCTCTCCCAACCCGCTGTAAAGAAACTTTGGAACAGGACTTTACAAACGTGGTATCCCGATATTATAGTGGCCCCACAAGAAACAAAGAGAAAGAAGAAAGAAGAAAGGGAATAGGGCTCAGACAACGTATGGATCCCAAAGCAAAGAGCACGGTTCAGAAGGAGTTTCAGCGCCACGAGAAGGACACAGGGTCTTCCGAAGTGCAGGTCGCGCTGTTGACCCGCCGCATTGAGGAACTCACCGAACATCTGAAACTCCACAAGAAGGATCACAGCTCCCGCTACGGGTTGCTGAAAATGGTTAGCGCGCGCCGCCGCCTCTTGAATTACCTCAAGGGCAAGGACGAAAAACGCTACCAGGAAGTCGTTAAACGGCTGAAGTTGCGCCGTTAACCGGACCCTTCAGGTCCGGGGTTTCCCATGTTGTGCTCCTGCGCGGCGGGCTTCCCTGCTGTCGTACCCCCTATTCGAAAGAAAAGTATGAAGGAACCAGTATCCGTATCCGTCGCCATCGGCGACAAGACCATCACCATCGAATCCGGCCTTCTGGCCCCCCAGGCAAAGGGCTCCGCAACCGTTCGGTTGGGAGACACCATCATCCTCTCCACCGCGTGCGCCTCGGAATCGCCGCGCGAGGGAATTGACTACTTCCCGCTGCAGGTCGAGTACCGGGAACGCTTCTCGGCCGCCGGCAAGTTCCCCGGGGGATTCTTCAAACGCGAAGGACGCCCCTCCGAGAACGAAACCCTCGCGGCGCGCTTCACCGACCGGCCCATCCGCCCGCTCTTCGCCGAAAGCTACCGGAACGACGTCCAGGTCGTCGGCACTCTGCTTTCCGCCGATGGCGCCAACGCGGCCGACATCCTCTCCATCGTCGGCGCCAGCACCGCGCTGACCCTCTCCGACCTTCCCTACCACGGCCCCGTCGCGGGCGTGCGCGTGGGTCGCATCCAAGGACGTTTCATCGCCAACCCCACCGTCGAGGAGCGCGCACAGAGCGATCTGGACCTGATCTACGCCGCCAACCGCAACATGCCGGTCATGATCGAGGGCGACGCCAACGAGATTTCCGAGGCCGACCTTGTGGCCGCCATGCGCTTCGGCCATGAGCAGTGCGTCAAGCTGATTGACGCCCAGATCGAACTCCGGCGCAAAATGGGCCTCGGCGAAAAGGTCGTCTCGGAACCGGAAGCCGATATGACCCTCGTCAACACCGCCCGCCAAATCGCAGGCGCCGCCCTGGCCGACGCCTTCCTGGTCCCCGGCAAGCTCGACCGCCGGAACAAGGTGGGCGCGATCGAGGCCGACCTGAAGGCCAAGCTGCAGAAGAAGTTCCCGGCAATGACGAAGGAACAGTTCCGGGCCGCGTTCGATAAACTCACCATCGGCGTGGTGCGCGAGAACGTCCTGGAGCGCGGCAAGCGCATTGACGGCCGCGGGTTCAACGATATCCGCCCCCTCGCCGCGCAGGCCGGCCTTCTCCCGCGCGTCCATGGCTCGGCGTTCTTTGCGCGCGGCGAGACGCACGCGCTCGGCACCGTGACCCTCGGCACCAGTTCCGACAGCCAGGATATGGACGCCATCACCGGCGGTCCGACCTCGAAGTCCTTCATGCTGCACTATAACTTCCCGCCGTACAGCGTCGGCGAAACGGGCCGCTTCGGCTCGCCCGGCCGCCGCGAAATCGGCCACGGCAACCTCGCCGAACGCTCACTGGCCGAAGTCATGCCCAGGGATTATCCCTACACCGTGCGCCTGGTCTCCGACATCATGAGCTCGAACGGCTCCAGTTCGATGGCCAGCGTGTGCGTGGGAACCCTCGCGCTGATGGACGCGGGCGTGCCCATCACCCGCCCCGTCGCCGGCATTTCCTGCGGGCTCTTCACAGCCCCGGGCAAGGCCGTCACGGTCGTGGATATCCTCGGCGACGAGGATCATTGCGGCGATATGGACTTCAAGGTGGCCGGCACACGCCAGGGCATCACCGGGTTCCAGCTCGACCTCAAGATCCGCGGCCTCGCGTGGAACATCGTCGAGGAGGCCTTTGAGAAGTGCCGCGCCGCGCGCATGAAGATTCTCGACTACATGGAGAGCATCCTCGCCGCACCCCGGCCGGAACTATCACCCTATGCCCCGCGGATCACCCATCTCAAGATCCCTGTGGACAAGATCGGCGAACTCATCGGCCCCGGCGGCAAAAACATCCGCCGCATCACGGAAATCAGCGGAACCCAGATCGACATCGAAGACGACGGGACCGTCAAGATCTTCAGCACCCAGGCGGCCGGCATGGAAATCGCCGTCCGCGAGGTCAGCCTGATCACCGCCGAAGCCGAGGAAGGCGCCATCTACAACGGCACCGTCACGGGCATCACGAAATTCGGCGCGTTCGTGGAGATATTCCCCGGCCGCGACGGACTCGTGCATATCAGCGAACTGGCCGATTTCCACGTCCGGACCGTGGAAGACGTCTGCAAGGTCGGCGACCAGATGCGGGTCAAGTGCATCGGCGTGGACGAAAAGGGCCGCATCAAGCTGAGCCGCAGGGCCGCCATGGCGGAAAAGGACGCCGAGGCCAAGTAGACCGGAAAACATCCGGCCGCGGGCTGGAACCGCAAGGCGCGGCAGGTTCTGCAACCTCCCGCGCCTTTTTTCCGCCCCTACGGCGCCAGGGAAGGCACCTTCAGCCGCACCGGCCGGTTGTAGGCCGGCGTCTGGATGACAATCGGGGGGTCCCCCGCCGCTTCCGGAACCGCCAGCTCCGCAACCGGCGTCACGGCCTCCATGGCCCCGGCGTCCGGAGCGGAGGGCTCCTCCTCTTCCACGACGGGTTCCTGTTCCTCCTGCGGCTCGCGCATCGCCTGCGCCCGCGCTTCGGCTTCCCGCTCCGCTTCCCGCAACCGGCCCACCAGCACGGCGTTCTCGATCTCCAGGGACGACAGTTTCTCCTTCAACAGATCAATCTGGGCGTCGCGGCTCTTCATCTCCACGGTCACGTTGGAAGCGATCGCCGACTGTGCCTGGCTCATGGTGCTGTGGATATCCTGCTTGAGGGTGGACACCGTCCGGCCGGCAGCTTCGCTGACCCTCCGCATTTCCGCGTTCGCGTTCTGCAATGTGTCGTCCACCCGCCGGGTGGTGGCCCCGAGGTCGTTCCGCAGTTCCCGGATACGCTCCCGACCAAGCCATAGGGCCGCAACCAACGTGACGCCGAACACCAGTGCGAATGCCAGCGACGTCCACAGGATGCGCGCGCGCGCGCGGCGCCGCTCCTGCTCCAGGAATTCGCGGAAGGCGTTCAGGACCGGCAACGAGTCCTCCGTCAGCGCGGCGTCCGCGGCCAGAACGGGCAGATGCATGCCATGCCGCTCCGGCGCCGGCGCGACCGGTTTGGCCGCCGCCATCCGGTGGCTGTCCATCCGCTCGGACATCCGCGCCAGGGCCGCCGCCTGGAGGCGCAACACCTCGTTCAAGTCGCCCGACGCTCCGCCTTCTGTCCTGTGCAGTTCTTCCGTCATACGTCACTTCCGCCGAAACCACTTGGTGGTCTTCTGTTTGCCGTTGCCCGCCTGGGACATCGTCTCCCACTTCTTCAACTCCGACCGCAGCTGGGCTTCCACCGTGTTCAGCAGTCCCGCCCCTTTGGCCGGACCGGGCTCGGCGGCGGACGCCGGACGGTGCGGCTCGCCCGGCTTCAGCACTTCGGGCTCCACCACGACGGTCCGGCCCATTCCGGCTTCCAGTTCCTCGATCCGCTGGAGCAGTTCCGCCTCGCGATCCTCCGCCTTCTTGCGCATGACCCGCAGTTGCGCCTCCCGCTGCTCCACTTCGCTGAGGGCCTGCTGCAGCATGGTGGCGGTGGTCCTGACATCCTGCTGCAGTTGCGTGACACGCGACTGCGTGTCCTTCTTGAACTCCTCGTAGCTCTTCCGCAAGCCATCCAGCGAAAAGCGAAGCGACTGTTTCTCCTCCGTGGAATTCTTCAGCGCCACCTGCAGGTGGGCAAGATCCTGTTCCGGAACACCGGCGGCCTCCACCGGGGCCGCGGCGCCTTCGCCCGCCACCGGGGCGCCGTCCAGCCATGAGATGCCGCCGGCGCCGCCCGGCGCCGCGCCCCCGGCGCCCGGCCGCCCGCCGGAATGCGCCAGCATGATGCCGTTCAGGTCGCGCTGCACCGACTCCATCTGCTCGCGCAGCCTCCGCTCGACTTCGACCGCCTCCTTGCGCGCCTCCGCCGTCTGGCGCTGCGCCAGGGCCAGGTGCTCCTTCAGTTCCTGCGTGCGCCGCCCGGAACTGTCGGCCTCGCGGCGCAACGACAGCAGGCGCGAGGCCATCTCCGTTTCCCGTTCCCCGGCCTTCTGCCGGTATTCCGCTATCTCCGCGTCCCGTTTCCGCAGCAAGGCATCGAACTTGCCCACATCCTCCAGAACCTGGCGGAACCGCGTTTCCCACTCCGCGATTTCGCCCTTCAAGGCTTCGATCCCGGCCTGCTTGTCGGCCTCGGCCTTTTCCCGGGCGCCGCGTTCGGCTGCCATGGACTGGCATAACTCTTCCACCTTGCCGTGGAGTTCACGCTCGATGGCGTCATGGTTCTGCCGGGCGCCTTGTTCCCGCTCCACCGCCAGGAGCACCTCGGTCCGCAACTTGCGCGCTTCCTCCTCGGCGGCGGCAATCCGTTCCGCCCATTCCTTCTGGCGCTTCTCCCCCTCCGCCGCCTGGGTCCGGAACTTGTCCATCTGCGCCGCCATTTCGGCCTGACGCTTCCGGCCATCCTCCAGGTTGCGCACCGCCTCCAGGACCTGGCGCTGCGAATCGCCCAGCAAGCGCCGCGCGGCATCCATATCGCTTCGCAGGGATTCGTTCTCCCGGATCTTTTCGTCCGCCTGGATCGCCACCTGCTCCCGCTCCGCCAGATAACGCTGGCTGGCCTCGACCAGTTTCACGTGCGCGGCCAATTCCTCCTCGGTCTTGACCAGACGATCCTGCAGTTCCCGCACGCGGCCGTCGCGCGCCTCCAGCGCGCCCTGATCCTGCCGGCGCCATTCCTGGATCACCCCCATCAACTCCGTCGCCAGCTTCCCCGTTCCGGCCAGCAGGATCCGCGATTCCTCCACCAGGACCGGCAGGAGCGTATCGTCCACCCGGAGCCGCCGCGATCCATCACGCTCCACAACATCCATCCCCCGCTGGAGATTCCCCTCCAGCATCAGGGTCCAGACGGCCAGCAGGTTCAACGGGCCGTACTCCGTGCCGTCGGAAAGGCGCACCACCCAGTTCAGCCGCAGTTCGGGAATGGATTCGGCTGGCGTCCAGTTCTTGCCGTCGCGCGAGACACAGCAGCCCGGAATGACACGCGCATCCGCCGCCCAACTGCACAGGGTGACCACGTCCACGGGGCCATACACCGCCCCGTCAGGCGTCTTCACATACCGCTGCCCCACCGCTTCGCTTGTCAATGCCTTGTCCATCGTTGATTACTGATTACCGATTACTGATCACTGATTACTGATTACTGATTACCGATCACCGATTACCGATCACTGATTACTGATTACCGATCACCGATTACCGATCACTGATTACTGATTACCGAT
>CAYWKN010000045.1:0-10843 GCA_964458765.1 uncultured Verrucomicrobiota bacterium
AGCGTACGGTTAAGTGTGCGATGAAGTGTCACAAAGGACTTTCAGCATTACACTTGCGCATACTCTTACCCGAACGCTTAACCGCCCACCTTACTCGGATACACGTAACCCGACAGGCTTAAGCGACCCTGCAGGGCCAGGAAGTGCGACAAGGAAGTCGTGAGAAAAAGTGCCAAGTCATTTTCCGGCTGGATCAGGAAATCTGAAGTGTATCCATGCGCAAGCCCCGGAGATCCGCAAGGACAACTCGGGAATTGAATACGGATGCGGGTTCTGGAATACTGGGTAGCAAGGATTGAACAAGCGGAAGAAATCGTATTTCCCGATGGATCGAAAGGAGAATCCTGTGAATGTCCGACGGCTGGGCGTGGGTTTGGCGATGGTCTTGGCGGCGTTGCTTCCGGTGCGGGGACTGGCGGAGGCGTATGTCGTGGTCAAGATCCAGGACATGTGCAGGAACACCACCACAGAGATGATGAGCGAAACGGAGTTCAAGGCGCTGGAAAAGACGATCCAGATCGAGAACCGTTATTTCCAGCAGGCCCTCCAGTTGGCGGCGAAGCAGTGGCGCGAAGATGAAATGAACAAAGGGACGCCGTTTGCGGGATCGCGCCTGATGCCGCGCAAGATCGTGGGCTCCGCCGAACGCTTTTCCAGCCAGGAGAAGGCGCAGCAGAAGCTGACTGCGATTGAAGACATGGAATCCAGGAAGCAGTTCCGCGCCAGGGAAAAGGAGATCGCGAACAGAGGCGGCAAGAAGAAGACCAAGGAAGAACTGGCCAGGGAGTTTGACCGGGGAAATGCCCTGTCATCCGCCGCCGAGGTGGTGAAGGCCAAGCTGGATGAGTTGATCAGCGCCAAGGCAAACGCCGCCGCAGGCGGCGCCACTCCGCCCGCCACTCCGCCCGCCAAGGCGCCGGATGCGGCCGCCAAGGAAGCCGGCCAGAAGGCCCTATGAAAGTTTCGCAGGCCGTCCCGGGGCGCGTTTTCGTGATTCGTCTCGAGGACGGCGATATTCTGCATGAGGCCATCGAGGAACTGGCTGTTGCGGAACGGATCCGGGCCGCGGCGTTGGTCGTCGTCGGCGGGGCGGATGCTGGAAGTCGCCTGGTGGTTGGACCGCAAGACGGGCGGTCCAGTCCGGTGGTTCCTCTCGAGCACGTGCTCGGCAATGTCCACGAAATCTGCGGCACGGGAACCCTTTTCCCGGATGAGGCCGGCCGCCCCGTTCTCCACATGCACATCGCGGCCGGCCGCAAGGACGCGGCGGTGGCGGGTTGTGTCCGGCGCGGCGTCAAGGTGTGGCATGTGATGGAAGTGATCCTGTGGGAACTGCGGGAAACCGTCGCCACGCGACGGAAGGACCCGGCCACGGGGTTTGAGCTTCTCGATCCCGGATGAGGCGGCCTCCTCCATTTTTTCGAAGACCTGCCCCCAATGCCGGGGACAGATACGGCGGCAACATCCGGCCGGCAATGAGAAAGGAAGATAAGGCATGACAAATGCACCGGTTCTTGACTGGCAGTCGCTTCTTGGCGCCATGGAGGCGGGGCGTCTGACCGCGGGTTTCCTGTTGTCCCGGGGACTGACGGTGTTAGTCGCGTATGGCGTCTTTAGCCTGGCCCAGCGATACCTGGTGAAGCATCACCTGTTGCGCCGCATCGCCATCCAGATCAACCTCTTGGTTCTGTCCCTTCTCCTGCTGCTGTGCCTGGAGCCCCTGTTCGATGCGTTGCACACGGGAGTGCACCGCGGAGTGGAGGCGGCGGCGTGGTTCCTGGGGATCATGGTGGCGGTGTCGGTCCTGGATGTCCTGCTGTTCGACACGCTGGCCAGGTGGCGGAACCGTCCGCAGGCGTCGCTCGTGGTCCGGGATATCGGGCGCCTGCTGATCTCGGCGGTGGCGCTGGTGATGATTGTGCGGGGGTTTTTCCCCGGTGTGAACCTGAACGTGCTGGCGGTTTCCTCCCTTGTGGTCGGGTACATTGTCGGCAATGCCACGCAGGACACGCTGGGGAACCTCTTCGCGGGTCTGGCGCTCAACGCGGAGCGTCCGTTTCATATCGGGGACTGGGTGCAGGTGGCTGGGCATGCGGGGCGGATTGTCGACACCACGTGGCGGGCAACGCGCCTGAAGACCAAGGGCGAGGATTACGTGGTCATCCCCAACGCCGCCATTGCCAGGGAATCCATCATCAACTACTCGCGCCCGACGGGGAAACATGGCTGCTACCTGTCGGTGGGGGTCAGCTACGAGACTCCGCCCGGCAAGGCGAAGGAGGTCATCCTGGCGATCCTTGCCGAGACACCCGAAGTGGCCCGGGAACCGGCGCCTTCGGTCTACCTCAAGGGGTACGCCGATTTCTCGATCAACTTTACCATCAAGTTCTTCATCGACGACTTTGAGCGGCTGGACAAGATCGAAAGCCGGGTGATGGAGCGGCTTTGGTACGGCTTCAAGCGCGCCGGGATTTCCATTCCGTTCCCCATCCGCGATGTGCGCCTGCGGGATGCGGCGACGGAAGAGCTTCGGATCCGGGACGAGGATCGCGAGTCGGTGCGGCAACTGCTGGCTGGCGTGGACTTGTTCCGCACGCTTTCCCCGCCGGAGTTCGAAAGGCTGGCGGAAGGGGTCCGGAGCCTGGTTTTCGCGGACGGGGAATCCTTGTGCCGCCAGGGGGAACCGGGCGAGACGTTCTATGTGATCCGAACCGGCCGGGTGGCGGTATCGGTGGCGGGCGCGGACGGGGCTGGCCTGACGGTCGCCCATTTGGGGCCTTCGGCCTTTTTCGGGGAAATGTCGCTGCTGACCGGAGAGCCGCGGTCGGCGACGGTGACGGCGGAGACGGATGTTGCCGTGCTGGAAGTGGCAAAGCCGGTTCTCTCGGGCATCCTGAAGGACAACGCGGCCCTGGCGGAAAAACTGGGAGCCATTCTGGAACAGCGGGTGAACGAGCGCCAGGCCAGGGTGGCGGCGGCGGGTGACAAAGGCATTGGCGCCATCCCGCGCATCGCGCTGGTCGCCAGGATCCGGAAGTTCTTCGGCCTGTGACGCCGCTCCGGGCGGGGCGGCGGATGGCCGCCGGCGGGCGCATGCCGGGCGGTTACTGTCCGCCCAGTTTGGCGGGAGCGTTCTTCCAGCGGTAGAGGATCTCGCCGGCCCGCTTGACGTACAGGATGCCTTCCGCCTGCCTGCCCTCGAAGTCGGCGACGCGCACCGACGCCGGGTCCATGTATCCCAGGTTCACCTTGCGGCAAACGGCCTCCGGGATCCCGGTGGCCAGAATGACCTCGACCCTCGGTTTCTCGATGCCCTTCTCGTACGTGCCGATCCCCTTGACGTGCGTCGAGTGCGCCACGACGCCCCACGGATAGCGGCTGTACTTGTCCCACTGCTGGAGGAAGAAGTCGCGGGTATGGTAGCCGATTTCCTCCAGGACGGGCCCGTGCACGGGTGAGATCTCGCGGATATGGGGGGCGTAAATGATCACCTTGCCGCCGTCCGCCACGACAGGTTCGATCTTGTACATGCACTTGCCACCGGTCCAGAGGTCGTCATACATCTCCGGCGCGCAGGAGAGGACGGTATGGAAGGGTTTTTCGTGGTACTCCGTATGAATCTGGCGGGAGAGATCGGCGGCATCGGACCAGGCATTCTCCGGGGTGCCCGCGTAGAGACCGGCAAGTTCATGATGGCTTACCACCATGCAGAAGGCGCGGCGTTCCACGGGGATCATGGCGGCGGCCCGGTCCACGACCCGGCGGACGGGAGTCCACTTGTTGCCGATGATGACGGGGTTGGTGATGACGGCCCCCAGCCAGTGGAAGAAGTCTATGATCTCCTGTCCGGCGATTCCGGGGAAGAGATACTTGTTGCCGCCGGAGAAGCCGACCACCTCGTGGGGGAAGACCGGGCCGACGATGACCAGCAGGTCATAGTCATGCACCATGCGGTTGCAGGTGACATCCACGTCCATTTCGAAGCGGCCCTCGGTGATTTCGCGGATGTCCCCGCGGGTCAAGCGGCCGACGGAGACCAGTTGTGCCGGATTCTTCCACTCGTGATTGAAGAAGCGGGCCTTGGTGTAGCGGGACTGATGCTCGGCGGCCGTGATGCCCATGCGCTTGTAGATCTGTTCCGGGGTCAGTCCCGGATGGGTGCCGAGGGCGATGAGGAAATCCAACGCGCGGGCGCGTCCGGCCAGCCGCTGATAGAGGAGGCGGAACATCAGGTCCATGGGGCATGTTCGCGAGAGGTCGGGCACGATGAACAGGATGCGCTTTCCGTCAGGTTTCCATTCCGCGAGGGCGCGATCACAGATTTCGGCGACGTTGGTCCCGGAAAGCAGGGCGCCGGCGCGGCCCATGCCGATGGACTGGTTAGCGGTCATTCTGGCTGCCTTCCTGTTGGGATATCTTGTTTGCGTCCGCCTTGTCGGGCGGAGGGTGCGAAGAAGCCGGGCGTGGATGCAGGAGGCGCCAGAGGAGGAATTTGAGGCGGGCGGAAAGGGGGGCGTCGCCGGAATTCGGGCGGAGTCGCGGTGTGGCGACACCCCGCATGTAATCGCGATCCTGCAAGCTCATGGGTTCCTACGATAGCCGTGAAGGAACCGATGCGCAATACTTCTGACGTCTTGTGTGGAATGGCTGGCCCGCCGCAGGGAGTGGGTTGACTTGGCGGTGGGAAATGGATTACAAGGAGAATTGTCCGGCGGGTTTTCGATGAGGGGGGGGTAAGGCCAAGGCCATGACAGTGATTTCGCGAAGTTCAAGGATCGGCGACATTCTGGTGCGGCGGGGCGCCATTGGCCAGGCCGCCTTGGAGGAGGCCCAGGAGAAGGCGGAAAGCCAGGGGGTTCGCCTGGAGAAGTACCTGGTGGACCAGCAGTTGGTCGCGCCGGTCGAGATGACGCTCGGGCTTGCCGATTACCTGCGGATGGAGCCGATTTCGCTGGCGCGCTGCAGTCCGAACCCGCAGTTGATGGAATCCATTCCCGCCGAGGTGTTGCGGAAGAACCAGGCGGTTCCCCTCCTTAAGATCGGCGGGCTTCTGATTGTGGCCCTGGGGGATCCCTTCGACATCATGGCCCTGGACGAACTGCATGTGTTGACGGGTCTGGAAGTGATGCCGCTGGTGGCCGGCGAGAAGGATGTCCTCGATACGATCAATCGCGTCGTCGCCAGTTCCGAGCCCGCCCAGGGCATGGATCTCGACGAGATCATGAAGGGTTCCGACAGTGATGTGGAAATCGGGCACGAGGAGAAGGACGAAGTCAGTCTCGAGGAGATGATGGAAAGCGCGGAGGGCGCCCCGGTCATCCGCATGGTGAACATGATTCTCGTGGAGGCGCTGCGCACCCGCGCGAGCGACATCCACATCGAGCCGCAGGAAAAGTCGCTGCGGTTGCGGTATCGCATTGACGGTTCGCTGATGGAGCGGCCCAGTCCCGCCCGGAGCTTCCATCCGGCCATTGTGTCCCGCATCAAGATCATGGGGGATCTGGACATTGCCGAGCGCCGCGTGCCGCAGGACGGCCGATTCAAGATCAAGGCCCTGGGCAAGGAGGTGGATATGCGTGTCAGCATATTGCCTTCGATCTTCGGGGAGAAGATTGTGATGCGTGTGCTCGACAAGAGCGCGTTGTTCCCGAGTCTGAGCGGGCTGGGTCTGGACGAGCAGGCCTTCAAGGCGATGAGCCACGCCATCGGCCAGCCGCATGGAATCATCCTGGTCACGGGGCCGACGGGCAGCGGCAAGACGACCACGCTGTACTCCTGCCTGCAGGAGTTGAACAAGCCGGACGTCAATATCGTGACCTGTGAGGATCCCGTGGAGTACCAGTTGCCGGGTATCACGCAGGTGCAGGTGAATGCACAGGTCGGGCTTTCCTTTGCCGCGGCGTTGCGTTCCATTCTCCGGCAGGACCCCGATATCTGCCTGGTGGGTGAAATCCGCGACGGGGAGACGGCGGAAATCGCGGTCAAGGCCGCGCTGACCGGACACCTGGTGCTCAGCACGCTGCATACGAACGACGCGGCCGGCGCCATCGCCCGCCTGATTGACATGGGGATTCCGCCGTTCCTGATCGCCTCCTCGCTGGTGCTCTCGCAGGCGCAGCGCCTGTACCGGAAGCTGTGCGTCGCCTGCCGCCAGGAGGTGGAACTGCCGATTGATGTCCTGGAAGCCAACAAGATCGATCCGGAGTTCTTCCGGCATGCCGGCGGGGAGGCCGGCGCCGCCCGGAGCGGCAAGGACGGCTACATGACCGTCTACCGCGCGGTGGGGTGCCCGAAATGCAACGGCGGCGGTTACAAGGGCCGTGGCGCCATCATGGAAGTCCTTGCGGTGGATGATCTCGTGAAGGACCTGATCATGAAGGGCGGAACGAGCAACGAGATCCGGGAGCAGGCCCGGCAGCAGGGGATGATCACCCTGAAGGAGGCCGGCCTGAAGAAGGTCAGGGAAGGCGTGACCTCGCTGGAGGCGGCGCTGGAAGTTACAGGCAGCGAGTAACGCGACGGAAGGCAAACCAGAGGGAGAGGGTCCATCATGAGTCCGGTTGTACGTTCGGCATCCAGTGGCGGCGCGGCGGCAAACCGGCCGGCCCCGGCGCGCAAGGCGGTCCAGAACGCCTCCAAGAAGGTGCGTGGCGTCGTCAAGATTGTGCGGACGGACCTGCCGGCGTTCTCCCGCCAGATGGCGGCCATGCTGTCGGCCGGAATGCCCATCGTGGCCTCGCTGGAAACCCTGGAGGAACAGGCTTCCAATCCGAACTTCAAGATTGTGCTGCGCGACGTCAAGAGGAGCATCGAAGGCGGATCCTCCTTTTCCGAAAGTCTGCACCTGTACCCCCAGATCTTCGATGTGCTCTATATCAGCATGGTGCGGGCGGGCGAACAGAGCGGACAGTTCGCGGAAACGATGAAGAGGATCGGGGAACTGCTGGAAGCCAACGCGCGGTTGCGGCGCAAAGTGAAGTCGGCCATGACGTACCCGATCGTGGTCATGTCCATGGCGCTGGTCATCGCCACCGGCATGATCATCTTCATCGTTCCGGTATTCGCGAACATGTACAAGGACTTCGGGTCCAAACTGCCCGGCCCGACGCAGTTCCTGGTGGATATCAGCAACGGGATCAAGAAGAACGCGATCATTATCGTTCCGGCGATCGCGCTGGGAGTCTGGCTGTTCAAGAAATGGAAGAAGACGAAGTCCGGGGCCTGGGCGATGGACCGGTTCGCCTTGAAAGCGCCCGTGGTGGGGATCCTGACACAAAAGGTTGCCGTGGCGCGGTTCTCGCGCACGCTGGCGCAACTAGTGCAGAGCGGGGTGCCCATCCTGAACGCGCTGGAGATCGTGGCCAAGGCCGCCGCCAACCTGGTCATCGAAAAAGCCATCATGGAGGCACGGGTTTCGGTGGAGCATGGCGAAACCCTCTCCGCCGGGTTGTCCGACAAGGACTGCATTCCCACGCTGGTGGTGCGCATGATGTCCGCCGGCGAGAAAACCGGCAAGGTGGACGAGATGCTGGACAGCGTGGCCGACACGTATGATGACGAAGTGGAAGCCATGCTGGCCTCCCTGACCTCGATGCTCGAACCGCTGCTGATGGTGGTGCTGGGCGTGGTGATCGGCGGTATTGTGATCTGCATGTTCCTGCCGATCTTCAAGATGAGCGAAGTGGTCGGGAAATAGGGGCCCCCGGACCCCGGCCCGGAAACCGGCGCGCCGGAGCGGGACTGGAACCGGAAGGTTGCGCAGGCTTCCTCAGAACAGCAGCTTCACCGCGCCGGCGGCGGGCAGCAGCATGCCGGTGGAGGCCCGGGCGGGCAGGACGGCGGCAAAGAGCGGGATGGCCAGGATGCCGACTCCCGGCAGGCCGCTCTTGGAAATGCCGACCAGCAGCGCGCCGACCGCCATCAGGGACCACTGCAACCATGTCCATTCCTGCATTTCGCACCTGTGCTTTGTGGCGTTGTCTTTTACGCCAAAAGCCCGCCTTCGGGAAGAGAATCCTCGGAGTGTTTTCTGTTGCTATCCACCGCTGGATTGGGGAAGAATCCGGCCTGATTCGGTCGTTGTCACCTTGAGACGAACGGGCTGCCATGAGAGGTTCTTGACGGATAGCGATGAGGGTGTTGGGAACGCAAAGGGGAGATACAAGCCATGCCGTTGATTGATAAACCGTTGTCCGAGTTGAAAACATATCAGGGAGTCAATCCGAGGCCCGCGGATTTCGACGCGTATTGGGATGACTCCCTGCGGGAGTTGGACCGGGTGGACCCCCGCGTGGAACTGATCCCGAACGATACGACGGGAGCGCGCAACGCGGAGTGCTTCGACCTTTGGTTCACGGGGGTGGGCGGCGCGCGGGTGCATGCCAAGTATCTGCGGCCGCGCAAGACGAAGGGCAAGCATCCCGCGATCCTGATCTTTCACGGGTACACGGGCAATGCAGGCGAATGGCAAGACAAGTTGAACTACGTGGGAGAGGGCTATTGTGTTGCCGCGCTGGATTGCCGCGGGCAGGGCGACCGCACCTTCCGGTTCATGATGGAACTGCGGGATTGAGCCGTATTGGCCATGCCCCACCGCAACAGGCGAATGACTTGTCGCAAAAGTGGAGCCTAAGGCCTATATTCGTGCCCTCTATGACACTCAGCGCGGCCGAACGGTTGATGCGGGATGTGGTGCGGTCCGGAATCTGCACCGGGTGCGGGGCGTGTGTGGCGCTCGACGCCGAGCGACGGTCCGTCATGAAGGACTCCCCTTTCGGGCCCGTGCCGGAGTTTCATCCCGACACGGCACTGCCTGAACTGGCATGGGAGGTTTGCCCGGGCAAGGGCATCCGGTACGCCGATTTGTACCGCAGGCACTGCGGCGCGCTTCCCGGGAACTGGCTGCTGGGTTGTTTCCAGGCGGTACGGACCGGTCATTCCGCCGTGCCGGAAATCCGGCGGGCGGGAGCTTCCGGCGGCGTGATGACCCATGTGCTGATCCACATGCTGGAGACCGGGCGGATAGACGCCGCCATCGTGGTGCGGCAGGGGGTCCCCGAACCCGAGCGCGCGCGGGTCGTGGTGGCGGCAACCCGGGAGGACATCCTGGCGTCGGCGCAATCGGTCTACATCCCCGTTTCGGTGCTGGATATCCTCCCGAAGCTGGAGGACGGAAAGCGCTATGCGATGACCTGTCTGCCCGATCAGGCGGCGGCGCTGCGTCAGTTGCAGTTGGCGGGACATCCGCGGGCGTTGCAGGTCAAGTACGTGCTGGGGCCCTACACCGGCACGGCCATTTATCCGGCGGCGATTGACTGTTATCTGCGGTCGAAGGGCATCGCGCCGGGGATGGACCGGATCGAGTCGCTCCAGTGGCGGGCCGGCGAATGGCCGGGCTACATGGAAATCCGGATGGTGTCGGGCAAGCTGTTTCAATCCAAGAAGTTCTACTATAACTTCCTGATTCCGTTCTTTGTGACACAGAACAGCCTCCAGAGCGTGGATTTCACCAACGAGTTCACGGACCTATCGGTGGGCGACGCGTGGTCACCGCGGTTCGAGGGGCTGGGTGGCGGCCATTCGGTGGTGGTGACGCGCAGCGAGGCGATGGAGGCGATCGTGCTGGAGATGGAGGCGCGCGGGTTGCTGGCCCTGGCGGCGGAAGATCCGATGCGGGCCTTGGAGATGCATGGGCATATGCTGGATTTCAAGAAGCGCGGCGGGTTCATCCGCAACCGCATACGTGTGTTCTGCGGGCGGAAAGCGCCCGAGTACGATATCCGGCCGGCCGAATTGGCGCGTTCCCGCGTGCTCGTGGAACTGGTGGTGTCGGGGTTGTTCTGGTGCGGGTCGACACGGCTGGCGCGCTGGGTGGTGGCCCGGATTCCGGAAACGGTAATCGGGCCGGTGTTCAACCGGTTGCGGCTGGCGTGGAAGGCCATGAGCAAGCCGGCCAAGCGCAAGGCGCTGGGCGAGATGAGAATGGTGGAGGGGTAATGGTGGATGGGGGCTGGTGAAGGGATGAATGCCAATACAACAGGATGGGTGGCTGAACTGGAGGATGTGGTCGGGCGGATGATGCCGCGGCTGCTGACGCAGGCGTGCCGCGATCCGAACTCGCCGGTGTACGGATGTTTTGACCGGGATTGGTGGCATTACCGGATCCGGGATTTCCCTTCCATCATCCTCCAGCAGGGGGCGTACACGGTCTGGCTGGCGGGGCGGGAGGATCCGGCCCCGGGTCGGGGCCACACCAGGACGGACGTGCGCGACCTGGCGGCGGGAGCGTGCCGGTTCTGGAATTTCCGGGCAACCCGACACGGCGCGTTCGAGGAATACTATCCCTTCGAGCAAGGGTACCCGCCGCTGGCATTTTCGACCCTCGCCGTTGCCAAGATGACCCATGCGGGCGTGGTGGCGGCTTCGGAAATCCTGGACGGACTGCGGGTGGCGGCCCGCCAGTTGCTGGACCGGTTTGAACCGCAGGCAGCCAACCAGCAGGTGGCGGGACTGGCGGCGCTGGCGTGGTTGCGGAAAGTGTGTCCGGAACTGGTTCCGGCGGCCCGGTTCGAGGCTATCGCCGGGAAGACCCTTGCGCTGCAGACGTCGGAAGGCTGGTTCATGGAATATGGCGGCCCGGATCTGGGATATCTCTCCGTGACTCTCGACTGCCTGTGGGACTGCCTGGACGCCACGGGCGATATCCGCTACCGCGACGTGGCCGCGGCGGGATTGCGCTGCATCGCGCGGTATGTGCAAACCCTCGGCGGGGGCATCGGGATGCACAATGCGCGCAACACCGACTACATCCTGCCGTACGGAATTGCCAGGTTCCTGGAGGGAG
>CAYWKN010000045.1:10943-14062 GCA_964458765.1 uncultured Verrucomicrobiota bacterium
TTGGCGGAGCGCGTTCTGGAAATCCTTTACCGGAATGTCGGGGAGGTTTCGCATTTCCTGCGGGCGATGGACGATCGCTACCTGTCGCACTACGCGGGCCATTCGCTGGTGCGGGCGTTACCGCTCCTGAAGGCGGCGGGGGTGACGGAAACGGCCGGGGATCGCGCTCCGGAAATGGATCTGGCGCTGGAACAGAGCGGCCACGTCCTGCAGGCGGGCGGCGGGCGGCGCTACGCGCTGATCCTTTCGCTCAAGAAGGGCGGCGTGTTCACGGCGGCAGGCGGGAAGGGGCCGGTATCAGACTTCGGGTGGGTGGTCGTGCAGGGCGGCCGGCAGTATGTGAACCACTGGTGGTCCGACGACTGGCGTTGGAAACGCGAAGGGGACCGGTTTGTTCTGCAGGGACGGATGACCCCGCATCGCGAGCCCGTCAGTTCGCCGCTCAAACACATGGCCTTGCGGATCTTGAGCCGGTGGTTCGGCCGGCGGCTGATCGGTCCGCTGAAGAACCTCCTGATCTTCAAGAAGGGCGCCACCGGACTTGCCTTCGAACGGGTGGTGACGCCCGGTCGGGATTCCATCGTGGTTGAGGACCGCATCTGCGGGGTTCCCGGCGGCGCGCGGGTTGTGCCGGCGCCGCGGTCATCCAAGCGGCATGTGGCCAGCGCCGACAGCTACCATGCCGGGGATCTGGACCTGGCGCCGGGGGGGCGGCGGGAAGGCTCTTCGCATCTTGAGGGTGGCGTGTTTGTCGCCAAGACGGTATATACGGTGCTCTGATATGAAAGTAGTCATCCAGATTCCCTGTTTCAACGAGGAAAAGACGTTGCCGGAGACGATTCGGGACCTGCCCCGGAGCCTGCCCGGTGTGGACGTGGTGGAATACCTGGTGGTGGATGACGGCAGCGCCGACCGCACGGCCGAAGTCGCGCGGGAACTGGGAGTGCACCACATCCTGCGGCTGGGCAGCAACCGCGGCCTGGCCCGCGCGTTCGCCAACGGCATCGAGAAGGCGATGGAACTGGGGGCGGACGTTGTGGTCAACACCGACGCCGACAACCAGTATTGCGCCGCGGACATTCCCAGGCTGCTGCAGCCGATCCTGGAGAACCGCGCCGACCTGGTGGTGGGGAGCCGTCCGATCGTGGACCATCCCGAGTTCGGCGGGGTGAAGAAGTCGCTGCAGTTGGCGGGAAGCTGGACCCTGCGGCAGATTTCCAAGACCACGGTGCGCGACGCGGCGTCGGGATTCCGGGCCTTTTCCCGCGAGGCGTGCCTGCGGCTGTTCATCTACTCGTCGTTCTCGTACTGCATGGAGACGCTGATCCAGGCGGGCAACATGGGGTTGCGGGTGGCGAGTGTGGATATCGGCGTCAACCCGACAACCCGTCCTTCGCGGCTGTTCAGGAGCATTCCCGAGTATATCCGCAAGCAGGCGGGCACGATGCTGGCGATGTTCGTGCTGTACCGGCCGGGGCGGTTCTTTTCGTCCATCGGCATGCTGCTGGTGGCAGCGGCGTTTGTGATCGGTGTGCGATTCCTGTATCTGGTGTACGTTACGCCGGAGCCCGGCCGCACGCACCTGCCCTCGCTGATCCTCCTGGCGGTCCTGGCGCTGGGCGGTTTGCTGTGTTTTCTTCTCGCGGTTCTGGGTGAACTGGTCAAGTCCCAGCGACGCATTGCCGAGGAGAACCTGTATTTGCTCCGCCGTGCCAGGTTTACGGCCGGGAAGACTGTGGACTGAAAGGCGGCCGCCGGCGTTCCGGCGGCGGGCATGGCCGGGGCAGGTTCGGAAAATGCGTTCGCCGGGACGGCGAACGCCACCGGTATGAACTGCACACAACAGTCGAGGCGCCCCGCGCGGGCATCCAGGACGCGGATGCTCAAACTGGCCAAGTTCCTCGCGGCGGGGTTGCCGGCATTCGTGCTGGCGGTGCCGTTCAACTGGCTGCTGGTGACACACTGGGGTTGGTCCAAGGGACCGGCCTATGCGGTGGTGCTCCTGGCGCAGGTGACGATCAACTTCTTCCTCTGCCGGTGGTTCGTGTTTGAGAAGACCCGCGACACGTCGCTCCTGGCGGAATTCGGCGCATTCGTCGCGGGCATCGCCTTTTTCCGTCTCGCCGACTGGGGGGTGTATTACCTGCTCGTCAATGTGGCGGGCTTCTACTACCTCGCGGTGCAGTTGATGAACGTGGTTCTGTTCTCCGTGCTGAAGTTCCTGTACACGGAGCGGGTGATGCAATGAGGGGTGGGGTGGGGAATGGTTGATGGTTCATGGTTCATGGTTGATTAATGGGGAATGGTTGATGTGAAAGGTGCGGGAATACGGGTGGTGGCTCTGGTTTGCGTGCTGTTACCTGCCACGCCCGGCGCCCGAGGGCAGGAGTTTGATTTGGATGGCATGCTGTCCGACAGCGCCGAGTGGATTCAGGAGAACCTCGCCCTCGACCAGGTGGAGATTCCGCCGCCGGAAGAGTGGGGGCAGTTCTGGGAAATGCTGGGGGAGGAGTTGGAAGGCGGTTCCCTGGAAGCCATGGCGGAATTCATGCCCTATGCCGAGGCGGCGTCCCGGCTGTTGGAGCGTGTGCGGGGCGGCGGGGACTACGCGGCCTGGCTGCGCCAGAAACTGGATTTCCTGGAAATGGCCGGCGAGGCCGTGCGCCTGGTTCCGGAACCCCCGCCGCCGGCGCCGCCGCCGGCCCGTCCGCCGGTGGTCACAGGGCGCAAGGTGCATCTTGTTCCTGAACGCAAACCCGTTGCACGGGCGGTTCCGCCGCCGTTGACGGTCCGGCGCCAGGCGGTGGCCGAGAGCGATACGGCGTGGAAGCGCAAGCTGGCCCGGCGGCCGGCGCCCGCGGCGGCGAAAGATCTGGTCCCCCGGCTCAAGGCGGTATTCCGTCAGGAAGGGGTGCCCGAGCCACTGGTGTGGATCGCGGAGGTGGAGTCCACGATGAACCCCAACGCCCGCAATCCGGGCGGGGCGGCGGGGTTGTTCCAGTTCATGCCGGCCACGGCGCGGCGTTTCGGATTGCGGACGTATCTGCCGGATGAGCGGAAGCACCCCGAGAAATCGGCGCGAGCCGCCGCCCGCTATCTGAAATTCCTGTATGGGGAAT
>CAYWKN010000046.1:0-7865 GCA_964458765.1 uncultured Verrucomicrobiota bacterium
TAACCTCTTTCCTCTCCCATGCGCACGCTGGCTGATATAGGCGAGAACGAATGGATCCGGAGGTTGCCCCGGATGGTCCCGTTGCGCTCCGATGTGGTGACGGGGATCGGGGATGACTGCGCTGTGGTGCGGACGGACGGCCGGTACGATCTCCTGCTCAAGAGTGATCCCGTGATCGAGGGCGTTCATTTCGCCCCGGATGTGCCGGGGGAGCGGATCGGGCACAAGGCGGTGGGTCGTGTGTTGAGCGATCTGGCGGCGATGGGTGGGGAACCGCTGTGGATCCTGATGGATCTGGTGGCGCCGGCAAGGACGGCGACGGCGCGGGTGAAGGCTGTGTATCGCGGAGCGGCCCGTCTGGCGCGACGGCACGGCGTGGCCATCGTGGGAGGGGATACCTCGCGCGGGCCGGCGTTGGAACTGCATGTCTTCGCGGTGGGGCGCATCCCGCGGGGCCGGGCCGTGCTGCGTTCCGGCGCGCGAGCCGGCGACCGGGTATATGTTACCGGACGGCTCGGGGGAAGTTTGTCCGGGCGGCACCTGCGGTTCCAGCCGCGGTTGTCGGAGGGGCGGTGGCTGCGGGAGGGCGGCTGGGCCACGGCGATGATGGATGTGAGCGACGGGCTGGCGGCGGATCTTCCGCGGCTGGCGGCGGCCAGCGGTGTGGGAGTGGAAATCGAGGCGGAAGCGATACCGGTTTCGGCGGCGGCGAAACGCGCAGTCACAGTGGCCGGGATGCGGTCCGGACTGGCCCATGCCTTGGGGGATGGGGAGGATTTTGAGCTCGTCTTCACGGTGGCGGAGCGCAAGGCGGCGGCGTTCGCGAAGGCATGGCGGCGGCGTTTCCGTCTGCCGTGTTCCGCGATCGGGCGGATCACCCGCCTGGCGGGCCGGGTTGTGCTGCGGGAGGGGGGGAGGATTGTTCCCCTGGCCGCGTCCGGCTACGAGCATTTCCGTCCGGATGCCCGCTGAAGCCCCGGACGATCGGCGATCCGCGCGGGCAACAGCGGCAAAAAACCAGTTGACCCGGATTGGTATCCGACGGTATATTTTGCGCCTTTCGAAATTGTCCTGTGCCCCCTTCGTCTATCGGCTAGGACACCAGGTTCTCATCCTGGTAAGAGGGGTTCGACTCCCCTAGGGGGTGCCAGTTTTTCGGCGAAAACAACAACAGAGGAGCGGAGAAGATGGCATACGTGATCTCAGATAAGTGTACGAAGTGCGGCAGTTGCGCGCCAGTGTGTCCCCAGGAAGCCATTGCCGAGGGCGACAAGCAGTTCAGCATCGATCCTGACAAGTGCGTGGATTGCGGGCTGTGCGTGGGCGAGTGCCCGGTTGAGGCCATTTCGCCGCAGTGATGGATGGCCAGTACCGATTCCTGTTCGGCCCAGTCCGCTCCCGGCGGCTGGGCCGTTCTCTTGGTATAGACCTTGTTCCCTTCAAGGTCTGCACGTTCGATTGCCCCTATTGCCAGGTCGGCGCGACGGTCAACAAGACCCTTCAGCGGGGGGAATACGTTCCGGTGGCGGAGGTGCTGGCGGAGTTCGACCACTGGCTGGCGCACGACGGCCAGGCGGATAGCCTGACCCTGGCCGGGGCCGGGGAACCGACGCTGCATTCCCGGTTCGGCGATGTCCTCCGGGAAATCGGAGGGCGGTGTTCGATCCGCCGGGTGCTGCTGAGCAACGGTTCCCTGTTCCACGTCCCGGAGGTCCGGAAAGCGGCCCTGTATAGCGATGTGGTCAAGGCCACCCTCGGCGCGTGGGATTCGCGATCCTTCGAGGCGGTGCATCATCCCTGCGCGGGTCTTGCCTTCGATGTGTTCCTCGAGGGGCTCAAGGCCATGCGGAAGGCGTTCGGGGGGGAATACTGGCTGGAAGTCTTCCTGGTGGCCGGGATCAACGATGCCGACGGGGATGTGGAGCGGATTGCCCGCCTTGCGGGCGAGATCGGTCCCGACCGGATTCACTTGAATACGGCAGTGCGTCCCCCGCACGACCGTGCGATCCAGCCGGTGTCCGAGGAGCGTATGCGCGCGCTGGCGGGGCGGTTCACGCCGGTGGCGGAGGTGATCGGCGGACGGGCGGATGCCCCCGGGGACGCCCCGGGTTTCCTTGGGCAGGGGGAGTTGAACGACCGCCTGTTGGCGTTGATCCGGAGGCATCCCTGTACGGCGGCGGAGGCCGCCTCGGCGCTGGGGGTGGATGTGGGTCTGGTGACGGCCGCGCTCGAGTCGCTGGTGGCCGGACATGCGGTGCGGCTGGAATGGCGGGACGGAAAGCCTTATCTGGTGGCCGGGGGGGCGGCCGGGGGGGCGCGGCAAAAGCAACCTGAATCAAAAAGTGCCAAAAGAAGGCATTGACTTTTCAGGCGGCGGTCCCTAGCATACCGCACTTTTTGAGATATTGACCGACCGGGGCGTACCCGGCGGATGGCGAGGATGGGTAACTATGGAAGCGTATGCAGTTGTGGAAACAGGGGGGAAACAGTACCGCGTCAAGGCGGGCGACACCCTCAAGGTGGAACTTCTCCAGGGCGAAGCGGGAAGACAGGTGGAACTCACCGTTTTGGCCGTATCCGATGGGAAGACGCTGACGGTCGGGACGCCTGTTGTCAAGGGCGCCAAGGTCAGCGCCAGCATCGTCGATCAGACCAAGGCCGACAAGGTCGTGGCGTTCAAGAAGAAACGGCGCAAGGGGTACAAGCGGAAAGTCGGGCATCGCCAGCCGTTGACCGTGTTGCGCGTGGAAAAGATTGCGTAAGAGGAGTGAGATTCTATGGCGCACAGGAAATCAGGCGGTGGAGTCAACGGTCGTAACAGCCCCGGCCAGCGGCTGGGCGTGAAGGCCTACGACGGTCAGTTTGTCACAACGGGCAGCATCATTGTCCGTCAGCGCGGCACCAAGGTTCAGGCGGGGCGGAATGTCAAACGCGGGCGGGATGACAGTCTGTTTGCCCTGGTGGATGGCACGGTCCTGTTTGAGGGCGAAGGGCGGCGCGTTACGGTTGTGGCGCAACCCGCGACTTGACCGGATTGGATGGCGCGGGATTCGAGAGCGGTTGCGGTCGTTGTCCGGCACCGGAAGCGGTGGCGGACCGGTCGCAACCGTTTTTTTTGTAATGAACCGCGATGGAGGTCGCCATGAAGACTCGCAAGTTCGTGGATTCCGTCGTCGTGCACGTGTCGGGTGGAAACGGGGGCAACGGGTGTGTCAGTTTCCGCCGCGAGAAGTACGTTCCCAAGGGGGGGCCTGACGGCGGGGATGGCGGGCGCGGCGGGCATGTGATTTTGCGGGCCGAACGCAACGCCGACAGTCTGATATCGCTGTTCTTCAACCCGCAGCAGCATGCTCCCGATGGCGGGCACGGCAAGGGCAGCCGCATGCACGGGCGCAACGGCGCCGACCTGAGGATTCCCGTTCCCTGCGGCACCGTGATTACCGATGTCGAGACCGGGAGTGTGCTGGCGGACCTGACCGATACCGACCAGGAGGTCCTCGTGGCCAAGGGGGGCAAGGGGGGGCTGGGGAACCCGCACTGGCAGACCTCCACGCATCAGACGCCGTATGAACATTCGAATGGCGAGGAGGGGGAACAGCTCAGCCTGCGGCTGGACCTCAAGCTGCTGGCCGATGTCGGCCTGGTGGGCATGCCGAACGCCGGCAAATCCTCGCTGCTGGGCGCCATCAGCAACGCCCATCCCAAGGTCGGGGCCTATGCCTTCACGACGCTCCATCCGGTCATCGGCACGGTGACGGTGGGAGAGGACTTCGAGGCGCGGAACTACACGGTGGCGGACATTCCCGGATTGGTCAAGGGCGCCCACGAGGGCGTGGGGCTGGGAGACCATTTCCTGCGGCACGTGGAGCGTGCCGCATGCCTGGCGCTGGTGATTGACATGGCGGGCAGCGAGGGGCGCGATCCGGTCGAGGACTACGAAACGTTGCGCCGGGAATTGAAACTGTACCGGCACGATCTGCCGGACCGCTCCTTTCTCGTTGTGGCCAACAAGATGGACCTGCCGGAGGCGGAGGAACACAGCCGGAGATTTGAGCGGAAGACGAGGCTCAAGACCCTCAAGGTTTCCACGGTCACCGGCGACGGCGTCCCGTTGCTCAAGAAGCGGCTTCTTCAGATGGTCCGGCACGAGATCTGAGCCGGAAAATACCTCGGGTTCCGGCCCTAATGGGAATTGCTGCCTCCACCGCCGTTGCCGTTGCCAAGACGATCTGAAACGGGTAGACTGCCTGCACTTTTTTCCGGAAGGGGACGGTGCGGCATGTCCGAGAGATGGAATTGGCGGGAGCAGCGTGAGAAAAAAGCCTTTCTGGCCCTGCAGGATGGAACGATCCTGCGCGGGCATTCGGTGGGTGCGCCGCGGGATGCGCTGGGCGAGGTGGTGTTCAACACGGGCATGACCGGGTACCAGGAGATCCTCAGCGACCCATCCTACAGCGGCCAGTTCGTCACCATGACCTGTCCGGAAATCGGGAACACGGGCATGAATTCCGCCGACATGGAGAGCCGCAAACTTTTCGCGAACGGTTTCATCCTGCACGACATGAACACGCCCAGCAACTGGCGGGCGGAGGAATCGTTGTCGGAGCGGCTGTCGCGCGACGGGATACCGGCGATTGCGGGCATTGACACCCGGGCGTTGACCCGCCGGCTGCGGACAGAGGGAACGCAGCGCGCCTTCCTGTGCGTGACGGGGGCCGTGGGCGAGGCCGAGGCGGTGAAGCAGGCGAGCGAGTGGTGCGGGCTGGATGGCCAGGATTATGCCAGCCGTGTCTCCTGCAAGGAGCCCTTCCGGTGGGACGAAGACGGCAGCCGCACGGCGTCATGGGGTGTGGCCGAGACCCTGCCGCCGGCGGATTTGCGGATTGTGGCGTACGATTTCGGCATCAAGTGGAACATCCTGCGCAGTCTCCGGCTCAGCGGGATGGACGTGATGGTTGTGCCGGCGGCCACGCCCGCGGGCGAGGTGCTGGCGATGAAGCCCGACGGGGTATTCCTTTCCAACGGGCCGGCGGATCCCGCCGCCGTGACGTATGCGATTGACGCGGCGCGCGAGTTGCTGGGCAAGATACCGCTGATGGGGATTTGCCTGGGGCACCAGATCCTGGGGCTGGCCTGCGGCGGCAAGACCTACCGGCTCAAGTTCGGGCATCACGGCTGCAACCATCCGGTCAAGAACCTCCGGACCGGCGCGGTGGAGATCACATCGCAGAACCACAATTTCGCGGTGGATCCCTCCACGCTGGACATGGCGGCGGTGGAGGTCACCCACATCAATCTCAACGATCAAACGGTGGAGGGGCTGCGGCACCGGCGGGAGCCGATGTTCTGCGTGCAGTATCATCCCGAGGCGGCGCCGGGCCCGCACGATCCGTATTACCTGTTCGCGCAGTTCCGCGAACTGATCCGGGAGGCTTGAGTTCATGCAGGGGCATAATTGGATTGCGATACTTGATTTCGGGTCCCAGTACAGCCAGTTGATCGCGCGGCGGGTCCGCGAGCAGCGGGTCTATTCCGAACTGATCCGGTTCGACACCCCGGCGGCGGTCCTGGCGGCGCGCAAGCCGGCGGGCATCATCCTGTCCGGCGGCCCGGCCAGCGTGCTGGACAAGGGGGCGCCGCTCTGCGATCCCGCGCTGTACGATCTGGGGGTCCCGGTGCTGGGGATCTGTTACGGGCTTCAGATGACAGCCAAGCTGCTGGGTGGCGCGGTAAAGCCGGGCCGCGAGCGGGAATACGGCAGCGCGCAGGTGGCGGTGGCGGAGCCCGGCGAGTTGTTCCGCGGGTTGCCGTCGAACCTGGACGTGTGGATGAGCCATGGCGACCAGGTGGAAAAGCTCCCGCCGGGGTTCCGGGCCATGGCGAAGACCGAGACCTGTTCCGTGGCCGCCATGGGCCACGCGGCGCGGCGCATCTACGGCCTGCAGTTCCATCCGGAAGTCGTGCACACGCCGAGAGGGGCGGAACTGCTCGGACGGTTCCTGTTCGGTATCTGCCAGTGCCGGCCCGACTGGGAGATGGCGCAGTTCATCCGGGAGAGCGTGCAGGCCATCCGGGAGAAGGTGGGAAGCGGGCACGTCCTGTGCGGGTTGAGCGGCGGCGTGGATTCCTCGGTGGTGGCGGCGCTGATTCACCGGGCCATCGGCAAGCAGTTGCACTGTGTGTTCGTGGACAACGGCGTGCTGCGGCATGACGAGGCGCAGCAGGTGGAGCGGACCTTCGGCGAGGCCTTTGGCATGGACCTGCACGTGGCCCATGCGCAGGAACGGTTCCTTTCGGCGCTCAAGGGCGTTGTGGACCCGGAACGCAAGCGGAAGATCATCGGCAAGACCTTCATCGATATCTTCGCCGACGAAGCGCGGCAATTCGGCGAGATCGAGTACCTGGCGCAAGGCACCCTGTATCCCGACGTGATCGAAAGCGCTTCGCCGATCGGGGGCCCCTCGGTGACCATCAAGAGTCATCACAACGTTGGCGGTCTGCCGTCGGACCTGAAATTCAAGCTGATCGAGCCCATCCGGGAATTGTTCAAGGACGAGGTGCGGCTGCTCGGGCGCGAGCTGGGGCTGCCGTCGTTTATCGTTGACCGGCAGCCGTTCCCGGGGCCCGGCCTGGCGGTGCGGATCCTGGGCGAGGTGACGGCCGAGCGCGTGGCGATCCTCCAGCAGGCCGATCTGCGGGTGCAGGAGGAGATGCGCAAGGACCCGATGTATCCCCGCATCTGGCAGTCCTTCGCCGTGCTGCTGCCGATCCAGACGGTGGGCGTGATGGGCGACAGCCGGACCTACGAGAATGTCGCGGCCCTGCGGATCGTGGAAAGCCAGGACGGCATGACGGCAGACTGGTCGCGGGTGTCCTACGACACGCTGGCGCGGATTTCGAATCGCATCATCAACGAGGTGGCGGGGATCAACCGTGTGGTGTACGACATCAGTTCCAAGCCGCCGGCGACGATCGAGTGGGAGTAGGCGGGTCGGGAGTGTCCGGGCCATGGCGAAACTGGATTTGGCGTTCTACCGGCGGCCGGACGTGGTGGCGATCGCGCGGGACTTGTTGGGCAAGTATGTGCTGACGAGGCTGGGCGGCGGGGAGGTCACGGGCGGGCGCATCGTGGAGACGGAAGCCTACGCGGGGCCCGAGGACCGGGCCAGTCACGCGCACGGCAACCGGCGGACGGCGCGCACGGAAACCATGTTCCGGGCGGGTGGGGTGGCGTACGTGTACTTGTGCTATGGGATGCATTGCCTGCTCAATGTGGTGACGAACAGGGAGGGGATTCCCCATGCGGTGCTGATCCGGGCTGTGGAGCCGCTGGTGGGAGCCGGCGCCATGATGGCCCGCCGGCGCGCCCGGCGGCTGGATCGCCGCGTGGCGGGAGGACCGGGAATGCTTACGGAAGCGCTGGGTATTGGTTTGGAATGCAACGGGTGCCGGCTGACCGGCGCCAAGGTTTGGCTGGAGGATCGCGGGGAGAGCGTGCCGCCCCGCGCGGTGGTGGCGGGTCCGCGGATCGGCGTCCACTATGCGGGACCGGACGCGGCGCTGCCGTGGCGGTTCCGGATCCGCCGGAGTCCCTGGACGAGTCTTCCGGATTGAAGGAGAAGGTTTGTGAAACGATGGCTGGCATTCGGGTTGTGGATCGGCCTTGCGCACGCTGTCTGTGCCGACCAGATGACCCGGGTCAACGGCGAGACGGTTGATGGCCTGGTATTCGGCTACGCCAGGAGCCAGTGGGTGTTTGTCGCGTCCGACGGCAAGGAGGTGCGGGAGTTCTCGGCCAACGTCAGGCGTTTGACGTTGGATCCCGCTCCGAAGGTGTCCGTGGAATTGGTCAACAAGAGGCATGA
>CAYWKN010000046.1:7965-13812 GCA_964458765.1 uncultured Verrucomicrobiota bacterium
GGCAAGTGGCGGGAGATGCAGACGCCCGGGCTGCGGATTCTCAGCCAGGGAGAAGACGTGGATATCGAGAGCCAGCTCCGGAAGGGCGTTGTCAACGTGATCCATTTCCACTACGCACAGGCGCATTCCAGCGTCCGGCAGGGGAACTATGTCGAGGTGCTTTCGCGCAAGAGCGGCGGCCGGGTGGTGGTGCAGCGGATCGTGGCGCCGGACTGGAATGCGCCCATTTGTAAGGCGAAGGAACTCAAGACGCTCCCGCAGTTCTGGTTCTACAGCCGGTCGGGGGCGCTTTCGTCGAAACTCACGGAGCGATTCACGGAGGCCGACATTGAAGCCGCGTTGAGGAAGGCGTTGCAGCAGATGTAGGGATGAAGACCCGGCGTGTCATGGTGACGGGCGCCAGCGGGCTCCTGGGCAATGCGATTGTCGAGCGGCTGCGGCGTGACGCGGCGGTCCTGGCGTTGTCGAACCGCCAGTCGTTGCCCGGATTCCTGGCGGTGGACCTTACGGAGGAACGGGGCATCGGGCGTTTGCGCGGCGAGGACTGGGATGCGGTGGTCCATTGTGCCGGCCATCGCAGTCCGGACTATTGCGAGACGCACCGGGCGGAAGCGTTTGCGTTGAATGCCGCCGTGCCGGCCCGGCTGGCGGAACTGGCGCGGAGCCGCGGCGCGCGGATGATCCACATTTCCACCGACTACGTGTTCCCCGGCACGCATCCGCCCTACGGGGAAGGGGATGCCTGCCGGCCCGTCAATGTGTACGGCGAATCCAAGCTGGCGGGCGAACAGGGGGTGGCGGCGGCGTACCCCTCCGCCTGCATCCTGCGGATTGGCGCCTTATACGGCGTGCCCACGGAACGCGTGCCGTCCCCGATGCTGGAGGAGGGCCTGGCCGCCGTGCTGGGCGGGAAACCCACCCGGCAGGACCATGTGTTGAAGCGGTATCCCCTCCTGGTGGAGGATGTGGCGGAGGTTGTCGGGTATCTTCTGGACCACCCTTCAACGAGCGGCCTGTTGCACGCGGGCAGCGGCAAGGCGGTGACACGCTACGAATGGGCGCTGCTGATCGGGCGGCTGTTGGGGCGGAGTACCGGCCATGTGGCGCCGGCTTCCGGAGACGCGGCCCGGAAGGCTCCCCGGCCCCCGGACGCGGGGCTGTCGGTGGAACGGTTGCGGCGGCTGGGCGGACCTGTTCCGCGGGACTGCGACGTGGCGCTTCCGCATGTGCTGAAGCGCTGCCGGCCCTGGATGGAGGGACGGGGCTACGGCTGAGGAAGGAAAAGTGTTGTCCGCGACGTAATCGCGTGACACAATATTTGCAGAAGGTTCAATGGGGGGGGGCGATTCCGCCGCGGGAAGAGTCCAGACGGGAGAGCGCACATGGCTCGGCAAGGCGTAGACTGGGAGATGATGTACAGGGCGCTTACGGCGTTCTGCAAGCAGTACGGGCACTGCGGTGTGCAGGCCAACTGGAAGAAGAACCCCAGACTGGGCCGATGGGTCGCGATGCAGCGGTATCGCCGCAAACTGGGCGAGCTGGCCGCCTCCAAGGTGGAGCGGCTCGACAAGATTGGATTCGTGTGGTCGCCCACCGACCGCACGTGGAGTGCGATGTTCGACCGGCTCCTGGCGTACGCCAAGAAACACGGCACCTGCGATGTGCCGTCCCAGTGGGCGCGTGACATGAACCTGGCCAATTGGGTGGCCAATCAGCGGCATCGTCACAAGATGGGCCAGCTTGCGCCCGCGCGTGTGAAGCGTCTGGATGAGATCGGTTTCGTGTGGTCGGTGTACGGCAAGGCCAAGCTTCGGAAGACCAAGGCGAAGGCGGAGGTAAGCAAGAAGGTGGTTGTCGAGGCGCAACCGCAGCACGAGGAGCGGCTGTATCATATTGCCGGCGAGTATATCCAGTACAACGGGAATGGGCCGATACCGCAGCGGCTGGAGAAATGGATCCAGCAACGGGGCGGGGAATGCCCGCCTTATATTCCTCTCCCGCGCCGGTCTCTCGTTTTCAAGTTGCACGGGGAAAACGGGCGGGACATCAAGGCCAGCTGGGGCGGCATCGGCGCCTTGCCCCAGGAGGTCCGGGATTATCTGAACGAACACGGCGCCTTGCCGCCCCACGACTGACGTGGCATCACCGCGGCAGCCTCCGGCGACACCAGGCGGCGGCGGCGAGCGGCAGGAACCCGAAGAGGACCAGCAGGCCGGGAAGACCCGGCGCCCTGTCTGCCTGCCCCGCGCGGGCGAGGTTCCAGTAGATCACCAGACAGGCAATCCACACCACGCCCAGGTTGGCCAGGGTGCTGCCCGAGCGAACCCATTGCAGGCCCGGGGATCGGCGGCGGGTGAACGGGAAGAAGAGATTGGATCCCATGTGGCCACACTGGTCCGCCAGCGCGTGGAGGGCATAGGCGCCGCCACCGATGAAGCCCGCCGCCGGTCCGAGCCACCATCCCAGCACCCCTCCGATGACGGCGGCGACAGGCAGGCCGTGTGTCCAGTGGCGATGCCAGGGGATGAATCGGATGGCCACGCGTCCATCTCCGAGGGGCTCCATCGCATAGGAAGGCCCATCGAGGATATCCACGGTTGTCGTGGCCGTGTAGTCGGTGGTGACGGCGCAAGGCAGGTCGGCCTCCGCGGCGGCGCGGGGGTGGGGCGCATGGCGCGCCATCTCCTGGCTGGTGTTCACCACGCCTTCGTAGCCAACCGCCACCCTGTTGCCGGCCGCCGGCAAGGTCACGCGGAAGCGGTGCCACAAGCCCGCGCCCGGGGCGGAGGAATGCAGCTTCACGCGAACGGGCCTGCCGGTGATCCTCGCGCGCCGGATGGAGCCCGCGAGCGCTTCGGCGATCAGGGCCGGATCGGGGCGGGACGGGTCCGGGACAATTTCCACATCGTGCCGGTGCAGGAACCGCAGGATCTTGAAGTCCAGGGTGTCGGGCAGGAGTCCGAAGATACCGCCGAGAATGAAGAGCAAGGGGTTGCCGTCGCTGCCGGCCTGAACGGCCTGGGGCAGGCACGAGGCCAGCGTCACGCCGACGGTGAAGTGCGTGATCCCTTTCATTTCACGCGATTCCCAGCATGCCGGCAATGGCGGGACCGATGCCCGACATGTTGCAGGCCAGCGGCAGGAGGATGACGCCGAGGGCATTCATCCGGCGCCCCCCGAACAGCAGAGGGATCATGCCGATGGCGGTGGCGACCGGCAGGATCAGGAGGCCGGCGAGCCCGCAGGCGGAAGCCACGATCAGAACAACGAGTGCGAGGGCCATCCCGGAGAGGGCGGCCTGGCCCGCGCGGTTCATGGCGTGAACCAGGGCGCGGCCAAGCCATGGCAGAAGCCACAGGGTGGTTGCCGTTGCCACAAGAAGGGCCGCCACAATGGCCGGAAACGCGTCCGCCGGCGGGTTGTGAAGGCCGCGGAGAAAGGCGGCGGCGCCGCCGCGCGCCACGTTCAGGTCGGGGCTGAACCACAGGAGCAGAGCCCCGGCATAGTACACTGTTTTCGATGCGCCCTGCGACACCAGGAACGCGCGGTCCCCGCGCAATGTGGCGGCATGACCGGCCAGCAGTCCGCCGACGCCGCCGCTGACGACCGGGATCAGGGCGGCAAACATTCCGCCGAAGGTTCCGGACACGATCCCGTGGAGCAGGTCGCGGGGGGAGGCTTCGTGACGGGCCTCCGCTGTCTGGGGCGGCGGACGAACGCGGCTGACAAGGGTCATCAGCAGCCCTGGCAGGGCGAAAAGGCCTGCGAAGGCGGGCATCAGGGTTTGACCCGGCGGGGCATGCACGAGGTTCGGGCGATAGAGCAGGATAAACCCGAGAAGACCGGAAAGGAGGAAAGTCAGAAGCCCCATCAGCACATTCCGGTTGCCCGACAGGAGCCGTTCCGCGGGCGGTTGCGCGGCTGTGCGCCCCTGCGGCCACTCGGAGAGGAGGAGGAAGGCGATCACGCACCAGAGGATCCAGTGATAGTGCGGCGACAGGACGGAATGGATGGGCGGCAGCAGTCGCGGGGCGAAGACCGATGCCAAGGCCAGCACGCCCATGCCGCCGGCGCCGCCGATGGCGGTCAGGAGAACCGCGTCGCACCCGCGCCCCTCCATCAGGTAGCGGTGGCCCGGGGGAGTGGCGAACATGGCGCTTTCGTCGGGCGACGCGAGCAGGATGGCCGGCAGGGAGTTGGTGAGGGACCAACCCGCGATCATGCCGGCAACGGCGGCATCCAGCCATAGCGACGGGATTCCCGGCAGGACGGCGGCCGGGGCGAGAACAGCCGCGACCGCCAGAAGATTGAATATGTGCAGGGCGGGGATGCAGCCGGCAATGCCGCCCGCGATGGCGCCCAGGGCGGCGGCGGGGAGAGCGCCGGCGAAGATCACGGGAGGCGACAGGGTCATGCCCCTCCCGCCGGATCCGCGGCCGGGTGGTAATGCACGTAGGACCGGATGACCATGGGGATCCGGGTGCGGAGGAGGGTTTCCACCCGCGAGGCGATGGCATCGCCTTCCGCCACCGGGATGGAGCCATCCACGCCGATCTGCACGTTCAGCACGAGGTAGGGCCCGAAACGGTGGGCGTGGACCTCCTCCACCGCGCGGATTTCCGCGATGCCGGCCATGATTCCGCGAACCTGGGATTCGATTTCCTGGCTGGGAACGGCGTCCATCAGGTCGGCGGACGAATCCCGCAGAATCTGGATGCCGGTGCGCAGCACCATGAACGCCACCAGCCCGCCGACCAGCGGATCGGCGAACGGAAACCCGATCCGGCCGAGGAAGATGCCTACCGCGGCGCCGGAAGCCGAAATGACGTCGTTGCGGTGGTCATGCGCCAAGGCCAGGATGGCGGCATTGTGGCTGCGTTTGCCGATGCGTTTGGTGGCGATCGTCAGGACGATTTTCAGGACGATCGTCAGCAGTGCGACCCACAGGGCGATGATCTCGGCGCCGGCAAAGGTGCTGGTGCCGGTGAAGAAGTCGTAGACCTTGTTCACGGCGTCGAAGAAGATGGCGACGGCCGTGGCGACGATAAACGAGCCGACCACCAGGGCGGCAATGGTTTCGAGCTGGGTGTGGCCGTAGGGGTGCTCGTGGTCCGGGGGTTTCCCGGCCAGTTTCATGAAGATCTTCACGACGATGTAGTACGAAACGTCGGAAGCGGAGTTGATGCCGTCGGCGAGCAGCGCGGGACTGTGGCCGAAAACGCCGATGGACGTTTTCAGCGCGGCCAGGAGGATGTTGGCGCCGAGGCCTGCGTTGACAATGTTGCCGGTGTCGTTGCGTGTTTTACTCATGGGGTGTCTTCCTGAGGCTGGGGGTGCGCGCCGGTGCCGGGGCGAGACGGGCAATGTGGGGGAGCTGGCGGTAGCGGTTGTCATGGTCGAGGCCGTAGCCGACGACAAAATCGTTATCCACGGTGAATCCGACGTGATCGGCCCGGAGGGCGATCCGGCGGCGGCTGGGCTTGTCGAGCAGCACGCAGGTGCGGATGGAACGCGCGCCCCTTCGTTTCAGCAGGGCGACGGCACGGCGAAGAGTCAGGCCGGTGTCCAGAATGTCGTCCATCAGCAGGACGGACTTTCCGCGGACGGGGACGCTGAGATCGTGCCGGAGCCTCACTTTGCCGGAGGAGGTTGTGCCTGAGCCGTAGCTGGACAGGCCCAGGAAGTCCACGATGATATGGATGTCGTGACGGGCGAGGCGGCGGGCCAGGTCGGCCAGGAACACGTAGCTGCCCTTGAGGATGGCTACGATGACGAGTTCCCGTGCAGGAGTGTCGCGCACGATTTCCTCCGTGAGCCGATCCAGCCGCCTCCGGATGCGGGCGGCGG
>CAYWKN010000047.1:0-13759 GCA_964458765.1 uncultured Verrucomicrobiota bacterium
AGCAGGCACATCGTGCGCACCCCCCGCGCGCTGGCGGCTTCCACGGCCCGGAACAGATTGGTGGCGGAGCCGCTGGTACTGAAAAGCACGAGGATATCGCCGGCCTTGCCAAGCCCCTCGACCTGCCGGCTGAAAATCTCGTCGAACCCGAAATCGTTGCCTATGCACGTCAGGGCGGTCGGATCGGCGACCAGCGCCACGGCGGGCAGGGACTTCCGGTTGCTGAGGAAACGACCGACCAGTTCCTCCGCCATGTGCAGGGCTTCCGCGGCGCTGCCGCCGTTGCCGGCGGTCATGATCTTGTTGCCCGCGCGAAGCGCCGCCACCATCTCCGCCCCGATTCCGGCGATCTTCGCGGCCTGCGGCACAAGCGCCTCCAGTGTCCGCACACTGTTACGCAAACTCGCCGCCACCTGATTCATGTCGTTCACAGGCTGCCCTCCAGGTTTTGACCCGATCATAGCGGCATCGCCCCCGACATGCAACCGGGGTTTTCTGGTACTGGGATGGCCTCCGCCGCAGGGGGTAGCGGTTCCGTCCCCGCCGCGCCCGACCTTGAGGGATGCACGGAGCCTAAGCCGGCCGTTTCATAAATCTGCTAACGTATTCCGGGAGAAATGGAGATCCCTCGACAAGCTCGGGATGACAGAAAGGCACCTGTCATTCCGAGCGGAGCGTAGCGGAGTCGAGGAATCTCCTCCGCAACCGAATACGTCACAATATTTACGAAACAGGCCACTAAGCTGCTGTTCAAGCCAGCGGCGCCGCGAACTGTAGACCGTAGACCCCGGCTTCCGGGCCGGAATGGCGTGTTTGCGCCTCAACCATCACGTTCCGATCCGTCCGACCACGCAGGGCCATCCACTCCGGGATCGTGAACGAAAGGTGCAGCGTGGCCGCGGCGGCCAGGGACTTGGCACACTCGATCAACATGCCGCCCTTGGAAATGTTCCGGGCCACCGCCGAGACCATCTCCACCATGCCGGGCGCCGAGAAAAAAATCTCCACCGGCAGCCGGCAGGGATAGCGCACATACTGCCGCCGGTTGACAGGCATGACGGCACTTCTCTCCGCCGCACGGAGATCCCTCAGCCATGAACGCAGCCGCTGCACGGAGAAGGGCTTGGCAAACACCTTGACCCCCTCGGGCACATCCCGCAGCAGATCCTCCTCCCGGGAAAAACCGGAGATCATGGCAATATTCCTGCAAAGGCAGTTCTTCTCCTTCAGCTTTTCCACGAATTCCATCCCGCTGAACTCCGGCATGTCCCAGTCCGTGATGATGGCATCCGGACAATCCCCCTTCATGGCACAGGGGCAACCCGGATCCGTAAAGAGACGGCACTCCGCAGGACTGGAGTAGAAAGAGACGGCATAGCCCTCCGTGCTCAGAACCGTCGCAAGCAGACCCTGTATGACAGGATCATCGTCGAGTATGACCGCTTTCATGCCTTGCTCTCATCATGCGGGATTACTCACCCCACCCAAACCTACAAGCTCTTCACTTTGCTTGAGATGACACAGCTTGTCTTGATTACCTATTCTTAAAAGTTCATCGTAGTGGATTCTGCTTTCCATGGCGAGTGCAAAAGTCTCCCACCTGCCCTGTAATTCCCCGTTCCGTTTTTGCCCGGCCTGGTGTAGTCTCTACGCAGCAAAGGAGACCACACCATGTCCGCGAAAACACTGTTACCGATCAGCACACTGCTGTGTCTGTCGGCCGCCGTGGCCCTGGCTGCCGCCGCCAAGACCATGAGCGTCCAAGTCCGCAAGGCGGAAATTCGCGATACACCGAACTTCCTGGGGAAAGTGGTCGCTTCCCTGAACTACGGCGATAAGGTGGCTGTGGCAGAGCAGAACGGACCCTGGACGAAAGTCTCCAGCGCCGGCAACTCCGGCTGGGTTCACAATTCGGCCCTGACCACCAAGACCATCGTCCTCCAGTCCGGTTCCGCCGCCGAAACCACGGCCTCCAGCGGCGAACTGGCCCTGGCCGGCAAGGGGTTCAATGCCGATGTCGAATCCCAGTTCAAGGCAAATCACAAGGACGTGGATTTCAAGTGGGTGGATCGCATGGAGAAAATCGTGATCCCGCCCCGGAGAATCCAGGCCTTCGCGGAGGAAGGCGGCCTCGTGTCCGGCGATAAGGGAGGTGCCAGGTGAAATCCCCGATCCTCCTTCTTCTCGCCGCCGCTTGCGTCATCGTCTCCGGATGCAAAACACTGGAAGTGATCACCGAGGCTAGCACCGCCGCGGCCGTCGCCACCGGCGCCATCTCCACCGAACAGGCGGAGTCCATCAACCGGTCCGCGGGCGCCGTCGGCAAAGTCTTCGAATCCATCACGCCGGAACAGGAGTACTACATCGGCCGCACCGTGGCCGCCACCCTCCTCTCCCGGAACAAACCGTTGGACGACTCCAGCCTGACGGAATACCTGAACACCATCGGCCAATACCTGGCCCTGTGCTCGGACCGCCCGGAAACGTTCGGCGGCTATCATTTCCTCGTCATGGATTCCGACGAAATCAACGCCTTCGCCGCGCCCGGCGGCCTCATCCTTGTCTCCCGCGGAATGCTCCAATGCTGCCGCGACGAGAATGCCCTGGCCGCCGTGCTCGCCCACGAGGTGGCCCACGTCGGCCTCAACCACGGACTGCAGGCCATCAGCAAGAGCCGGCTGACCGCCGCCGCCACCATCCTCGGCTCCGAGGCGGCCAAGAACCTGGGCGGCAAGGACCTCGCGGAACTGACCAAGACATTCGAGGACTCCATCACCGACATCACCGGCAAGCTGGTCAACAGCGGCTATGCCCGGCACCTGGAATTCCAGGCCGATAAGACGGCCGTGGCCACGCTGGTCCGCGCCGGATACAATCCGCAGGGCCTGACCGAGATGCTCGCCGAAATGGGCAAGCGGCTGAAACCGGACGGTCTGGATTTCGCCAAGACCCATCCGCCGCCCAAGGACCGGATCGCCGAACTGAACAAGCAGCTTGGCTCCACTCCGGCGCCTGCGTTACCCCCCGCCGTCCGCGCCCGGTTCCTCAAGGCCACGCGGGACCTCTAATCGGCATCCGATGCGCAAGCGAATCCTTCAAGGAGCGGGGATCGGCATCCTGGCCGCCATCCTGGCGCTGGGTCTGCATTTCTCCCGCGCCCTCGACAAGATGGAGTTCAAGACGTGGGACTGGCGCGCCACCATGCTGGCCTCCCCCCGACCGGCGACTGACCAGATTCGCCTGATCTTCCTCGACCAGGCCAGCCTGGACTGGGGCAAGGAACGGGGCTGGTCCTGGCCCTGGCCACGGCAGGTCTATACCGCCGTCCTAGATTTCTGCCGCCGCGCCCAGACCAAGGCCGTGGCATTCGATGTCATCTACAGCGAACCCTCCGGCTGGGGTGTCGAGGACGATGCCGCCCTGGGCAGCGCCGTGGCGGCCACCCGCGGCTTCGTGGGCGCCGTCTTCGTCGCCCGCGAAAGCGGCGGGGAAACCAACTGGCCGACCAGCGTCCCGCCGCCCCGCATCGCCCTGCGGGCCGCCCCCGGTACGGGCCTCGCCCCGTACCGGTTATCCCGCGCCCTGTTTCCCGTCCCCGAAATGGCCACCAACGCCACGCTTCTGGCCTCCGTCTTCGGGAATCCCGATTCCGACGGCATCTACCGGCGCATGAAGCCTTTCAGCCTCTTCGCCGGGCAGGTTGTGCCCTCCCTCGGCCTGGCGGCACGCCTCGCGACCGTCCCGTCTCCCACCCTCGAACTGACGCCTTCCACGTTCGCCATCGGAACCGGCTCCTCACGCCTGCCGCTGGACCGCGACGGCAATGTCATCCTGCGGTTCCGCGGGCCATCCCAAACGCACAAGACCGTCAGCATCGCCGCGGTCATTGAATCGGAACTGCGCCTGCGGGAGGGCAAGGAACCCCTCATTGCGCCGTCATTCTTCACCAACGCCTACGTCTTTCTGGGCTTCACAGCGCCCGGGCTCTTCGACCTGCGCTCCGCCCCGGTCGCCGCGGTCTATCCGGGCGTGGAATTGCACGCCACGTTCCTCGACAATCTGCTCGAGGCTGATCTCATGCGCGATGCGCCGGCCGCCGCGGCCTGCGGCATCGTCCTCCTTCTCGCGGTCGCGGGTGCCGTCGGCGTCCGGTTGTCGCGCCACGCATGGCAAGCCGCAATGGTGGCCCTTGTCCTGCTGCCGCTCCCCGCCCTGCTGGGCGTCCTGGCCTACACCCGCGGGTGGTGGCTGCCCATGATGGCACAATACGCCGCACTCGCCCCCGCCCTGGTCGCCACGCTGGCCGTCAACTACGCCACCGAAGGACGCCAGAAGCGCTTCATCAAGGGCGCATTCAAACAATATCTTTCGCCGGTTGTGATCGACGAACTGGTGCAGCACCCGGAACGGCTCGCCCTCGGCGGCGAAACCCGCGAACTCTCGCTGTTCTTCTCGGATGTCCGGGGCTTCACCGGAATCTCGGAACGCCTCTCGCCCGAACAACTCACCGCGCTCCTCAATGATTACCTGACCGCCATGACGGACGTGATCTATGCCCACGGCGGCACGGTGGACAAGTACGAGGGCGACGCGATCATCGCATTCTGGAACGCCCCGCTGCCCCAACCCGATCACGCCCTCCGCGCCGTCCGCGCCGCCCTGGAATGCCAACACCGCCTGGCCGCGCTGAATCCCTCGTTCCGGGACCGGGTCGGCGCCGACCTGGTCCAGCGTATCGGCATCAACAGCGGTCCCGTGGTTGTCGGCAACATGGGATCGCGGCAGCGTTTCAATTACACCTTCCTCGGCGACGCAGGCAATCTGGCCTCGCGGCTGGAGGGCATCAACAAGCAATTCGGGACTTCCATCCTGATCTCGGAGGCTACCCGCAACCAACTGGGCAATGCGGTCGCCGTCCGGGAAATCGGCCTCGTCCGGGTCGTCGGGCGCTCGCAACCCGTGCGCGTCTTCGAACCCCTGCCGTCGTCCACCGCCGGAACGCCTCCGCCATCCCTGCGCGCGTTCGCCGACGGCCTTGCCGCCTACTACCGGGGCGATCTCGCCGGAGCACTGGAGAAAATGGAGACTCTCGCCCCGGAAGACCCCGCGGCCGCCGCCTACGCCCGCCGCTGCCGCGACCTGGCGAATCATCCCATGGACAACTGGGATGGAATCTGGATAATGACGAACAAGTAGCGGGCCATGCGCCGTTCTTTGTTCATGCCTTTGACAACACGCGGCATCGCCCCCTGCCGGGAGAATTGATCCCATGACGACACGGAAAGTAAAGGGACTGACGCTTCTGGGCCACACCACCACGCGGTATCCCGACTCGCCCGACAAGGCGAGGCTCGAGTCCTTCCCGAACCGCTATCCCCGGCGGAACTACCGCGTGCGGTTCGATTGCCCGGAATTCACCAGCCGCTGCCCCATCACCGATCAGCCCGATTTCGGCCACATCTCGATCGAATACGTTCCGGACAAGCTGTGTCTCGAAAGCAAGGCCCTCAAGCTCTACCTGTTTTCCTTCCGGAACCACAACACGTTCCACGAGGAAGTGGTCAACCGGGTGCTGGACGACATCGTGAAGGCCATCCGCCCGCGTGAAATCACAGTCAAGGGAACCTTCAACCCCCGCGGGGGAATCTCCATCACCGCCGAAGCGCACTGGAATCAAACCGCCCTATACACCCGTTCACGCGAATTCATGGCATCATCCCGGTGACGACAACCCTACTTGGCCGCCGCCCCGATCTTTTCACGGATCTTTGCGACCAGGGCTTTCTCCATTTCCGGTTCCTTGCCCAACTGCTCGGCCGCCGCCTCGCGCCCCTGCCCGAGCTGGGCGCCATCGAACGAGAGCCACGACCCGCGTTTCTCCACGAGCCCGTGCTCGATGGCCGCGTCAAGAACCGAACCTGACCACCAGATACCCTTGGCGAACAGGATGTCGAATTCCGCCTCCGTGAACGGCGGCGCCACCTTGTTCTTTACGACCTTCACCCGTGTGCGGTTCCCGATCACCTTGCCGGCCGGGTCCTTGATCGTGGTGACGCGCCGGATCTCCAACCGGACCGACGCGTAGAACTTCAGCGCCCGCCCGCCCGGTGTGGTCTCCGGATTCCCGAACATGACGCCGATCTTCTCCCGGATCTGGTTCGTGAATATGCACAGCGTCTTGGAGGTGGAAATCGCCGCCGTCAGCTTGCGCAGCGCCTGCGACATAAGCCGCGCCTGCAGCCCCACGTGCGCATCGCCCATCTCGCCATCCAGTTCCGCCCTCGGCGCCAGCGCCGCCACGGAATCCACCACGATCACGTCCAGGGCGTTGCTGCGGATAAGCGCTTCGGTAATGCTCAGGGCTTCCTCGCCGGAAGTCGGCTGAGACACCAGCAGATCGTCGAGATTCACGCCGATCTTCTTGGCATACATGGGATCCATCGCGTGCTCGGTATCGATGAAGGCCGCCAGCCCGCCGTTCTTCTGGGCATTGGCAATCACGTGCAGGGTAAGCGTCGTCTTGCCCGAACTCTCCGGCCCGTAGATCTCCACCACACGCCCGCGCGGCAGTCCGCCCACACCCAACGCCATGTCGAGCGAGAACGCTCCCGTCGAAACCGCGGCCACTTCCTTCTTCACATCGGCCTCGCCGAGGCGCATGATCGAACCCTCGCCGAATTCCTTCTGGATCTGGGACAACACCGCATTGAGGGCGGTGGAGGCGCCGGTCGCGGATTCGCTGCTCTTGCTTGTCTTGCTCATCGTTCCTTGTCTGCCTTTCTGCGGCTTCCTAAGCCGTTGTTCTGTAACCCCGCGGATGTGCCTGGTGCCACGCCCAGGCGCTTTCCACGATTGCCTTCATATTCGAATGCGCCGGCACCCACCCCAGCACCTTCCGCGCCCGGTCAGCGGAAGCCACCAGCCGATCCGGATCGCCGGGCCGCCGCGGCGAAAACTCCTCGGGAATAGCATGCCCGGTGACCTGCCGCGCCACCTCAATGACTTCCCGCACCGAGACCCCCGTGCCCGTCCCGAGATTGAACGGGCCGGTATGTTCGCCGCCCAGCGCCAGGATGTGCGCCCCCGCCAGGTCGAGAATATGGATGTAGTCCCGGATACAGGTCCCGTCAGGCGTCCCGTAGTCATTCCCGAACACCTTGACGTGTGCCGCCTGCCCCAGGGCCACCTTGATCACGTTGGGGATCAGGTGGGTCTCTGGTTCATGATCCTCGCCATACCGCCGCGTGGCGCCCGAGGCGTTGAAGTAGCGCAGGAACACCGGCTGCAGGCCGTGGATCTTCTGATACCACCCCAGCGCCTTCTCGTACATCAGCTTGGATTCACCATACGGGTTCACCGGCCGCTGCGGTGTATCCTCGGCGATCGGCGTCCGCTCGGGATATCCGTATGTCGCACAAGTGGAGGAAAACACGATCTTCCGGACCCCCGCCTTGACCATTGCCTCCGCCAGGTTCACACCCCCGGACATGTTGTTGGCAAAATACAGGCCGGGATCCTGCATGGATTCGCCCACCAGCGCATACGCCGCGAAGTGCATGACGGCATCCGGCCGGGCTTCGCGCATCGCCTTTTCCACCTCGTCGGCATTCCGCAGGTCGCCGACGACCAGCCGCGCCCTCGGATCCACGGCCTCCCGGTGCCCGCGCTCGAGGTTGTCGAACACCACAACCTCGTGGCCCTTGTCGAGCAGCAGTTCCGTGGTCACGCTGCCGATGTACCCCGCACCCCCCGTGACAAACACCTTCATGACCTCTCCTCCAGGGCCTTCAACCGCTTCTCCATCCCGGCCATGCGCTGCTTCAACTCCGGCAAACGCATCAGGTGCGCATGGGCCTTGCGGGCTTCGTCGTGCGGCATCGCCGGATATCCCGAAACAAACGTCGCCGGCGGCACTTCCTTCGTCACACCCGCCTGCGCGCCCACAACCGAATCGTCACCCACCTTCAGGTGACCGGCCACGCCCGCCTGCCCGCCAATCTGCACACGGGCGCCCACATGGGCGCTTCCCGCGATCCCCACCTGGGCCGCAACGGCCGCGTCGTCCCCGATCGTCACGTTGTGGGCCACCTGGACAAGATTGTCTATCTTCACGCCGTTGCCGATGCGCGTGACTCCGAACCGCGCCCGGTCCACCGTGGTATTGGCCCCGATTTCCACATCGTCGCCCACCACGACGACACCCACCTGCGGCACCTTCTTCCAGTGCCCGGCCTCCTTGACGTAGCCAAAGCCATCGCTGCCGATCACCGCGCCGTTGTGCAGGATCACGCGCGACCCCACCTTGCTATATTCCCGAAGGCTGGCCAGCGGATAGAGACGGCAATCCGCCCCGATCTCGCACTCGTGCCCGATGTAGCAGCCGGCAATCAGTTCCGTCCGGTCACCGATCCGCGCGCCGGATTCGATCACGCAGTGGGGGCCCACGTACACGTCCCGCCCCAGGTGCACCCCCTCGGCGATGACGGCCGTCGGATGGATGCCCGGCTTGAACCGCACCGGCGGACGCGCCAGCCAGAAAGCCGCCTGCGCGAACGCGGCATCGGCATTCTTCACCCGGATCAACGTGGCCGCCGTTTCCCCCTGCCACGCCTCGCCAACCAGCACGGCGGACGCGCGGGTCGCCTTCATCATTGCCGAATAGCGCGGATTGCCGAGAAAGCTCAACTCGCCCGGGCCCGCCTGGTCCAGGGCGGCCACGCCGCCGACCTCCACAGTCCCGTCGCCTTCCACGCGCCCTTCCAGACGGCGCGCCAGTTCCTGGATCGTCAGCGGCATGGCCTTACTCCTTGCCCTGGGGCTTGCCCGCGTTCAGGATCCGGATCACCTCGTCCGTCAAATCCGCCCCGGACTCGGCATACAGCACCGGCTCCAGCCCGTTCGCCAGCAGGCCGCCCGACTCCAGGACCAGCGTGTACCCGCCTTTGGCCGCGCATCCCTGTACCGCCGTCTTCACGGCCTTCGCCAGCTCGGCGTGGATCTTGCGCCCCTCGGTCTCGATCTGTTTCTTCCGGGAGGCCGCCTTCTCGCGGATCGTGTTCTCGTATTCAATCACTTCGGTAAGCTTGTCCTCCGCCTGCTCGCGTTTCTTCTCGCGGGCTTCCTCGGTCAGGGCCTTGTTCTGCGTTTCCGCGCGCAGCCCCTCGAAGTCCTGCTTGAGCTTCCGGTGTTCGGCCAGAAGCTTGTCCCGCTCCGCCGTGTAATCGTCGAGCTGCTGCTGGATGTGGGCGTCCGCCATCTCGGTCTTGAAATACTCCTTCAGGACGCGGCTTCCGTTGACGACGGCAATCTTGACCTCGCCCGCGTTCCCCGCGCCCGCCGCCAGGATGGCAAGCGCCAACAGTACCTGCATTCGCCTTGTCATGTTCTCCTCCCCGCCGGTTTCCCGCCGCGGCCTGTTCAGAACCCGTATCCAATCCAGAAACTGAAGCTCTCGGTCCTTGACCGCGAGTCATCCTTCATGACGGGCCACGCATAGTCAAACCGAATCGGGAACCCCGGCACATCCAGTCGCAGGCCAAGCCCCGCGCCGGCCGCCAGGTTGCCGAAGTCGAAATCGTACGGATCGTACGCCACGTTCCCGATGTCGTAGAATCCCGCCAGCCGGAACTTGGGAATGCCCAGCGGCATCGAATATTCCGCGCTGGCCAGCATCAGGGTCTGTCCGCCGCAGGGACGGATCACCCCGCTGCCGTCAGCGCGCTCGGCCTTGGGTCCCACCCAGCGGTAGCGGAACCCGCGGATCGTCCTCGCGCCGCCCGCGAAAAGCCGCTCCGACAACGGCATCGGGTCGTCATCCCCATCCCCGTACATGTCCACCACCTCCGCCCGGCCCTTGACGCTGAGGACATGCCCCCACCAGAGCGGGAAATGGACCGAACTGCCGAACTCCAGGTCGTACAGATCGGTATCGAACCCGAGCGGCCCGCCCATGATTGTCCCCGAGAAATACGTCCGGCTTCCCCGCGTCGGCAGGAAGAAGTTGTCCCGCGTGTCACGGCTCCAGGTGGCGCTGAGCGAACTCGCCACGCGTTCCGGCTCCGAGAAGTAGAACGGCTCCGTCTCCCCGTTGTTGACCACCTCATACGTGTTGGTGTCGTCCACATTCTTGATCTGCACGTTTTCCAGCCGGTACTTGAGGTCCAGGCGGTTCGGCCCGGCCAGCGGAACGCCGAGCCCCACGGCCCCGCCCTGCCGTTGCACATCGTAGTCGCGGTTGTTGTGACGCTGGCTGTACAAGTCCAGGCTCAACGAAAGTTTCCGGTCCAGGAACCAGGGCTCCACGAACGATAGCGTGTAGTCCTCGCGCGTGGAGCCCACCTCGGCACGCAACTTGGCCTTCTGACCGCCCCCCACCGGCGGCCAGCGATGGAGATCGAAATTCCCCTGGCTGACCTCCACGTACCCCACCAGCTTGTCCACGCTCGAGAACCCCGCGCCCGCCATGAACTGGCCCGTGGGCTTCTCCTCCACCAGGAAGGCCAGATCGCACAATTTCGGATCCTTCGTCGGCTCCGTTGTTGCCGTTACGCTCTCGAAGTAATTCAGGTTCCGGAGCCGGCTCTCGCTGCGGCGCACCTTGACGCCGTCATACCGCTCCCCGGGATACACCAGCAACTCGCGCCGGATAACCTTGTCCTTCGTGGAACTGTTGCCGCGGATGAGAACGTTCCGGATGTCGGTCAGTTGTCCCTCGGCCACCGTGAAACGGACATCCACGGCGCCCGCCGTCTCCTTCAAGTCCAGGCGGGGCGCAACCACCGTTCCCATGTAGCCGCGGCTTTCGTAGTAGTCCCGGGCGAATTCCGCCGCCCTGGCGATCTGCGCCGCCGAAGCGACATCCCCCGCCTTCAGTCCGCAGCCTTTCAACAGATCGGCGGCGGGAAAACGGGTGCCGTCGCTGACCGACAACCCCGATATCCGGTAACACGGACCCTCCTGGATCGGCATTGTCACTTCAAACCTGCCGCTGGAGACTTCCCGGATCTGCGGTTCGAGGACGTTCACATCCAGATAGCCGCGGTCCTTGTACGCGGCGCGGATCCTCTCCCTGCCGGCATCGATGCCATCCTTGTCATACGGCGTCCGGCGGAACCACCCGAGGGGATTGTACCAGGAAAAGAGATCCAGGGCTTCCCGCAGCACGCTCTCCTCCACCGCCTTGCGGCCCGGGAAATGGAACCGGCGCACGCTGCGCGGATCGCCCTCCTGGATGCGCACCGTCAGCGTGGCCAGGCCGGCGTTCTCGTCCCTCACCTTCAAGTCGGCCTCCGCCGTGGCAAACACGAACAACCGCTTGCGGTACTCTTCCTTCAACGCCACAATGCGGGCCGCCACCGTCTGCGAATCCACGAAGTCGCCGGGCGCCAGCCGCAGGATCTCGATCACCCGCTTCTCGCCCAGTTCCCCGGCGCCTGTCACCCTGACCGGTTCCATCAGCTTGTACTTCATCTTCACGCCATAGGTCAGCGCGATACCGCCCGGAACGGATTCCACTTGAGCCTTCACATCCGAGAACCGGCCCGAGGCCAGCAGGTTGCGCACATCGGCGGCCACCAGTCCGCGGTCGAACTCCGCCCCCTCCCGCGAGGCCACATACCCTTTCACCATGGCCTCATCGTTCGTGACCGTTCCCAGATTCCGGATGGTGAGTTTGCGGATCACCTCCGCCTGGGTTCCGGCAGCGCTCAGCACGATCAACGCCACGCATCCGAAAATTCTCCCGATCATGGCTCTTCCTCCTGCACGTACGTCGGCTGGACACCCGCCTCGTCCACGCCAGGGTGGGCGGCATCCCGGAACCGGGTATATTCCGACATGAACTCCAGCCGGATGTCGTCGCTTGTGGGGCCGTTGCGGTTCTTGGCCACATCCACCAGCGCCAGCGTCTCGTTCTCGCGATCCGGGTGGCCGGGAATACGCGAGGGCCTTTGCAGGAACATCACGATATCCGCATCCTGCTCGATGGATCCCGAATCCCGGAGGTCCGAGAGCTTGGGCTTCTCCGTCTTGTCGCGCTGCTCGGCCGCGCGGCTCAGCTGGCTCAGCACCAGCACGGGCAGGTTCAATTCCTTGGCCATCGCCTTGATGCCGGCGGACACCATCGCGATTTCCACCTGGCGGCTCTGCCGGCTGTATTCCGGCGCGCGCAGCAGCTGCAGGTAATCCACCACGATCAACTGGATGTCGTGCTTGACCTTCATCCGCCGCGCCCGCGCCCGCAACTCCGCGATCTCCAGGCCGGCGGTGTCGTCGAGAAAGATCGGGGCCGTCACCAGTGCGTCAGCCGCATGGATCAGCCGGTTATGGTTCGTCCGGCTCAGGTACCCTTCGTTCAGCCGCTGCATCGAGACTTCGGCGCGGCTGCAGATCATCCGCTTGACCAGGTCCACGCAGGACATTTCCAGGCTGAAAATCCCCACCGGTTTGCCGCGCCCCCCGGCGTCGCCGCCTATCCCCAAAACCACGTTCTCGGCAATATTCATGGCCAGCGACGTCTTCCCCATCGAAGGCCGCGCCGCCAGGATGACCATGTTGGCTGGCTTCAACCCCCCAATGCACCGGTCAATGTCCTTGTATCCCGTGGCCAGCCCCAGGATCCCGCGATGCTCCGAGTCGAGCATCCGGACGATCTCATGGATCAGGTCGTCCCACGGCCGCATCTGTCCATGCTGGTGGGCCGTGATATCGAAGAACGCCTGCTCCGCGTCGCTCAACGCCAGGGAGCCGGCCGCGTCAGGCTGGTAACAGTTCTTCTCGATTTCCCGGGCGGCACCGATCACCTGGCGCAGCATGTGCCGGTCGCGCACAATGTCGATGTAGTATTCGGCATGGGCCGCCGTCGGCGTGGCATCCACCAAACGGTTGAGCGCCATCGGACCGCCGACGCGGTCCAGCAGGCCCCCGCCCTTCAGCTGTTCGCTGACCGTCAGCAGGTCAATGGGCCGCCCCTCGCGCGACATGGCCAGCATCGCCTCGTAGATCGCCCGGTGTATGGGGACATAAAACGATTCGGGGACCAGTTGCTTTTCGATGCACAGGTCCATGACCCGTTCGGCATCGAGCAACACGGCCCCCAGAACGCCCCTTTCGGCTTCCTCGCTGTGCGGCGGCACACGCTCCAGCGGGGCGGCCGCCGTCGTGAGAGGGGCTTCATTGGCCATGGGACTATTCCTGCACTACCCAGACCTTGATCAGGGCTTCGACCTCGGCGTGGAGCTTGATCTTGACTTCGAACACACCCAGCTCCCGGATGGGGGCCTCGAGTTGCACGGCGTGCTTGTCGACCGTGAATCCCTGGCCTTCCAGCGCCTTGACGATGTCCGCACTGGTCACCGAACCGAACAGTTTTTCACCTTCGCCCACCTTCATGGGAATGGTGCAGGAAGCCTTCTCCAGCTTCGCCGCCAGTTCCCGGGACTTCTCGACAGCGGCCTTGCGGTCCGCCTCGCGCTGCTGCTGCAGCTTCGCCAGCCGCCGCCGCGTGGCTTCCGTCACCGGCGCCGCCAGTTTCCGGGGAATCAGGTAGTTCCGGGCATAGCCCTCACTCACACGCACGACCTGGCCCTCGGCACCCAGATCTTTCACGTCCTGCATCAGAATAACTTCAAATGCCATCGCTCATCCCTCCATCATGAAAACGCGCCCCTGCCGATCCCGCCATGACCGCCCGCGCGGCCAGTCCGGCAACCGTTACCGCATCAATCCCATGGTCCGCGCCCGCCGGATCGCCCGGGCGATC
>CAYWKN010000048.1:0-13757 GCA_964458765.1 uncultured Verrucomicrobiota bacterium
CCGCATCCTGGGCGGAGGCAGCAATGTGCTCGCGAGCGATCTGGGCGTCCGGGGCATCGTCGCCCGGCTTTCGCCCAACGTCTTCGGCGGGTTGCGCCAGGAGGATGGCGTCATCGCCGCCGGGGCCGCCGTGCCGCTCGCCCGTCTCGTGGCCTGGGCATCCGACAACGGCCTGGCCGGACTGGAGTTTCTCGAAGCCATTCCCGGCACCGTCGGCGGCGCCGCGTACGGGAACAGCGGGGCGTGGGGACAGGCCATCGGCGACCGCGTGGCCTGGATTCGCGCCCTGGACGCCGCGGGACGCGAGATCACCCTGCAACGGGCCGGACTGGATTATGCCTACCGCAGTTGCCCGGCCCTGCAAGGGCTGGCCATCACCGAGGTCGGACTGCGTGTGCAGCCGGGCGATCCGGAGACCCTCCGGCAGGCCCGCGCCGGGATCGCCGCCCGCCGCGCCTGGATGAAGGGGCTGCGCTGCGCGGGCTCCGTCTTCCGCAACCCGCCGGGCGACTACGCGGGGCGGCTGATCGAGCAGGCCGGACTGAAGGGGCTGTCCATCGGCGGCGCCTCCATCTCGGAACAGCATGCCAACGTCATTGTTGCCGGTCCCGGCGCCAATGCGTCGGATATCCTGGCCCTCCTGGAAACCGCCCGCGACACCGTCGAACGCCGGTCGGGCATCCGGCTGGAAACAGAGATCGCCCTCTGGTCCTGAATCGGAAGTTACTGCAATCGCCGCCGGAACATGGTAGCGTGATCGGTGGAAGGAGGCTCAGCCATGAATATCACCGACCTGTCCCGCGACGAAAAACTGGCCCTCGTGGCCTTGACCGAGCTGACCGTGATCTCGGACCGGCACATCACCGAGAACGAGGTCGCCCGCATTGACGAAATCGTCGAAACCCTCGGCGAGGAAATATTCCAGGGACTCGCGGAAGAGGCGGAACAACGCTTTGCCGACCGCGGCGCCCTGAAGAGCTTCCTGAAGACCATCACGAATCCCGAGGCCCGCGAACTCATCTACGGCACCGTCCTCGCCGAAACCCTCGCCGATACCACCCCCCACGAACAAGCCACTTTCCTCGACTGGCTGGCTTCCGAATGGAACGTCTCGCTCCAGGTCGAAAACGAATCCGCAACCCGCTGAACCATGAAACGCCACGCCATATCCATCCACAACCTCTCCCTTCCCGTCGTCAGCAGTTTCCACGACCGCTGGATGCTGCTCACCGCGGGCGTCCATGCGCCCGGCCAGTTCAACACCATGACCGTCTCGTGGGGCGGCCTCGGCGAAATCTGGAACAAGCCGCTCGCCATGGTCGTGGTCCGCCCGAGCCGCTACACCTACGAGTTCATCGACAAACACCCAGATTTCACCCTGTGCGTCCTCCCCGGCGAATACAAGGACCAGCTCACGCTCTGCGGCACGCGGTCCGGCCGTTCGGTGGACAAGGTCAAGGCCACCGGCCTTACCCCGGTCAAATCGGCCGCCGTGGCCGCGCCGGGGTTCGACGAGGCGGAACTGATCCTGGAGTGCCGCAAGATGTACTATGACGACATCGAGCCTTCGCACTTCCTGGCCGCGCACATCGAGTCCAACTATAACGGGCGCGATTACCACCGGATGTATTTCGGCGAAATCCTCGCCGTCCACGGAACATCCGCCTATACCGCCGACAAATGAAACAGCTGCTTCTCCCCTTTCCCCGCGGGTTCTCCTGGATCGTTCTCCTTCTGGCGGCGGTAACCGTCCAGGCCGGCCCGCTCGCCCGGCAGCGGGTTCCCGGCGATGCCAAGTGGTTGCTGCACCTCGATATGGAGCAGTTCGGGCCGTCCCAGACGTGCCGCATCCTCCTGCAGGATCCCAAGGGCGGCGAACGGCTGCACACCCTGCTGAACCATTACCGGACGCTTCTGGGCGCCGATCCCCTGAAGACGATCTCGCACATCACCCTTTATGGCGAGGAGACCACGGGAAACCGCGGCGTGGCGCTGGTCAGCGGCGCCATCAATGCCCGCGCGGTGACCGCGCGGCTGGCCTCCTATCCGGACTACAGCTGGCGCAAGAACGCCGGCGCCGTGATCCACCGGTGGAAGGATCCCGCCAGCGGTGCGGCTCTCAACGCCTGCCTGTACGAAACCGGCCTGCTGGTCATCTCCTCCGACGACGCCTCCATGGACTCGGCGCTGGGCGCCCTTGGCGGGTCCCGCCCCAGTCTCGCCTCGCGCAAGACGCCCGGCCTCGCGCTGCCCCCGCCCACGGAAGGCTCCTTCCTGGTCGCCGCCTCCGCCGGGTACGCGGGCGCGGCGCCGAATCCGCTCAAGGCCATGCTGTTGCGCAACACATCCTGCGCCGCCATACAGGTGGCCGAATCCCGCGGCATCCTGGATGCGAACATCGCACTGGAGGCCGTTTCCACCGATGCCGCCTTCCAGATCCAGCAGGTAATCAACGGACTCATCGTTTCCGCGGCCTTCACCGGCGAATCGTCCGGCTTGTCGAAACTCGCGGAACTAAGCGAGGTCAGCCGGGAGGACAGGCAGGTGAGCCTGCGCCTCCACTGTCCCGCCCGCGACGCGGCCACCGTCCTCGCCTCCGCCCTGCTTTCCAAGTAATCTCCGCGGAAGAATTGATATTCCTGATGTGTTCGTTTGGCGGCGCGCTCTCAGACTTTAGACTGCTGCGCGGCCAGTTCCTCAAACACCGCCAGGATCGTGTCCGCCTCATGCTGGTTCATCCGCTCGATGGCAAATCCCGCGTGGACAATCACATAGCTCCCCACACCGGCGTCCGGCACGAGGGCCAGGTTCACTTCCTGACGGCTTCCATCCAGTTCGGCGATGCCGACCCTGTCGGGCCGGACTTCCACGATCTTCATCGGTACGGCAAGGCACATGACTATTCCTGCTTCCTCTCTCCGGCGGCGATCACCGCCTGCCCGAGGGCAATACATCCGTCACCCGGCGGTGTCCGCGAATGAAACAACGGCCGGATGCCGCGCCCGGCCAGCATCGGATCGAGCAGCCCGCACAGGATCCGGTTCATGAACACACCGCCACTCAGGGCCACACACGGCGCCGCCGCCAGCCGCGCGGCGTATAGTATCATTTCCAGCGCGGCCCGCGCAATGGCGTGATGCGCGGCCAACGCCCAGGCGGCGGGATGAAGCGCGGCCGTCTTCCGGTCGGCCAGCAGGCGGAACGCGGGACTCCAGTCCACGCGGAACAGCCCGTCCGACTCCGCCCCTGCCCACGGTATTTCCGGCACCGTGCTCCTGTGGCACTGGCGCGCCGCCGCTTCCAGGCGGATGGCCGGCTGCCCTTCGTAGGTAAGGGTCGGCGGAGCGAATCCGAGCGCCGCCGAAAAGGCGTCGAACACCCTGCCCGCCGCATGGCTCAACGGGGCATTGACCCCCTGGCGGCATTGCTGCTCCCACACCTCCGCCTCCTCCCGTGTGATCCCCAGCGCCTCCAGCCAGTCGTCGGACACCGGCACCCCCGCCGCCACCCAGCGGCCCACGAGCTGCCGCGCCGGACAGCGCACCGCCATGTCGCCGCCGGGCAGCGGCGCCGGCTCGAACGTCGCCAGCCGCCGGAATCCATCCGTCCCCACGCGCAGCACTTCCGCACCCCAGATCGTCCCGTCGGTTCCCAGTCCCGTGCCGTCCATGACCAATGCCAGTCCTTCGCGCAGCCCGTGTTCCGCCAGACATGCCGCCGCATGGGCGTGATGATGCTGCACCGCCACCACCTCCAGACCCGCCTTCGCGGCCAGCCGCCGCCCCATCCGGGCGGATTGCATGTCGGGATGCAGGTCCACGGCGACAGCCGCCGGGAGGCGCTCCAGGAACTCCGGCAGCGCCGAAACCACCTGCTCGAACCCCTCCACCGCCTCAGGCGTGTCGAGGTCGCCCACATGCGGCGAAAGCACCACTCGATCGCCGTACGCCAGCGCCACGGCATTCTTCATGTCGGCGCCGACCGCCAGCGCACAGCGTCCGAACGGGCGCGGCAGCCGGATGGGCAGCGGGGCATACCCCCGCGCGCGGCGCCAGACCTGCGGCGCCCCGTCAGGGCGCAACGCGCAGAGGGAATCGTCGTTGCGCAGGTTGATATCCCTGTCGTGCGTGAGCAACAGATCCGCGATGCCGCCAAGGCAGCCGCGCGCCTCGGCGGTCGTGAGGCAGATCGGCTCGCCGCCCCGGTTGCCGCTGGTCATGACCAGTAGGTCGAATGGCGGCACGGGATCGCCCTGGAGGGCGTGAAACAGCAGCAGGTGCAGCGGCGTCGTCGGCAGCAGCACCCCCATCGTGCGCATGTCGGGATTGATCAGGTCCAGCGGCAGGCCCGCCGCCTCGACCGCCTCCGGGCGGGCCTCGAGAATCACGATGGGCGCCTCGGGTGACACGAGCAGGTCCGCCGCCGCCTCCGGAAGGACGGCATACCGCCGGGCTGTCTCCAGGTCCCGGGCCATCACCGCCAGCGGCTTCGCGGGCCGGTGCTTGCGCTCGCGCAACCGCGCCAGTGCTTCACGGTTGAAAGCGTCCGCGGCCAGAGCGAATCCGCCCAGCCCCCGCACGCCCAGGATACGGCCCTGCGCCAATTCATACCGCGCCGCGCGCAAAGGGTCGCCCGGCAAGGCCCGGCCCTCCGTCGTTTCCAGCGACAGCCGTGGCCCGCAGGCCGGGCACGCCATGCTCTCCGCATGAAACCGCCGGTCGGCCGGATTGTCGTATTCCCCGCGGCAGGCGTCGCACAGGGGAAACACCGACATGGTCGTCCGTTCGCGGTCATAGGGCATCGAACGCAGCACCGTGTAGCGCGGACCGCAGTGCGTGCAGGTGGTGAAGGCGTATCCGTATCTCCGCCCGGAAGGATCGAGAACCTCGGCCGCGCAGGCGGGACACACCGCGAGATCAGCCGGGATCAGGATCTCGTGTCCGGCGCCGTTCTCGCTTTCGAGGATTTCGAATCCGGGGGCAGGCGCCGCCGCCAGCGGCTCGCTCGCCGATTCCTCGAGGCTCTCCACTCGGCTATGCGGCGGCAACCGCGGCGGCAATCCGGCCAGGAATGCCGCCACCGCGGAGACTTCGCCCGCCACCACCAGCCGTACCGAACCGCGCCGGTTCTGGACGGAGCCGGACAACCCCGCCTCCCGCGCCAGGCGGCATAGCGTCGGACGGAATCCGACACCCTGTACCACTCCCTTGAAGTCAACGGTCTTTCGGATCCACTCGCTCATCCGCATCCCATGGGGCGTCTGTTGCCGCGTCACTCCAGCGGCGGCAACAGCCCCTCTTCCACAAGTTCCTTGTCGGTTTCCGGCGTCAACGGGATGGGCAGGGGCGTCATGCCCTTGCGGATCAGATCCTTCTGGTACTCCTGCAGCAGGTTACCGATCTCCTCGGGCGTAAGCTCGATATTCTCCGACTGCGCCAGGGTATCCACCATGGCGCGCCCGGCTGTGGCACTGGCGGCCCCCGGGGTGCGGCCGGCCCGCAGGACACCGGAAACCGTTCCTGTCCCCTCCGCGGAAGACTTGGCAAGCGCCTTGGCCCGCTCGGCTTCCAAGGCCCGCAACCTTTCCAGCTCCTTGCGCAGCCTGGCCTCCTCCCGCTGCTGCCGCCGCAACGCATAGGACCGTCTCTGATCCACGCCGTTGGGGACCACCCGTTCCCGCGCCGCGCCCGCCGGTTCCGGCTCGGACGGAGCCTCCGCGGCCGGCGTCCCCGGCAGGATCCGCTCGAACCGGTTGGACCCGCCCTGCATCGAAACCCAGTATTCCTCGGGGTCCCGCCGCAGACGGGCCTTCTCCGCCGCGTAATCCGCGCTGATCACCTCAACGCCCTCCACCGATCCGCCGATATCGAGGATGTAGTTGCGGTTGGACTTGATCTCGACCAAACCGACCCGCAGCACACCGCTCTCCTCACGCACCACGGCGGACAGGCGGAACTGGTTGATCAACGACTGGTCCGGCGGCACCGGCGGGGGAAGATTGGCGGCCGGAACCTCCTCCGCGCCAAACGGCTTGCGTTCCAGGATGATGGAATACCGCCCCACGCCACGCTCTTCGCCCGCCGCATACGCAAGTCCGTGGACCGCCAGCAGCAGGCCTGCCGCAAGAATCGGATGGACCGCCTTCCGTTTCATCACGAGCCTATTATTCCCCCCGGCCCCCGGAATGTCCACACAACAAACGCGCCGCCCGCCCATCTCCGGACCGGATTCCCTCCTCAGCCGGCCTGGCCGGCCGACAGCGAGGCCACGATCCGTTCCATCGCCTCGGCCTGCTCTTCCATGCTCGTGACCATCTGGAACTGCATGCGGCAGCGGTCAAGGTTCTGCCCCGGCCTGTGCGTCTTGAAATACACGTCGCCCTGCAGGTAATCCGTCAGGAACCGCATTCCGAGCATCAGGGTCATGAGCCTCCCGGAGAAGACCAGTTCCTCGCGCTCGGCGGTGTTCAGGAAGGCCGCCTCGGACAGGTAGCCGCGGGCCAGCGCCTCGAACATCCCGATCCGCATGCGCACCTTGCCGGGGTCCCGCTCGTCCTCCGCCGCCGAGGCGGTGGCGCTGCGCACCATGTCGCCGAAATCGTAGAGAGCCAGTCCCGGCATGACGGTGTCGAGGTCAATGACGCACACACCCTCGCCGGTGATGTCGTCGAGCATGACGTTGTTGATCTTGGTATCGTTGTGGGTGATCCGTTCGGGAATCTCGCCCCGGGCGTTGCGCTCCAGGAGTCTTCCGCACAGGGCCGCGCGATTCTCGACGAACCCGATCTCGCGCCTGACTTCCGCCGCGCGGTTGCAGATGTCGGCCTCGACCGCCGCCCGCAGGGCGGTCAGGCGGACCGGTGTGTTGTGGAAGTTGGGGAGCGTCTCGTGCAGCCGGGGTGGCGGCAGGTCGGCCAGCAGGTTCTGGAACCGCGCGTAGGCCCGCGCCGCTTCCCCGGCCTGGCCCGCACTCTGGATCGTGTCGTAGGTGCGGGCGCCCTCGATGAAGAGGTACATCCGCCACCAGTTCCCGTCCCCGTCCTGGCAGCAGGGCTTGGCATCGCCGCGCGTCAGCACGACGGAGAGCGAGTGGCGGGTGACATCCCCCGCGCCCGATGCCGCCAGCCTGGCCCGCACGTGATCGGTCACGCGCAGGATGTTCTCCATCACGACCGCGGGGTTCCTGAAGACCTTCTGGTTGATGCGCTGGAGCAGGTAATGCACCGGCGCGTCGGCCATGCTGAAGGTGACCTTGTACGTGTCGTGGATGTGTCCGGAGCCGTAGGGCAACGCCCCGGCGAAATCACCCCACGCGCGGAACCGCCGCACCACATCCCGGAACTGGAATCCTGTCGCCCCGGCACTTCCATTCACCCTTCAGACCTCCCGCCCCTATCCCTTGCGCTTGCCATGGAACGAAGCCGCATGCGCCTCGCGCTCGGCCAGTTCCAGGTCGTATTCCGTCATGATACGGGCCAGTTCCTTGAACGTGATACGCGGCTTCCAGCCCAGCTTGGCGCGGGCCTTGGAAGCATCCCCCAGCAGATAGTCCACCTCGGCGGGGCGGAAGAAGCGGGGATCGATCTTCACGTAGGCATGCCAGTCAAGGCTCAGACGACCGAACACCTCGTCCAGGAACTCCTCCACGCTGTGGGCTTCGCCGGTCGCCACCACGTAGTCGTCCGGTTGTTCCTGCTGCAACATGAGCCACATGGCCTCCACGTAGTCGCGGGCGTGCCCCCAGTCGCGCCGGGCCTGCAGGTTCCCCATGTACAATTCCTTCTGCAGCCCCACCTTGATCCGGCCCGCCGCGCGGGTGATCTTGCGTGTGACAAAATTCTCGCCGCGCCGTTCGCTCTCGTGATTGAAGAGGATGCCGTTGCTGGCATGCATGCCGTAGGATTCCCGGTAGTTCACCGTCTGCCAGTATCCCGCCACCTTGGCCACCGCGTAGGGGCTGCGCGGATGGAAAGGCGTCTTCTCGCCCTGCGGCGGCGGCGCCGAACCGAACATTTCGGAGGAGGACGCCTGATAGAACCGCACCGGCCGGCCCGTGGCCACCGTGTAATCGCGGATGGCTTCCAGAACGCGCAGGACGCCAAGCGCCGTGACGTCGGCCGTGTATTCCGGCTGATCGAACGAAATACGCACGTGCGATTGGGCCGCGAGGTTGTAGACTTCATCGGGCTTGACCCGGGTCATCACGTGCCGCAGGGAGGAACTGTCGGCCAGATCGCCGTATTCCAGCCGCAACGGCATCCCCGGATGGGATTCCATCACGTGGTCCACGCGGCTGCGGGCAATGGAACTGGAGCGGCGCACAATGCCCACCACTTCATAGCCCTTCTCCAGCAGCAGTTCGGCCAGGTACGATCCGTCCTGCCCCGTAATGCCCGTGATCAACGCCTTCTTGCTCATGCGCACCCTTCCTTGATTGTTGCCCACCCCCGGGCGTGACCCTTCCGGTCACCACCTGAAGACCATGAAAATAGACAGGTTTTCCTGCCGCGCAAAGCCGAATCTTACAAATCGCCGCGCAGGATCCCCGATGCGGCCAGCGCCAGCACCAGCACCTCGAGAATGGCGATGACCGCATAGGGAGTATCCTTCTTCCGCAACAGCAGCGGCAGGATCGCCAGATAGCAGGCAATCGTCAAGGCCGAGAGCCAGGCGATCCCGACAAAGTTCAGGAAATCGCCGCGCCCCGCGAGAGTCACCCAGTCCCATCCGGCGGGCGCACCCGTCGCCGCGAGATAGTCGCGCACCGGCAGTCCCCAGTATTTCGGGAGTTCCGCAAGCGGCACATGCGGCGTGCGCCATCCCGCAAGGTAGACGATGAACGTGACCCCCAGGCATGCCAGGCCTGCCCTCTTGCCGGCATTCAGCACACCGGCGTACTGCCATTGCTCCTCGGAAATGAACTCCGGTCTCTTCATGGCCCCCTTGCCTCAGTTCCAGACACCCAACCCCTTCAACAGCGCCCGCGCCCCTGAGAACAGCAGCAGCCCGATGACGACGTACCGGATCGAAGCGGGCCTGGCGCGAGTCAGGATCTTCACGCCCAGGCGCGAGCCCAGCATGACCCCGATGACCGACGGGACCACGAGAATCGGCAACACAGCGCCCTTGTTGATGTAGATCCAGGCCGCGGAAGAACCGACGATCGAAATCACGAACGAACTCGTGGAAACCGCCACCTTTAGAGGCACACCCATTACCAGATTCAGCACGGGCACACTCGCCCAGCCAGCACCCAATCCGAACATCCCGGCAATGATTCCGATGACCACGAACAACACCAGGCCCAGCGGCGTCCGGTGGATTTTCCAGGGGACATCCGTCCCCGTGGATGCCTCATGGTAGACCCCGGAAATCCGGAGTGCGGAAGATAGGGCGTCGGCTTTGGGCACGTGGGGGTATTCCGCGCGACGCGCATTCCACATGATAGCCACAATCAGCAGTATGGTCGTGCCGAGCGCCAAGTTGACCACATGAGGCGGAAGGATCAATCCGATCATGGCCCCAACAATGGCGCTGGCGGAGGCAACCAATGCCACCGGAGCCGCCAGACGAAGATCCGCCATCCCTTGCCTGAGCAATCTCGGACTGGCCGAAAGGGTGCCAGCCACACCCATCACCAACGCCGCGCAACGCACAAAATCGAGACTGAAAGGAAAGAAGCCGCCCACGATCGGCACAAACAGGACACCCCCGCCGATTCCGGCCAGAACCGCCACGATCCCCAGCAGAAAGCAGACCACGAACAGGAGAAGCGGCCAGAGCCACCAGGCCAGGGGAGCCGCATCCGCGGGCGCCACCGCCGCTCCTTCCGCGGCGCAGGCGAACCCGCCAAGGCACAGCACGGCCAGCCAGAAGATCAAGACAAGGATGAAAGACCGGCGCCCCATGCGTCGTACCCTGCCAAAACCGACCCATCGCGGTCAAGAACGGCAACCTGGTTGCACGGGTTCGTGTCGCGCAGCCGCAACACTGCAGATCCAAGGCTCTGCCAAGCCCCGGAGATGCGCCTCCCGTTCCTGGCTTGCGTCGAACGGCAACCGCCGATATACATTCCCGGCATGAAGCCAAGCGACATCCCCTTTGTCCACCGGCGCCTGAAGACGCATTTCGAAACCACGCACAGCCCGGTTTCGTCGTTCATGCACTCCCGCACCACCGAACCCTACCGAGTGCTGGTTGCCACCATTCTCAGCTCCCGCACCAAGGACCAGACCACGGAGCGGGTCTCCTCCCGCCTTTTCCGGGAAGCTCCCTCCCCCTCCGCCCTGCGCCGGCTCCCCCTGCGCCGTCTGGAGGCCCTCCTGCATCCCGTGGGTTTTTTCCGCACCAAGGCACGCCTGCTGAAGCGCCTCCCCGATGCTCTCGATAACCTGTTCCAGGGGAGAATCCCGCAAACCGTGGAGGAACTCATCCGCCTGCCGGGCGTCGGCCGCAAGACCGCCAACCTTGTCGTCTCGGAAGCCTTCGACAAGCCCGGAATCTGCGTGGATGTCCATGTGCACCGGATTTGCAACCGGCTGGGGCTGCTGCGCACGCACACGCCGTCGGAAACGGAAATGACGCTGCGCCGGATTCTGCCCGGGCGGTATTGGAAGACGTGGAACCGCTATCTGGTGGCTTTCGGGCAGACCCTTTGCACTCCCCGAAACCCGAAATGCGAAGCCTGCCCGCTCCGGTCCCGCTGCGGCAGGGTCGGCATCAAGCCTGCCGGAGGAACGAAATCTCGTACGTCCGCGGACTGATGTGGAATATCCGGAAGCCTGCGGCGCGCAGACGATTCACCGCCTCCGCCGTCCGGGCGATTGGTACCATCTTCCAGACTCCGCGCACAGCGCGGTGCTACAGAATTCCCATTCCTTCCATCCCCGCACCATTCACGATCCCCACCCCCTACCATTTTTGCCGGATGGGGATGCCCGCTGCGGCCAGTTCGTCCTTGATCTGCGGAATTGTGTATTCACCGGTGTGGATCATCCCGGCAATGATCGCGGCATCGGCCTTGCCCTCGCGAAACGCCTCCGCCAGATGGCCGGGATTCCCGGCCCCGCCGGACGCCACCACGGGGATCCGCACGTTCTCCGCGATCAATCGTGTCAGGCGGATCTCGTACCCGCGGCGGGTCCCGTCGGCATCCACGGAATTGACCACGATCTCCCCCGCGCCCAGTTCCTCCGCCCGCCGCGCCCAGTCCAGCGCATCCATTCCCGTCCGCTCCCGGAACCCGCGGATCGTGATCTCATAGCCGCTCGGGAAGCGGACGGGGTCCTCCACCCGGACCGGGTCCATTCCGAGGACAATGCACTGGGCTCCGAAAGCACGCGATCCCTCGGCAATGATGCGCGGATTGAGTACCGCCAGGGAGTTGACCGATATCTTCTCCGCGCCCGCCAGCAACACACGCGACATGTCCTCCAGGCAGGAAATCCCGCCCCCCACCGCGAAAGGAATGTGGATCGCCCGCGCCACTTCGCGCACCATCTCGATATCGATCGGACGCCGCTCGGCGGATGCTGTGATGTCGTAGAAGACCAGTTCATCGCAGCCTTCCTCGTAGTATTTCGAGGCCAGCGCCACGGCATCGCCCAGCACCACGTTGTTCTGGAACTTGACGCCCTTGGTGACCTTCCTGTTCCGCACGTCAAGGCAGGGAATGATCCGTTTGGTCAGCATCGCCCATCCCATCGGCTGAAATTTTCAAATACCCGCAGTCCGATCCTGCCGGACTTCTCGGGGTGGAACTGCGTGGCCACGAGATTGCCGCGCCCGACAACCGAGGCGAATTCCACACCGGCATAGTCCGTCACGCCAATCACATCGCCGGAATCCTCCGGCTGCGGATAGTAACTGTGCACAAAGTAGAATTCACTGCCATCCTCGATCCCCGCGAATACGGGATGCGGCCGGCGCAGGCGGACGGCGTTCCAGCCGATCTGCGGCACCTTGTCCAACGGGGACTCCGGACGGAACAGCCGCACCCTGCCTGCCACCAGCCCGATGGTCTCCACGCCTCCATCCTCCTCCGAGAATCCGAGAATGATCTGTGTCCCAAGGCAAATACCGAGGAACGGCGTGCCGCGGCGGACCACCTCGCGCAAGGTATCGGCCAGTTGCAGCGTTCCCAGGCTCCGCATGGCGGACCCGGCCGCGCCGACACCGGGGAATACCACCCGGTCCGCCGCCAGGATATCGGCAGACCGGTCCGTCACGCGCGCGGGAATCCCCAGCGCCTCGAACGCCAACTGCACACTGGTCAGGTTCCCGGCCTTGTAATCAACAATTGCTATCACAGGCGTATAATCTTATTCTACCGTTGCCTTTGTCGAGCAATCTTGTTCGAAACCTTTCAGGAAGGAGACAGGCCATCATGAACCGATCCTGCACCGTGATTGCCGCCGCGCTGATCCTCCAGTGCCTGGCTTCCGGCGCCTCCGGCAATCTCATCCACGAGGCGGTCAAGCGAAACGATGTGCGCCAGGTCAAGCTTCTCTCCGCCGGCGCCACGCCGGAGATGGTGAACGCGCTGGATGCCGACGAAAACACGCCCCTGCAACTGGCGGCAGCCCTCGGCTCGCTGGAATCCGCCGAAATGCTGATCTCGGCCGGAGCCAAGGTCAACCAGTCCTCCCCCAGCGGCCTCACGGCTCTGCACTACGCCGTGAACAAGAACCATGCCGACATGGTGAAATACCTCCTGGGTCAGGGCGCCGATGTGAACGCCGTCACCACCAAGGGATCCGCCCCCCTGCATTGGGCCGCTTTCAATGCCAATACCTCCATCGCCAAGCTTCTGATCAAGGCAGGCGCCGACGTGAACATCAAGGCCACCAACGGGTTCACCCCGCTCCACTGGGCCGCCTATACCGACGCGGCGGAGGTGATTGCGCTGCTGCTTCAGCATCGCGGCGACCCGGAAGCCGTGGATGCCGAAGGCCGGAAGCCCGCCACCCTTGCCGCGGAACGCAACTCCGCCAATGCCCTGGAAGCGCTGAAACCGAAGCCCCAACGCAAGCTGGGACGCCTGTTCCACGCCTCCGCCGCTCCGGAAACAACCGCAACAGCGGCGCCCGCCGCCCCTGCCGTCCCTGCCGCGGCCAAGGCGACGCCTCCCTCACAACCCGCCGTCCCTGCCCCCGCGCCCGTCTCCGCCGCCGCGGAAACCGGCCAGAAGGTGGCGCTGGATCTCGAGGACGGCAGCCGCTACGAAGGGCAGGCATCCGACAACGCCAACCGCTACACCGGCACGCTCACCCATCCCTCCGGCCGCCGCTACAACGGACAGTGGCTCGGGGAAGCCCGCGACGGCGCCGGAACCATGACCTATCCCAACGGCGACAAGTATGAAGGGGAATGGAGCCGGAACCGCCGGGAAGGCAAGGGCGTATACCGCTACGCCTGCGGGGACAGCTATGAAGGCGAATGGCGCAACAACCTCATGCACGGCCAAGGCGTCTACAAGTTCGCTTCCGGCGCCAAGCTGGAAGGTCTCTGGCGGAAAGGGTCGCTGAAGGAAGGCACGGGCGCCTATGTCTTTCCGGAAGGCGACAAGTATGAGGGCCAGTGGGCGGATGACCGGATGCACGGTCAGGGCGCCTACACCACCGCCGACGGCACCCGCCTGGCAGGCGAATGGCAGTGGAATCGCTACCTCCCGCCGCGCTGAGCACGGCACAGCGCAAGTCCACTGGCCGGAATAAAGGAAGGGCGGGTTGCCCCGCCCTTCCTGATTGCGATCCCCGC
>CAYWKN010000049.1:0-5854 GCA_964458765.1 uncultured Verrucomicrobiota bacterium
TTCTTCTCCCTTCTTCCCCACCACCCTACCACAACCACCACCCTGCCGCAACCTCAAATTTAGGGGACAGACCCCAAAATTTTCCTCGTCCACCGCTCTCGTCGCCCGCTATCGTCAACCGATGCTTTGCCTGTGAATGAACGAGCGGTGACGGCCTGCTCCTCAGACGCCGGGCATGATGTTGCCGCTACAGACGGGGATTGTCCATGTTTCAAGAACACTCGTCCACCACCACTTCCGCCAGGAAGCCGGCGTCCTGGTTGTCGGCCAGAGTTCCCCACACGGGCAGGCGTAGAAGATTCTCGCCGGCAACGGGCGAGTTGGCGTTGCAGATCAGGTCGAACCGGAAACGTGTTGGCGATGGCGGCAAGCCGGGCAGATCCAAGGGCAGCGACAACTTCCAAGTCCATCCGATGGCCGTCAGCTCCGAGCGGAACGTGGTTCCCGAGGGAACCTGGGCTCCGCCGAGGCCGAGAATCTCCCCGGTGCCGGTGCCGCGCGGCGGCAAGACGGCGAATTGGTGCGGCCGGGAGGTCCTGTCAGCCGACAGGAAGAGTTCGACGGAGGAGCCCTGCCAGGGACTGGCGGCGATAAACGTCCTGGGGTCGGCAACCGCCGCAGTCAGCACAAGGGCCCCGTCGACCAGCGCGGCCTTCGCATCGAGGATCAGGGTTTCGCCCCGCTCGAGGGTGATGGGGAATCCACGCTGGAATACCGCAGCGAAAACCGCTGCGGAGTCACCGGTGGATTCCAGAGTTGGCATTGAAATTCTGGCGTTTAGGGTCGCGAGGGCGGCACCGCTGAAAACGATTTGCTCGTCGCCGCAGGCCATGATCCATGCTTGCCGGACACCCGAAGGCAGTTTGAACGACACCGTTTCGACCCGCTCCCCGCCCGGCGGCAGGGAGACTCGGATGCCGCCGGCCGTCCAGCGACCGTCGGAGCCGTCATAAGCCAGCGCCTCAAATCGGTATTCGCCGGCGACAGGCAGGGTGGAGACGTTGCGGATGACGACCCTGGCGTCGACCCGGCCGCCATCGCTGGACTCGGTGGCGGCGACGATCTCGACCGTCGCCACCGCGGCGGCGATCGGGGCGGTTGGCGGCAAGGCATACTCCGCGAAATCCGCAGGGATGGGCGCGTGCCGCCGCGGCCCGGCGGCGCGCCAGTCGAAAGGCTGGAATCCGAGGGCGATCGCCGGCGAGTCCGAACGCAGGGTGAAGTTTCCGGACCAGGGCGCCGCCAACAGGGGGGTCGGCCTCGACGCTGTCGAGCCAGCGGCCCGCCGCCTGCTCGGCGGCGAGCGATCCCAACGGCCAGGCGACCGCGGCATTGGCGTGGTGGACGACGCAGGCCGCGACGCGGCAGACCGTCGGCGGACGGCTGGCACCCTCGGTCAGGTTGCCGCGGTCGAACCAAAGAATATGCGGCGACGGTGTTGCCGTGGCAACCCGTAAGCATCTCGACGCCGTAGCCGGCGCAATGGGCGATCTCGCAGCCGTACAGGACGCAGTGCTCGGCGCGGTCGAACACCACCGCCCCGGGGACGTCGTAGGCGGCCTGCACGGTTCCGACGCAGTCGGCGTCGCGGTGCCATTCGTTGTGCGCCAGGCCCAGATTCTCGAAGCGGATGTTGGCGACCGGGTTGACGTCGTCGCCCTGGAAGCGCAACAGTTCCGGCAGCCGCGGGACCACGATGGTGGTGTTCTCCGGAGTCTCGCCCGCCATGGGCAGGTAGTGCAAAACACCTGACCGAACATCCAAATACCACTCGCCAGGCTCCTCCAGGGCCTCGAAGACATTGAACAGGGCGTAGCGGGCGAACTCGCCCCCTTCATCGAGCAGGCTCCCGAGCGAGGGCTGGCGGAAATGGACCCTGTGGGTGCCCTCGTCGATTTCGGCTATCCGGTGGTGGGTGTCAAACCACAACTGGTAGGCGACCAGGGTGACATCGTCGAGATTGTGGAAGCGGCGCAGGTCGCCAGGTCTGTATTCGGCGCAGGCTGGCCCCTGGTTCCATGCAAAGCCCGAATTCCTGCCGCCCAAGCCGGCGAAACGGAAGAATCCGCGCTTGGGCAGACGGGGGCGGGGCCGCCGGGCGCCATTGACCCACAACTGCGTGAAATGCCAGTTCCCCGCTGCCGCCTCCGGCAGTTCAAGGGTCCACATCTCGCGCCCTTCGCGGTTCTCCTTCCGCCAGCCGGCGAGGCGGCGGCCACCGCTGAAAACGGGCCTGGCGCCTGCCGCGGCCGTCCACACCTGGCCCTTGTCGGCGGGCGTCAAGACCAGCGGCGCGTCCAACTCGTAAAGACCGTCGGCCACTTCGATCCGCGCCGGAGATCCCGCAGCGCCGAGCCGCCAGCAGGGCGGCGCGGGGACTCGCCAGCGGTCCGTCCATCCCGTCCGCACTTGGAACCGCGCACCTTCCCGACCAGCGGTCGTCGCCGTCGGGGGACACGTGTAGGGTTGCGCCACACCCATCGTCAGCACATTGATTCATATAGAATTCTCCCTTACTTTCTGACACACGTCGTTCTTGCCAACGCCAAATTTCGGCGAGTCACTCGATAGGGGGGAAGTGTCTCGGCATTGTCTCAGTTCCTCAGTTATGCTTCCAGTCGATATCCACCGCCTGGCCACTGCGTGCGCTCTGCTGGATGTGGGCAATCAATTCATCCACGTCATACCCCGTCGCCCGCGATTGGGAACCCTGTGTTCCTGCCGAGATGTTCCCGCAGAAGAACTGCACCGCGCCGTCAAACGGCGAGACCGCGTCAAAGCGGTGTTCCGTGGTGTCGCCGCTGGCGTTGTCATGGTGCAGCAGAAGCGACGCCTTGTTCCAGGGATTGTCCCATTGGGCGCTGAAGATCTCCAGCCGTCCTCCCGTGCCGTTGATCTCCACCCGCTCGTCCCAGCCATCGCGCAGAAACCCGATGCGCCGGAGCGGATGCGCCCAGACCTCGAAATCCACCAGTCCGTTTTGCGTTTCCATCAGCGCCATCGCATGCAGGTCATAATCCCGGTCAATCGGCGCATGGACTTTCGCATAGACCTTGCGCGGCCGCCCCAGCAGGAAGCCGATCAGGTCGAGGATATGACTGCCCCCGCAAACCAGGATGCCGCCGCCATAGTTCCTGCGGACCTGCGACATCCCGCCCGGCGGGGTGTGGAAGAACCCGGAGGCGGGATTGCCGTCCCAGAGATCCCCCCAGCATTGATGGGAACGAATGTGCGTGGAGACGATGCGTCCGAGACCGGGCAGCAGTGCCTTCGCCTTCGCCACCGCCGGGATGAACCGCTTCATGTAGGACGTGTAGAACACCGTGCCCTTGGCCTCGGCGGCGCGGACGATCTCCAGGGAATCCTGCGGACTCTCGGTCAGGGTCTTCTCGCAGATGACCGCCTTGCCCGCGGCGATCGCGGCCAGGCAGATGGCCTTGTGTACCGACGACAAGGCCGTGATGACCACGGTGTTGATCGCCGGATCGGCCACGACGGTCTTCCAGTCCGCCGTGTAGACCGCTCCGAATTTGTCCGCATAAGGCCGGGCATTCGCCTCGACCAGGTCGCAGACCTGTTTGATTTCCGCCCCGGCTTTTTCCAGCCCGGAAAAATGGAACTTTGAAATGTTCCCGCACCCGATCACACCTGCTACAATTTGCATTATCTTCTCCCTTGTTAATTAGAAACATTTTCCCAATCGTCGCCCCGTTGCGATCATCGCCGCAATGTCTTCATCCGTCGTCTCCCGGCCGACCTGGTCGCCCGTGCCGAGGATCAACCGCCGTTTGTCCGGCCCCCATTGCCTGAAAATCTCCTCCACTTCCCGTTCGACATCGGCGGGCGTGCCGCGGATCAGCGTTTCCACCGTATGGACATTGCCGTTGACGGTCACCCGGTCTCCCAAAATCCGGCGAACCTCGCCAAGGTCGGCAATGTCCCCGCCCGGGGCGCGCTCGAAGGGGCACACGCAATCGGCCCCGCAGTCGGCGAGATCGGCCAGCACGGCATGGCTCTTGCCGTGGAAATGGATGTGGAGCAATTTCCCCGCGGCGTGGAGTTCATCCGCCACGGCCCGGATGACGGGCTTGTCCCAGCGGCGCCAGAGGTCCGGTCCGATCAAGGACACGCAGGACCAGGCGCAGCCGATACAAAAGGACTCGGCCGTCGTCCGGGCCGCCGCCACCCGCGCCAGCCGACGCATCCAATCGATGTATTCCTCATGCAGTTGCTCGAAGAAGGCCTCATGCTCCATCAGATCGAAGATGCCCTGCTCCAGCCCGCCCTCGCGCGGCAGGGCGATGTAGTCGAAGAACGGGAACCCGAGCCACAACTCCAGCAGGTAGTCCTCCCCGACGGCCTCCACCGCCCGGTTCACCGGACGCCAATCCGCCTCCTCAACACACCCCAGACTGGCGGCCTTGTAAGCGGGCCAGTCCCGGACAAAATTTTTGATGGGCCGTTCCGCCGCCCAGGACGGTTCATGGCGATCATAGACCTGACTGGAGGTGAGCGTCCCGTGCGGCGTCACCTGAGTCACCCGCGACTCGAACCGGCCATCGGCCAGTTCCGTCCAGCGTTCGGTGCTCTTGACATCAGGCGCGGGGATGCTGGTGAAGACCGCCCCCCACCCTTCCGTACCGTAGTGACGGAACGTCTTCAGCAGGGCTTCCCAGAGCGGGATCTCCCGCTCGAAGCGGACCATGTCCACGCCGAGAAGCCGGGCCGGCAGGTAATACCAGAATTCCGGCGCGACCGGGACGGTGTCGGGCAGTTCCCCCCGGTAGGCGGCCAGCATGCGTTGTTTCGGGGTCATGGGTTTCGCGCTCATGTTGTCTCCTGCTTTACCGCCGCATACATGGCCTCGACATTGGCGACTGGCGTCTCCCGGTCGAACGACCATGCGCAGAGCGTCGTTGAAGGTGCCGGGGCGCAGTCGGCCACCATGGTGCGTGTCAGCGCATCAACCTCGTCCGGGGTCGCATTGCGCATCGCCAGCGGATCCACCAGCGGGCGCATGGCCACGCCGGGCATGTTTCGGACGGCCCGCTCCAGATCGGTGCCGGGTCCCAGCTCGATGGACGAGACATGCGGGATGTCGGCAAACGCCTCGAGCAAGTGGCTGGAAGAACCGCAGGAATGATAGTTCGCCTGCGCGAACTTCGACGAGATCGCCTGGTTTGCCGGCAGCACCACCTCGCGATACTGCTCGGCGGAAATCAGGCTGGCCGAACAATCCCCTAGGTTCACCCGCGTTGCAGGCGGGGCACCGATATCCGCGCGGACGCGCGCGAAGACCGCCTGGTACAGCGCCCAGATCTTGTCGAAAATCACCCGCGCCCCTTGGGGGTCGTCGGCCATGAGATAGAACAGGTTTTCGCCGCATAGCTGATGGGCGGTGGTGAAGGGGGCATGGAGGTTCATCACGCCGGCTTTGAGGCCGAAGAGATCGGCCTGATCGCCGTAAAGGCGCTGCAGTTCGCGGTACTGGGTAAGCAGGGTGTCAACAAACGGGTGATGCGCGGCATCGTGTGGGTCAATGCGGTCAATTTCCGCAACGCTGAAGTCCGCCCAGACATGGCCCCGCGTTTCCAGTGTCGCATCGGGTGGGCAGTACACGGTCGTCCCCTGCGTGGCCTTGAGCAGGTCGATCGGCTGGATAAAGAGACTGGGTGAAGGATCCGGCGCCGGACTTCCCACGCCGAAGCGCCCCAGAACCTCGTAGAGGAACCGGCTCTCGGCACACTCCACCTCGGCGCGGTATCGGGGATCGAAGTAGAAGGCCTCGCCATAGGTCACGCCGAGGTGCTTGTGAAAGAAAGCCGGCATGAAGTTGAGGCTGATGTCAACGGGA
>CAYWKN010000049.1:5954-13640 GCA_964458765.1 uncultured Verrucomicrobiota bacterium
GGTTTTCACGCATGCCTCCGTTGGCAAAACTCGCGGTACACCTCCAGCATGTACTCGTAGTGCGCCAGGGGCATGCCGGGGAAGATGGTGTTCGACGTGCCGAAAATGTACCCGCCGCCGGACGAGGCGTTTTCCAGGCAGTAGAGCGCGGATTTCCGGATCGCCTCCAGCGGGCCGTCCTGGAGCAAGTTGCATTGGACGTTGCCCATGAGCGCCATTTTCCCCTGGCAGCGCTGCTTCGTCTTTGCGATGTCCATGCCGGCCATGGGGTCCACGGACTGGAAGCAAGCCGCACCCAGCGATAGGTAGTCATCGAGAATGGTGTCAATGTTGCCGTCGGTATGGACGAACGGGATGCAGCCGTGCGCCTTGATGAAGTCAACCTGCCGCTTCAACTGGGGCGTGACGAATTCAGAGAATTGCGCGGGGGATATGAAGGGTCCGGCGTTGAAGGCCACGTCATTGACCAGATGGATGAAGTCGGCGCCGGCATCAATCAGCGTCCCGATCTTTTCGAGGGCGACGCGCGTCTTCTCGTCCGCGATGCGGTGGACCTCGTCGGGGCGATCCGTCAGAAGCACGGCAAACTCCGTCCAGTCTGTAATGCTTTCGATGGACCAGGTGGACTGCCCCACGATGCTGCCGATCAGGATATCGTCGCCAAAGGTCCGCTTGGCCGCGACCACGCCGTCGGGATCGCTCCAGGGCCAGAAGACCGCCAGGGCGTCCCACCGATATCGTTCGACGATTTTCTGGTAGATCTCCATGCACTGGCCGATCATCCGATCCTTATCCGTGGCGGAGCAACCGGCCCACGCCCGGCGGTCGGGGAACTTCAGTCCGAACGCCTCTTTTTCGAGTTCGAACATGACCTCGAAATGCGGCGGACGGTCCGGTTGTTCAAACCGCAGCGTCTTCAGCATTCTCTCTTTCCCGGTCATAGTTCAACCCCTTGCTGTCGCAGCGTGTCGCGTAGCGCCTGCACATCCGTTTCCCGTACGGACGTGCCGCTTCCTGCGCAAAGCGCCGCCGCCGTGCCGGCCGCCTGCCCCATCGCCATGCAGGACGGCATCATGCGTACGGACGCGAGCGCGGCATGGGTGGCTGACAAACAACGTCCTGCCACCAGCAGGTTGTCGATTTTCAAGGGCACCAGACAACGGAATGGAACGCCGTAAGATTTGCCCGGAGGCAGGCTGCGGTCCGCCAGGCGACTGCGCGATCCGGGCTTGGGTTCATGGATATCCACGAAACAGGCATAGCGGTACACCTGATCCTCGAACTGGCGGCCTTCGAGCACATCGTCATCCGTGAGGGTATACACTCCCTCGAATCGGCGGGTTTCGCGTACGCCCATAGCCGCCGCCGTGGTGATCAGGCTCATGCGGTCGCACCCCGGCACATGGCGACGCAGCACCTCCATGTTGGCCCAGAGCTTGCGCCGCATCTCCATCGCCGAGTGGGTCAGATGGTCGGCGTTGGTTCCATTTACATCGTGGACATGCAAACAGTTGAAATAGGATTCCTCCGTGTGCATCCAGTTGTCCGTCCCGGCCAGAACAAAATCATTGCCCACCTCCTGTGCTTTGGCGAGCAATGCGTCGTAGTTCTCGCGGACATACCGAAACGCGGTCGGCCAATCCATATTCAAATACTTGCTCATCAGGGTAAAGGGCTGCGTCTGATTATCCTCATCGCGTCCGTACCGGAATGGCGCGCCGGAACGGAAGGCGATGTCGCCATCGCCCGTGCAGTCAATCACGGTGCTGGCCATGATCGCTTCGCGGCCCGACTTGCTCTCGATCAGAACGCCCTTGATGGCGTTGCCTTCCAGGATGGGCGCTACGACCTGCGTCGCCAAGCGCACCGTCACACCCGCGTCCTGCATCAGCTCGTCCAGCAGCCGTTTCATGGCTTCGGGATCGAAGACCAGCCAGTAGTCCATCCAGTTTTTCGGCTCGCAGATGACCGGTTCCTGGGCCAGGCCCCGGTCAATCAGTTTGCGCAGGATCTCCCAGGGTATCCCGCGCAAAATGACCTTCTCCTGGTCGTGGTACGGACCCAGGCGGTTCAGCATGCCGGCGGTGGCCATGCCGCCGAGGCAGATTTCCTTGTCAATGATCATCGCGCGGGCCCCGTTGCGCGCGGCGGCCAGCGCCGCGCCGACGCCGGCCGGTCCGCCGCCGCAGACCACGACATCCACAGCCGGCAACAACGGAATGTCGCGGGCGGGTTCACGGTAGCATGACGTACTCATTTCTCCCTCTCTCCAAACTCACACACCCACATACTCTCAAACACACTCCCTCCCCCAACGCCCCTCTCAACTGTTCCATGGCGGAATCGGAAACAACGGCGTTTCCTGTGCATAACGTTCCAGCAACCGTCCCGTCAGGGACTGGCGTAATTCGCGGCAATCCGGCCGCCCCCAAAGATTCCAAAGCTCGTCCGGGTCCTCCTGTAAATCAAACAGTTCCCCGTGACTCGTGCCGGGATAGACCGTGAGGCGGTAACGATCCGTGACCAGCGCCCGGACACGGAATCCGGTGGTCGGATCGTCGTTCTCGATCACCACGTCTTCTCGCTTGGATGTCACCACCTGCCCTCGCAGAAGCGCCGCCAGATTGCAGCCGGGGTAACTCTGCAACGGCTGCACGGAGCCCCGCTCAAAGGGCGTCGGACGCAACGCCCAGCCGTCGTCCGGCATCGGAAGGCTGGCCAGTCCAAGCAGGGTGGGCAGAGCATCAAGCTGACAGGCCAGCGTCTCGGTCACCTGTCCCTTGACTCCACCCGGAACCGCGATAATCAACGGAATCTGCACACACCCCCGGAAGGTGTAGAAGCTTTTCCATAAAAGTCCATGGTCTCCCATCATGTCGCCATGATCCGAGGTGAAGACCACGATCGTGTTCCCCGCCTGCCCGGAAGCCTCCAGCGCATCAAGCACACGGCCGATTTCCATATCCAGATGGGTGATCATGCCGTAGGTACCGGCGATGATTTCGCGCTTGTGGGCTTCGGTTACACCGCGGTTATCCACCCCGTTGGGTTTCAGATCGCCCGACAGAACCTGGCGGTAGACCGGCGGCAGAACATCCGCCTCCCCCTCTCTTGCGGCAGGCAGGGCAACATCATCCGGTGAATACTGATGGCAGTAAGGCGCGGGAGGCGCCACCGGCATGTGGGGATCGGGGAAACTGCACCAGGCGAAAAACGGCTGGCCGTCGCGGGCGCTTTCGTGGATCGTCTCGATCGTGCGATCGCTGATGAACCGGTTGTAATGCCATTCAACTGGCAAACGCATCTTGTAGGTCAACGGAGCCCCGGTTGGAGGCTCCAGTGCCTGATCCGGCCCCAGTTGCGCCGGATCCCCGCCCTGCTCCCTGAGCCAGGCCGGATAGTCCCCGTAGGCGTAACTGGTATGCCCGCCCACAAAGTCCACCCGGTCAAATCCGTAATACGGAACCGGAAACGTATTCAACCGGCCTTCTTTCCAGTGGGCCATCGATTCAGGAAAATGTTCGGGGCGCGGCGGGTCCTCTTTAGGAACCCACGGCGTCAGGTGAAGTTTCCCGGCGGCATGGGTCCGGTAACCGGCAGCCTTGAACAGTTGAGGCAACACGGGGATATCCTGCCTCAGGCTTTGTCCATTGACCCGCAGCCCGTGATCGCGTGGCAACAGCCCCGTGAACATCGTGGCCCGGGCGGGCATGCAGATCGGGTTGTTGCAATATGCCCGACGGAACAGCGTGCCGCCCGCGGCCAGCCGATCCAGATTCGGCGTCTTCACCATCGGATTGCCCATGCAGGCCAGATGATCCGCACGCATCTCGTCGACACAAAAGAACAGGATATTGGGACGTTTTCCAGGCATGTTCTTCCTATTCACCACTCAGGTGACTTGGCGGTTTCTCCAATGCCGCCGCCCAGAGATCGGCCATCCTGCGCATGCCCTCGATATTGGGATGCACGGGATCGCTTCCGTAATAGCGTTCCTTTTCCACGGCATACGCCGTGAAGAAATCCGGACCCCGGCGCAAGCCCCGGTCGGCGATGATCCCCTCCATCGCCACACGGTAGGCAACCAGAATATCCGCCGCGCCTTGCACGTAATCGTAACAGGGCGTCGCCAGCACGACATGGGCCGGGTCGGCTTTGTAGGCGTTGATGAGAATATCGATCATGGCGTTGAGGTTGGAGACGACATCGTCCACGGGAACCTTTGCCCGCTCGTCGTTCACACCCAGATGAATGAGCCAGATGCCGGGGTCGAGCAGGCGCATGCGCTCCTGCCAGCCGGCATCCAGCCGCATCATCTCCAGATAGCCGCCGGTCGTGATTCCGCCCCAGCCCTCGTTGGCGATGAAGACCGGGCGGCGCCACTGTTCGGAGAGCAGATCGTTCAGGCGCGGCATCCAGCTTGTGAAGCAGTTGGAGTCCGGCGGCTGCTTCTTCGCATGCACTTTCGCGGTAGGTGCATACTGCGGAAAGTTGCGTCCGTCGCGGGATACCGATTCGGGCGGGAACAGGTCCGCCGTCAAATCGAGCGAATCCCGCCAGAAGCGTTCCCCCCAGTACCCCTCGGTGATGCTGTCGCCGAGCGCAGCAATCACGGTCCCGGCGCCTTCACCGCGATATCCGTCACGATCCGAACGAATGTAGGGGATCGTGTAGGAGCCCTCCACAGCGCGAATCGTGAGGAATCGAGGTGGGTCAAGATCGGTTTTCATGCCGTGTTTCCCGCCGCCGCAAACCACAACGTCCGTCGGCGGCAGCAGGGGAATATCACGCGCAGGTTCCCGGTAATGCAAAGTAGTCATCGTTTCCCCTCTCCAAACTCACACACCACATGCTCACCCCCCCCGATGCTCCCCCTCAACTGTTCCACGGCGGAATCGGACTCCTGTTCAGAACAGTTCGAAGAACCGGCAGGGGTTATCGAGCCAGGGGGTTTCACGGTGCCAGCGGACGCATTGGTCCCGCAGCGCCTGCGCGGTGGGCTTGAGGTCGTCCGGCAGGTGGTCCAGCAGGTTGGTCTGCTGGTAGGGGTCGGCGGCCAGATCGTGGAACAGCAGGGCGTCGTTCGCCACCTCCAGCGAGCGCGGGTCGATCTGGATGCCGTAGGTATACCGCGGGGTCCGGATGCCCATCTTATAGTTGTTGCACTCGATGAAGGCGGCATTGCGCTCAAGCTCCTTGCGCTGCCCCCTGACGACCGGCATGAGCGACTGCCCGTCGCCGCCGTCAGGAATGTCCGCGCCGAGATACTCCAGCAGCGTCGGCATCAGATCGATGATCTGGGCGATCTGCCCGGTACACACGCCGGGGTTGATGCCGGGGCCGTGCAACAGGAGCGGGACGCGGATGGATTCCTCGTAGAGCTGTTCCTTGTTGTAGAGCCCGTGGGAGCCGAGCATGTCGCCATGGTCGGAGGTGAACAGGATCAGGGTGTTCTCGTAGAGCCCCCGCTGTTTGAGCTGCGCGACGAGCCGTCCGACAATATCATCGGTAATCGTGACCAGGCTGTAGTAGAGGGAGGTCAAGGTGCGGATGTCCATCTGCTCGATCTCCACCTCGGGCACGTCGAGCTTGCGCCCGCGAATATACATCGACATGTACGCCCGGAACCAGTGCGCATCCTGTTCCGGACTCTGTGAGCGCACGTTGGGTCGCAACGCCAGTTGGTCGGGGTTGTACAGGCCTCGATACGCATCGGGCATCTGACTGAGCGGCATGTGCGGCAGCGAGATGTTGTAGTAGCAGAAGAACGGCTTGTCCGTGGCGTGCCGATCCAGGAACCCGGCGAACTTGTTCACCTCGAAGAAGGGCGCGAACTCATCCACCACGTAGGCGGTGTCGTTCTCGAAGTAGCCCTGGTGGTAGTAGCGGTGATAGACGAGCGGATAGCACCAGGAATCGAAGCCGAGCAGGCGCGGCTCGGGGTGGATATGCCATTTGCCGATGAGCGCGTTCGCGTAGCCCATGCCCTTGAGGTGTTCCGGCAGGCACTTGAGCGGGAGCTGTGTGCGTGTATGCTCGGGCGGATCCGTGATGTACCAGTTTCCGGCTTCGTCGACCAGGTGATGATTGTTGAGGTTGCCGGTGCAGCGGCGCGCATACTGGCCGGAGAGCAGTGCCGAGCGGGCGGGCATGCAGACCGGGCAGTTCGAGATCGCCTGCTCGAACCGCAGACTTTCCGCCGCCAGCGCATCGATGTGCGGCGTCATGACCTGCTCGTTGCCGTAACAGCCCAGTGCCTGGGCGCGCAGTTGATCCGTCAGGATGATCATGACATTGGGCGCGGTCAATGGCGGGGTTTCCTCTTTCATAACGGATTCCTGGTTTCAGGTTTGTGGCAAATCAAGCTGGGCATATGCGCCCCGCCTCCCAGTTCACGGCAGAATGACCGCCTTGACGGCATCCGGCGCCGACAACGAAACGCGGATGGCCTCGCCCAACTGGTCCAGCGGGAAACGGTGGGTGACCATGGCGTCGCCGTCCACCACGCCCTCCTTGAGGCAGCGGAGCGCCCGCGGCCCGAACTGGGCGGGCGAGGCGAACGACGCCCGCAACTGGAGCTTCTTGAAGTGGAAGGCGTTGGCGTCGAAGGTGACGTTGGCGGCCTCGCCAAAGGCGATGCCGATGAAGGAGACAATCGCGCCCTTGCAGGCGATGTTGAACGCCGACGGCAGCACCTTGGGCGGCGCCGTCACCAGAATGCGGTCGATGCTGCACCCGAATTTGTATCCGGTCAGATCGGTGACCGTCGGATCAAGGCACTGGTCGGCGCCAAACGCGCCGGCAAGTTCCACGCGTTTGGTCCGCGAGGCCAGCTCCGACACGAAAATCCGGCGTGCGCCGGCGTTCTTGACCAGCGCAGTCGCCATCAACCCGATCGGACCCTGACCCAGGATCAACACGTTTGAATCCGGCGTGATTTCCGACAGCCGCACCAGATCCAACGCGACGCCGAGCGGCTCTTGCAGGCTTGCAACCGCGGGCGTCAGCCCGTCATACGGAATGGCGCAAACCGCCGGAGCGATCATCTCCTCGGCAAAGCCGAAGCTTGGGACAAACCAGAAACTCTGGATATCCGTGCAGAACTCCTGCTCGGCATTGCGGCAGGCGCTGCAACGACCGCACGGCGTGGCCGAGTCGAGCACGATTCTTTGTCCGGGATGCAGTCCGGTCACGCCGGTTCCGATTTCAAGCACAGTGCCGGCCACTTCGTGACCGAACTGCTCCTCTCTGTCCGCCGTGGAATGGACATCGGTGCCGCAGACCCCGCAGGCGTCGACCCTCAACCGGAGCTGACCCGTTTGCAACGGCGGCAGCGATGCTTCTCTGATGACCAGTGTACCGTTCTTTCTGAATGCTGCTTTCATGACATCGTTCCTTTCTTTGCCACAGGGCGGCGTCCGTTCCCATTGCGGATTCTAGATGGCGGCATCGTACGGCGGGTGCATGGCGAGGTCTTGGCGGCGCGATTCGGGGGTGACGGTCAGTCTTGCGATCTTGCCGTCAGGCAGGAAATGCGGAATGTGATCCACCCCCTGGAAGTGAATGGCTCGTTTGACTCGTTCACGACTGATCATGCCCGCCTCCAGTTCACTCTCAGATACTCCATGAAACGCGTAACCGTTCACGGCGTTTTTCCGTCCACGTTTCCGCCCGCCACATGCGGAA
>CAYWKN010000050.1:0-5947 GCA_964458765.1 uncultured Verrucomicrobiota bacterium
GGGACGAGCCCCTGATAGATCCGGGGTTGATTGACGGACTCGCGCAGGCTATGGTGGAGGATAGCGGGTGGGACATGGCCACGGCCGCCGCGCCTGTCCGGTGCGAGGAGGAGTTGAACAGGCCTTCGGTGGTGAAGGTGGTGTGCGACGGGAGCGGGCGGGCGTTGTATTTTTCCCGGTCGGTGATTCCTTTTGTGCGGGATACCCCGCCTGCCGGGCTGGAGCATTGGCGGCACGTGGGGATCTATGCGTACAGGCGGGCCTTCCTGAACCGGCTGGTGGCGACGGCGCCCTGCGTGCTGGAGCAGGCGGAGAAGCTTGAACAGTTGCGGGCGTTGCATCTCGGGGGGCGGATCAAGGTGGTGCGGACGGTGGAAGCCGGCCTGGGGGTGGATACTCCCGGGGATATCGCGCTGGCGGAAGCGGCGTTGCGGGCGGCCGGGCTTGCTCCGTGATGGGGGCGGGCAGGACGGAAAGGACGGAATGAAGACACGGACGATCAAGATTGGTGATTTCCAAGTGGGCGCCGGCAAGGGGCTGGCGCTGATCGCGGGTCCCTGCGTGATCGAGAGCCGCGAGGGTTGCCTGGCCATTGCCGAACGCCTGGCGCGGCTGGCGCGGTCCCAGAAGATACCCCTGGTGTTCAAGGCCTCGTATGACAAGGCCAATCGTTCCTCCGTCCGGTCGTTCCGGGGGCCGGGGCTTGAGCGGGGTCTCGAAATCCTGGGCGAAGTCAAGAACCGGTTCCATCTGCCGGTGCTGACGGATGTGCACACGGTCGAGGAGGCGGTCCGCGCGGCCAAGGTGGTGGATATCCTCCAGATACCGGCGTTTCTCAGCCGGCAGACGGACCTGCTGGTGGCGGCGGGGAAGACCGGCGCCGTGGTGAATATCAAGAAGGGGCAGTTCATGGCTCCGTGGGACATCCGGAACGCGATAGAGAAGATCGAGAGCACGGGCAATCACCGGATCCTGCTGACGGAGCGCGGCGTATCGTTCGGCTACAACAATCTCGTGGCGGACATGCGCAGCCTGTTGATCCTGCGCGAGACGGGGTATCCGGTGGTTTTCGACGCCACCCACAGTGTGCAGAAGCCCGGCGGCGCGGGGGACCGCAGCGGCGGCGACGGGCGGTGGGCTCCGGCGCTGGCGCGGGCCGCCGTGGCGACGGGGTGCGACGCGGTATTCCTGGAGACACACACCAACCCGGCGGAGGCGATGTCGGACAAGGACAATACGGTTCCGTTGGCTGTGCTGGGCGGGCTTTGGCGGACATTAAGGATCATTCATGAAACGGTGCGGCGCGGGTAGGATACTTTGGATGGCCGGGATGGTGGCGCTGGCGGCCGTGGCCACGGCGCGGGAGCAGAAGCTCCCCGTGCCGCCCAAGTCGGCGGGGCCCCAGATCATCCGGGACTTCCGGGTTCCGGAATTCGACGAGAACGGCGTCAAGAAATCCGAGGTGGTCGGCGAGCAGGCGGAGATTCTGGCCGACGGCCAGGTGAAGATCACGGGGTTGCGGATTGTGATGTTCCGTGAAGGGCAGGTCGAGGCGACGGTTACGGCCGCGCAGTGCACCTTTAACCGGAAGGACAAGATGGCGTTTTCCAACGCCGACGTGAGCATCGAGCGTGGCGGGATGAAGGTGACGGGCCGCGGGTTCCGGTACGCGGCCGCGGACCAGAGGATTGAGATCCTGAATCAGGCGCGTGTGGTGCTGCAGAACACCAGCGTGTGGAAGGAAACAGCGGGGAGACGGTGATATGAACGGCAGATGGATGGCGGTGGGCATGGCGGTGGCGCTGGCGGCCGGATGGGTCCGGGCGCAGGCCCCGGCGGCGGCAGGCGGACCCGAGACGGTGATCACGTCGCGGCGGCTCGATTTCGACTATCCGCGCAAGACGGCGGTATTCGAGGGGGATGTCGTGGTGACGGATGAGCGGGTGGTCATCAAGGCGGACCAGATGACGGCGGTGTTCAGTGTCGGCAACCAGCCGGAGATGATCACGGCCGTGGGCAACGTCAGGATTGAGCAGGAGGACCGGGTGGCCACCTGCGATCGGGCGACCTACAGCGTCAAGTCGGGCTTGCTGGTGCTGACGGGGCGGCCGGTGGTGAAGCGCGGGGCGGAAATCATGTCCGGGTCGCGCATCATCTTCAGCCGTGACGACGACAAGGTGAAGTGCGAGGATGCCGTGTTGCGGATTGCCCCGGGACAGGGCGGTTTTGACGGGCTGTTGAAGCGGTAAGCGAGGCGAATGTGGAACCGTTGATCCGGACAGACGAATTGATCAAGTCCTACCGCGGGCGCACGGTTGTGCAGGGCGTGAGCATCACGGTGCAGCCCGGCGAAATCGTCGGGCTGCTGGGGCCGAACGGCGCGGGCAAGACCACCACCTTCTACATGATCGTGGGGTTGATCCGGGCCACAGCCGGGAAGATTTTCTTCAAGGGAAGGGACATTTCGGCGCTGCCGATGTTCGAGCGCGCCCGGATGGGCATGGGTTACCTGGCGCAGGAGCCGTCCATCTTCCGCAAGCTGACCGTGGCGGAAAACATCCTGGCGATCCTGGAGACCCGCAAGCTGACGACGCGCCAGCGGCGGCAGCGCCTGCAGGAACTGATGGAAGACCTGGGGATTGCCGGACTGGCCGGGCAGAAGGCGTTCACGTTGAGCGGCGGGGAACGGCGGCGGCTCGAGATCGCGCGGGCGCTGGTGACGGAGCCGGCCATGATCCTGCTGGACGAGCCTTTCAGCGGCGTGGATCCGCTGGCGGTCTACGATGTGCAGGAGATCATCCGGAGCCTCAAGCAGCGCGGCCTGGGTATCCTCATCACAGACCACAGCGTCCGCGAGACGCTTTCGATCGTGGACCGGGCGTACCTGATCTGCGAGGGGCGGGTTCTGCGGGAGGGGACCAGCGAGTTCCTGATCCGCGATGAAGTGAGTCGGGAGTTGTATTTGGGACCGAGATTCAGTATGTAGTGCTTGGGAGGGCAAGATATGGCCATTGAAATAACCGGACGGCATGTGGATGTTTCCGAAAGCATGAGGGACTATGCGCAGAAGCGCATGGCGAAACTGGCGGCGGAATTCCCGCGCGCGGACAAGGCGCATGTGATCCTGGATATCCAGAAGTACGTGCATACGGCGGAAGTGATCGCCCATGCCAGCCGCCACATCCGCGTCGAAGCCAAGTCGCAATCCGAGAACATGTACGCGGCCATCGACGAGGTGGTGGACAAGGTGGAGAAGCAGTTGCGGCGGACGATTGACAAGAGGCATGAGCACAAGGGCGACGGGAAGTTGCGCGATCTGGAGCCGGTCACGGAAGCCTAGGACGGGGAAGACATGAGCGAAACCGGAGTACATAAGCCGGTGGTGACGGTGGCCAACTTCCTGGAGGCCGGCCGTTCCCGGATGGAACTGGATCTGGTGGCAGGCGAGCCGGGATTGAGCCGCCGGATCGAGGAGGCGGCGGTGAACCGGCCCGGGCTGGCGCTTACGGGTTTCTTCAACTATTTCGCCCCCCGGCGCCTGCAAACGCTGGGGCATGCGGAAATGGCGTACCTGCATTCGCTTTCCGACAGCGAGAGGCGGAGCCGGCTGCAGAAACTCTTCGAGGAGCACATCCCGTGTCTGGTGGTGACCCGGCGGCACCGCGTGCTCCCCGAGCTGGTGGAACTGGCGGAGGAGTTCAAGACGCCGGTGATGCGCACACCGCTGATCACCAAGAATTTTGTCAACCTCGCGACGATCGTCATGGAAAGCCTGATGGCGCCGCGGCAGGTGATCCAGGGTACCATGGTTGAGATCATGGGGCTGGGCGTGCTGCTCACGGGCAAGGCGGGCGTCGGCAAGAGCGAGACGGCGCTGTCGCTGATCAAGCGCGGGCACTGCCTGGTGGCGGACGACGTTACCTCGTGCCGGGTGGACAGTTCGGGCGGCGTGATTGGTTCCCCGATGCGGGCGACGCGGTATCACATGGAAATCCGGGGGTTGGGGATCATTCACGTGCCCAGCCTGTTCGGGGTGGCATCGGTCCGCGGGGAGAAGCGGCTGGATCTGGTGATCCAACTGTGCACACCGGACACGGTGGCCGCGGATGACCGGAGCGGGCAGACGCCGGGGATGCGGGACATTTTTGGGGTGCGGATACCCTCGATCAGCATCCCGGTGGCGCCGGGCCGCGATGTGGCCAACGTGGTGGAAGTGGCGGCCCTGGACCAGTTGCTCAAGCGGCTGGGGCACGATGCCGCCAAGGAACTGGATGACAAGCTGATCACGATTCTGGCGGCCGGAGGGAAGGCGGATGAGTAAACGCGAAGCCTCCAAGTCCGGCGCGCGCATCCTGATGCGGGAGTTCAAGGTGGTGAATCAGCTTGGGCTCCACGCCAGGCCGGCGGCGTTGTTTGTCAAGACGGCATCGCGTTTCGAAAGCGACATTACCGTGGAGAAGGATGGCAACACGGTGTCCGGCAAGAGCATCATGGGCCTGATGACCCTCGAGGCGGGGCTGGGCAGCCGGCTGACGGTCACCGCGGAAGGCCTGGACGCCGAGGAATCCCTGGACGAACTGCAGCATCTGGTGGACAACAAGTTCTTCGAGGATTGACGGGCCATCCGTGAAAAAGCCGCACAAGAACGGCCACGAGGAAATCCTGATCCGCGGCATCGGCGTCTCGCCCGGCGTGGTGTCCGGTTCGGTGTACCTGGTAAGCGGCGAAGACGCGCAGCCGTCGGAACAGACACTGGCCTCCGGCGACGTCGCGGCGGAAATCCTCCGCTTCGAGGCTGCCATCATCGAAACCCGCCGGCAGATCAACACGATCCAGCGCAATGTGCAGCGGGTGATCGGGGATTACGACGCCAACATCTTCGATGTGCACAAGATGGTGCTCGACGACGGCGCCTTTGTGGAGGAAACCATCCGGAAGATCCAGGATGATCGCAAGAGCGCGGAGGCGGCGGTTCGGCTGGTGGCCGGGCGATACAGCGAAGCGCTGGCTGTTGTGGAGGACGACTATCTGCGCGAGCGGGTGGCGGACGTCAAGGATGTCGCGCGCCGGGTCTTGCGGAACCTGACCGGCGAGGTGGCCCACGTGTTGGACGGACTGCGGGAGAAGAGTATCGTGGTGGCGTCCGATCTGGCGCCTTCGGAGACGGCCTCGCTGCGCAAGGACCTGGTGCTGGGGTTTGCGACGGATCTGGGCAGCGCCACTTCGCACACGGCGATCATGGCGCGGGCGCTGGGCATACCCGCGGTGGTGGGCCTGGGGGATGTGACGCGGCGGTTGGCGACCGGCGATTCGGTGCTCATGGATGGCACGGAGGGCATCCTCATCGTGCATCCCGGCGAGCAAAGCCTCCGCAAGTACGGGCAACTTGCCGAAGCGCGCAACCTGATCCGGAACAGCCTGAACTCGCTGAAGGACGAATCCGCCACGACGCCGGACGGGCGGACCGTGGTGCTTTCGGCCAACATCGAGCTTCAGGATGAGGCGGAGGAGGTGCGGAAATACGGCGCCGATGGTGTGGGGCTGTTCCGGTCGGAGTACCTGTACATTTCCCGGAACGACCTTCCCTCGGAGGAGGAGCAATTCGAGGCGTACCGGCATGTGGCGGCCTCCCTGGCGCCGGCGGCGGTCATCATCCGGACGGTGGACCTGGGGGGCGACAAATTCGCCTCGGCGGTCAGGATGCCCCAGGAGATCAATCCGTTCCTCGGCTTCCGGGCGATCCGGTTCTGCCTGGCCCAGCCCGCCATCTTCAAGGCCCAGTTGCGGGCGGTGTTGCGGGCCAGCGCGCACGGCAAGGTCCGCCTGATGTATCCGATGGTCAGCAACGTGGACGAGGTGATCCGTGCCAACGCCATGCTGGAGGAATGCAAGGCCGAGTTGCGGGGGCGGGGTGTTCCGTTCGATGAGCGAATCGAGGTGGGCGTCA
>CAYWKN010000050.1:5957-13096 GCA_964458765.1 uncultured Verrucomicrobiota bacterium
GCATGTGGCCTTCTTCAGCATCGGGACGAACGACCTGGTGCAGTATGCGCTGGCCGTGGACCGGGTGAACGACCGGGTGGCGCACCTGTATGAGCCGACCCATCCCGCTGTTCTCAAGCTGATCAAGGCGACCATTGACGCCGGGCACGAGAAGGGGATCTGGGTTGGGGTTTGCGGCCAGATGGCCGGCGATCCCCTGATGACCCCCCTGTTGCTGGGGCTGGGAATTGATGAACTCAGCATGGTCCCTTCGTCGGTCCCGCTGGTCAAATCCGTGGTTCGCAGTGTGACGCTCGAGGAGGCCAAGGGCCTGGCGCATGGGGCGTTGGGGGCGGGCACGGCGGTGGAAGTCCTGGATCAATGCCGGGCCCTGGCGGCGCGGGCGGCCCCCGAAATACTTGAACTGATCCAGTGATTCCGGTACTCTTCTCCCCCTGCACTCAGGGGGTGCGGGTCAAAGCAACACAACAGGAGAGGCGGTTATGGCTGACAAGTATCTCTTTACCTCGGAATCGGTTTCCGAAGGGCATCCCGACAAGGTGGCGGACGGAATTTCGGATGCCATCCTGGACGCCAACTTGCGGCAGGATCCCAGGGCGCGCGTGGCATGCGAGACGCTGGTCAGCACCGGCCTGGTGGTGATCGCCGGCGAAACCACGAGCAAGGCGATCGTCAACTACACGGATGTGGCCCGCGAAAAGATCCGCATGATCGGCTACACGGATGCGACACTGGGCTTTTCGTCCGAAAGTTGCGCGGTCATGGTGGCCATGGACCGGCAGTCGCCGGACATTTCGCAGGGGGTCACGGCCGGCCAGGGGATGTTCAAGGAGCAGGGCGCGGGTGACCAGGGGATGATGTTCGGCTACGCCTGCGACGAAACCCGGGAACTGATGCCCATGCCGATCATGTTCGCGCACCGGCTGAGCCGGGCGTTGGCGAAAGCCCGCCGCAAGGGCATACTGCCGTTCCTCCGGCCTGACGGGAAATCGCAGGTGACGGTGGCCTACGAGGACGGGCGCCCGGTGCGCGTGGATACGGTGGTGGTGTCGGCGCAGCATTCGCCCGATGTCAGCTACCGGACCCTGCGGGAAGGCATTATCGAGGAAATCGTCAAGAAGGAGATCCCCGCGCGGCTCCTGAAGAGGACGCGGTACCTGATCAACCCCACGGGGCGGTTCGTGATCGGGGGGCCCCACGGCGACAGCGGGCTGACAGGCCGGAAGATCATTGTGGATACCTACGGCGGCATGGGGCGGCACGGCGGCGGCGCTTTCTCGGGCAAGGATCCCTCCAAGGTGGACCGCAGCGCCGCGTACATGGCGCGGTACGTGGCCAAGAACGTGGTGGCGGCCCGGCTGGCGCGCCGCTGCGAAGTGCAGGTGGCCTACGCGATCGGGTTCCCGGACCCGGTGTCCGTGCATGTGGACACGTTCGGGACAGGCATTGTGAAGGACGAGAAGATCGCCCGCGCGGTGCGGAGCGTCTTCGGGCTCAAGCCCGCCGAGATCATCCGGCAGCTCGACCTGCTGCGGCCGATCTACGAGGCGACGGCGGCCTACGGGCATTTCGGCCGGGTGGACAACCTCGACGTGTTCACGTGGGAGCGGATTGACAAGGTCAAGGCCCTCACGGCCGCCGTCTAGCAGATTCCGGGAAGGAGAACAGAAGACATGCCGACGTTGGATATACAGGAGATCCTGAAGTTGCTGCCGCACCGGTACCCGTTCCTGCTGGTGGACCGGGTTATCGAGTGCGACGACCAGAAGCGCATTGTGGCGATCAAGAACGTCTCGATGAACGAGCCCTTTTTCCAGGGGCATTTCCCGGGCACGCCGGTCATGCCGGGTGTGCTGCAACTGGAAGCCATGGCGCAGACCGGCGGCATCCTGATGAACCGCCTGGCGGGGGCGGGCGAGCGGGTTCCGTACTTCATGGCCATCGACAAGGCCCGCTTCCGGCGTGTGATCCGGCCGGGCGACCAGATGCGCATCGAGGTGGAGTTCCTGACGATCAAGAGCAAGCTGGCGAAATTCCAGGGGAAGATCCTGGTGGACGGCGAACTGGCGTCGGAAGGGGAACTCATGTGCATGATTTCCGACAGGAAGGTGGCGGAATGACGCGCATACATCCCTCGGCCGTTGTACAGGACGGGGCCGAACTCGGGGTGGATGTCGAAGTCGGCGCCTACGCCGTGGTCGGCGCCAACGTGAAGGTCGGCGACCGGTCGAGGATCATGCCCCACGTCTTCCTGGACGGGCATACCCGCCTCGGGCCGGAGTGCACGGTCTTTCCGTTCGCCAGCATCGGGTCGCAGACGCAGGACCTGAAGTACCGCGGCGGTACCACGTATGTGGAAATCGGGGCGCGGGCCACCATCCGGGAATACGTGACGGTCAATTCGGGCACGGCCGACGGCGAAGTCACACGGGTCGGGGATGGATGCCTGATCATGGCCTATTGTCATGTGGCACATGGCTCGGTAGTCGGAAACCGTGTTATCATGGCCAACGGCGCATCCCTGTCGGGCGATGTCCGGGTGGAGGACGACGTGACCATTGGGGGCATGACGGGGATCCACCAGTTCACCCGCCTGGGCCGTTTCGCGATGATCGGCGGGATGTCGCGCATTACGCAGGATGTTCCGCCGTACATGCTCGTGGAGGGCAATCCGGCGGCGGTGCACGGGATCAATTCGGTGAAGCTGCAGCGGATGAATGTGGCGGCGGAAACGCAGGCGGTGATCAAGAAGGTGTTCCGGATCCTGTACCGGGACGGGCTGTCGACCCGGCAGGCGCTCGAGAAGATCCGCGCGGAGATCGAGCTGACGCCGGAGGTGGATTCTATCGTCAAGTTCATCGAGTCGTCCGAGCGAGGCATCCTGAAGTGATGCCCCGGCGGACGTCGGGAGGATGTCGGGTGGAACGTTCGGCTCCAGAGGTGGCGGCGCATGGGCGGGGTGGACGCCGTTGGGCGGCGCTGCTGGTGATGGTGGTCGCCGCGGGCTGGGCGGCGCTGTCGCTGGCGCAGGGCGCCGCCGGCGGGGAGGCGGGAACGGTCAGCCTCAATTTCGACCGCGTGGATGTGCGCGCGTTCGTCAAGGTGATCCAGGAAGTGACCGGACGCCGTTTCGTGGTGGACGAGGGCGTGAAGGGCCAGTTGACGGTTCTGGCGCCGCGGGTGCCCGTGGCGACCGCCTATGAGCTGGCCCAGAAGATCCTTGAATCCAGCGGTTGCGCGGTGGTGGAGGAGGGCGGCTTCAGCCGGGTGGTTCCGCTGCCGCCCCGGACGACACCTTCGGCCCCCGTGGTGGGGGAAGGCCGTCTGGTGCCGGCCCTGGGGCTGGTTACGCGGGTCATCCGCCTGCGGCACACGAACGTTTCGGACTTGCGCAAGGTGATGGAAACGCTGGCGGGGCGCGAGAAGGGCGGAACCGTCGCGGCTGTGGAGGCGACCAATCACCTGATCGTGACCGATACGGCGGATAACATCCGGCGTTTCGAGCAGATCATCGCGGAGCTGGACCGGCCGGGCGTGGGAACCGTCAGCGAGGTGTACGTCCTCAAGCACGCCAGCGCCCTGGATTTCGTGCAGCAGTACAACCGCGCGACGGCGGGGAAAGCCGGCACGGTGCGCGAAGGGGTGCCCCTGAAGACCGGAACCACCCTGACGCTGTTTGCCGCGCCGCACGCCAACAGCATTGTCATGGTGGGGACTGCCTCGGAGATCGCCGACGTCAAGGCCATCCTGGACCTGATTGACGTGGAGTCCTCGGCCGGCCGCGGCAATCTGCACGCGATCTTCCTGAAGTACATCTCCGCCGAGGAGGCCGCCAAGAGTCTCAATGCGCTTCTCGAAAAGTCGCTGGGCAAGGATGCCGCGAAAGTCGGCGAGCAGCGGATCGCCGTGGAACCGGTGGCCGCCAACAACGCGCTGCTGGTCAATGCCGCGCCGATGGACTTCGAATTTGTGAGATCCCTCGTGGAGAAGCTCGACCAGATGCCGCAGCAGGTGCTGATCGAAGTCGTCATTGCCGAGGCCGGCATGGACGATTCGCTGGATGTGGGCGTGGAACTGGCCGCCATCAATATGCCCGCCAAGGTGGGCGATACGGTTGTGCAGGGCGCCAGCACGCTGAGCGAGGGCGCCGATACGCTGATGAGCGCCATCCAGGACGGCGTGTTCCCCCGCGGGATCACGGTGGGTGTGGCCAAGGGTACGCGGATCGATGCCGACGGCAAGGTGGTGGCGGGTTTCCCGGCGGCGATCAACATCAATGCCCTGCAGAAGAAGGGCAAGGTGCGGATCCTTTCGAGCGTGCCGCTGGTTTCGCAGAACAACAAGGAAGCCAGCGTCAGCGTGGTCAACAACATCCCCGTGCTCAAGTCCACCATCCAGGGCGGGGCGGGCGCCTCGCGGGACGTCATCCAGAACATCGAGCGCGTGGATGTGGGGATCAAGCTCAAGCTGACGCCGCACATCAACCCCTCCAACGAGGTATGCATGGCGCTAAACCCCAGCATCGAGGCGATCATCGATCCGGGGCCGTCCGGCACGCAATTCACGCCGACCATTGCCAAGCGCGAGGTTTCGACGACGGTCACGATTCCCGACGGGCGCACCATTGTGATCAGCGGATTGATCCGCGAGGACCGGATCAACACCGTGCGCCGGGTTCCGATCCTCGGGTCCATCCCGTTGCTGGGTATCCTGTTCCGTCATACCGTGGACAGCGTGGAGCGGACGAACCTGATCATTTTCGTGACGCCGCACGTGCTGGGCGGAGAGGACACGGCGGAAGCCGTAACGCGTGACTGGGGCCGGCGCGCGGGGTTCGATGCCACGAACCTGGCGGAGACGGCGGTCCTCTCCCCCGGTGCTGCCACGCCTTGAAGCGCCCTCCGGGTGCAAGGGGAGCGATGAACACAAGCGACGAATCCATGGAATCCTTGAGCCGGAAGGCGGCGGAGCTTGGAGTGCCGTTTCTGGCCGAAGTCGGGGATGACCTCCTGGATGCCTCGCTCCTGGCCGGGATCCCCGTGGAATGGGCGCGGACCCATGCGGTGTTGCCGGTGCGGTGGAAGGGGGGGGTGGGCCTGTTGACGGCCGACCCCGCGGACCTGCGCCTGCAGGAGGATGTGGCGCTGGCGCTGGGTTCCGAGCTGCAGCCGGTGGCGGCGCCGCGCGACGTCATCCTGCGTTGCATCGAGCGCTGCTATTTCGAGCGCCAGGGAACCGCCGAGGAGTTCCTGCGCGACCTCGCGCCGCCGGACGCCGCGGGGGCGGACGCGGGGCCCCGCGCGGATGACCTGCTTCAGTCGGCCGAGGATGCGCCGGTGACGCAGTTGGTCAACCTGATCCTCCTCGAAGCGCTCAAGGCGCGGGCCTCGGACATCCATGTGGAGCCCTTCGAGTCGCGGTTGCGGGTGCGGTACCGGGTGGACGGGGTGCTGTACGAGCAGGCCTCGCCTCCCAAGCGTATGGAGCGGGCGCTGGTGTCGCGCATGAAGGTGATGGCCCATCTGGATATCGCCGAGCGGCGGCTGCCGCAGGACGGTTCCGCGCGGGTGCGGGTGGGGGAGCGCGAGGTGGATATCCGTGTTTCGACGATTCCGGTGGCGGAAGGCGAACGCGTGGTGCTGCGGTTGCTCAACCGGGAATCCTCCGTCCTGCCGCTGGCGGCCCTGGGCATGCCGGCGGGGGTGCGGCACACGTGGGAATCGCTCCTGAAGGAGTCGCACGGGCTGCTGATCGTGAGCGGTCCGACCGGCAGCGGGAAGACGACCACCCTGTACGGCTCCATCCGCCAGTTGGATACCCGGGGGCGCAACGTGCTGACGATCGAGGATCCCGTGGAATACCAGCTTCCGGACATCGGGCAGATGCAGGTGAAGCCCAAGATCAACCTGACGTTTGCCGCCGGGCTGCGCCATATCCTGCGGCAGGATCCCGATGTGATCCTGGTGGGGGAGACGCGCGACCGGGAAACGGCGGAAATCGCCGTGCGGGCTTCGCTGACGGGACACCTGGTGTTCACCACGCTGCACACCAACGATGCGGCGGGCGCGGTTATCCGGATGATGGATATGGGGGTGGAGTCGTACTTGCTGGCGGCGGCAATCCGGGGCGTGCTGGCACAGCGGCTGGTGCGGCGGTTGTGTCCGTCCTGCCGGCGGGCAACGCCGGTACGGGACGAGGATCTGGCCCTTCTCGGCGAGCCCGGGCGGGTGCTGGCGGGGCGGCCGGTCTACGAGGCGGCGGGCTGTCCGGAATGCCTGGGTGGTTATCGCGGCCGCATCGGGATCTTTGAGATGCTGGTGGTGGACGAAGCCATGCAGAACGCCATCCGCGGCGGCGACGAGACGGCGCGCAGGCAGTGGCGGGCGGCAGGCGGCGCCGGCCGGAACAGCCTGCTGGGCGACGGGCTCGACAAGGTGCTCGCCGGCGAGACCACCCTGGCCGAAGTCATGTATGCGTTGGGGATTTCCGGCGCGTGAAGACCTATGCCTACAAGGGCTTTGACAGCGCCGGCGCGGTGCGGCGCGGGCTGGTGGAAGCCGCGGATCCCAAGGAGGCGCGCGAGAAGCTGGCGGCGCGCGGCGTGCTGGCCGAATCCCTGGCGCCTGCGGGCGGGGCGGCCGCTGAAGGCGGGATTGCCGGGCGGCGTTCCTCGTTCGGGGCCGAAACCCGCGTGGCCTTCTACCGTGAAATGAGCGTGTTGATGGCCTCCGGGTTGCCGATGGTCGGCGCGCTGGAAATCCTGATCGAGGCTCCGGAACTGGGCGCTTCGGCGGGACTGCTGGCCGGGGTGCGGGACAGGATCCGGGAAGGCGCTTCGCTGGCGGCGGCGCTGGGGGAGGCTTCGTCCGCGGTCAGGCCGTTCGAGCGGGCGATCCTGGAGGTTGGGGAGCGTTCCGGCAGTCTGGATGCCATGCTTGACCGGTTGGCGGATTTCCTGGAAGAGCAGCAGCGCGTGAACGAGCGGGTGGTATCGGCGTTGATCTATCCCGGAATCATCGTGGCGTTCGCCATTGTGGTGGCGACGGTCATGCTGGGGTTTGTGGTGCCGTCGGCGGCGCGTGTGTTGGGCGAGCACGGCGGGCAGGCGTTGCCGTTGTTGACGCGGATCATGATGGGGG
>CAYWKN010000051.1:0-13071 GCA_964458765.1 uncultured Verrucomicrobiota bacterium
GGGCGATATCCAGGTAGACGTGTTCATCCGGGAACCGGAAATCCGGGCTGTGCCAGAGGAGGAAGAGCCGGGCCGCGAGGAGAAGAACGGCCAGGAGGAGCGAGGAGAAGAGAAATCTCCGGTACGGGGAAGGGGTCATGCGGGTCGCGCTCCCGGAGATTGTGCCGCCAGGAACCCGTCGTACGAGACAGTCTTTTCGCCGGCGATCAACCGGTGGAACAGGTTCTCGTAGAACAGGGTGATCCAGTCCCAGTTATAGTAGTTCCGGATACGTTCCACGGCCTTGGGACGGACGGTTTCCACGCGGTTTGGGTGTTGGAGCAGGTCTGACAGCACAGTCCTTAGCGAAGAGACGGGGGCGGCGCGGTCGAATGTGTATCCCGCGCCGCCGATCACCTCCACGTTAACCGCCGAGTCGCGCACCACCACACAGTTCCCGAATCCCATTTGGTCAAGGAGGGCGGGGCGTGTGCCGTCTATGCCGGAGGGCTGGACATAGAGCAGCGCGTGACTGCTCAGTTGAGCATAGTCCTCGTTGAAGGCATAGCCGGTGAAGACGATGCGGGGATCCTTTTGGGCCAGTTGGCGCAAGGAGGCCTTGTATGCCTCGGCAAAAGGGGCGTCGCCCGTGATGACCAGTTTGCAGTTGGTGGCCAGTTCCCGAAAGGCCCGGATGAGGATATCGATGGCGTTTTCAGGAACGAGCCGCCCCACATAGAAGATGTACTGGCGGGATTCCAGGCCAAAGCGCTTGAGGGTTTCGGTCCTTTCGTCCCGCGTGACGTTGGCGCCATACGGGACAAACACGGAAGGGGTATGATATACGGACGCATAGCGGTCCTGGACCGCTTTCGCGTCCGCGATGATCGCATGGGCGGTTCTTGTGGCGATCCATTCGCACCGGTGCTGGTACCAGCGGGCGAACGGCCCCCACTTATCCCGCGTCCAGTCCTCGCCGTCCACGTTCAGCAGAACCCGAGCCCCGGACAGGCGTGGTAACCACACCAGCGGGCTATTCCCCGCAATGCAGTAATGCGCGATATCGTATCCCGCAAAGAGGGCATGCAGGGAGGAAAGGGCGGTGTGGGTGATTGTGTCCAGGTGCTTGGTCGGGATCGAAGGCAGGGAGATGATCCGCATCCCGCGGTATTCCTTTTTCACGTCACGGATGAAGTGCGACCGGTTGTAAACGGTCACCTGATGGCCGCGTGCGGCGAGCCGGGAGCCCAGCTGTTCGTAGAAGGTTTCGAACCCGCTGTAGCGGGCGGGCACGCCGCGGGATCCGAGGAGGGCTATGCGCAACGCGGTGCCTCCAAGAGGGCTGTCACATGAGACATCAACGCTTGCACGAAGGCGGCTGGCGTGTAGGCCTGTTCATAGCGTGATCTGGCGCTGACACACATGCGGGCATACCGGTCATGATCGTTCCAAAGAGTGGTGATTCGATCGGCCAGCGCCCCGGCAGGACGGAAGGGGCCGACGATGCCCGTATCCCCTTCCGTCACAATGCCGCCCAAGGCTCCCCGCCCCGTCGTAGCCACGGGGATTCCGAGCGAGAGACTCTCTGCCGCGACGAGACCGAATGGCTCGTCCCATTCCGACGGGACCAATGTCAGAAACGCATCCGCCCACACTCGGCGCAACGCTTCGCCGTCCAGCGGTCCATGCAGGACCATGTTCTGGAGCCTGTTGGCGTGAATGGCTTCACGCACCGCCTTTTCCTCCGTCCCCGATCCGACCAAGTCGAAACGGAAACCAGGCAGGTGGCGGGCAAGTTCCGGAAGGCGGAGCACGCCTTTCGCGCTGAGCAGGGTACCGACAAATATCAAACGGCGTTCCGGGATCCGGGATGACGGGGACAGATCCGCTGGCTTCAAGTCCCGGACTGGGTTCGGGATCACAGTCACGCATCGTGAGGGCAATCCCTCACGGATGCAGGCGTCCCGCACGCATTCGCTGACAGCCACATACAAATCAGGGCGGCGTCCGCCGAAGAAGGTTGCTGTCGCATCCATCAAGCGCGCGGCAATCAAGCCGGACCCTGCTGCCGCGGAATTGCGATAGCAGCGGAACCACAGGCAGGGCAATCCGCCAGTCCGCGAACACAGACGGCAGGGCCGCCCGTTGCGGAAGGCGTAGGAAGCGGGGCAGAAGAACCGGTAGTTGTGAAGATGCTGGATGATGGCGCCCTTGAAGGATTGCAATGCGGTGTGGATCGAGCCGGAAATGAGCGGCACGGTGTTGTGAATGTGAACGGCGTCGAAGGCGTTGCCGTTCACCAGGGTCGTCACATCCTGGAGCGTCTGCCGCGAGTACACGGATGACAGCATCATCCGCCACCTTGATATCCCTGTGCGGTCAAGCTCGGTATTGTTGCGCGCGTAGAGCGCCACCTCGTGTCCGGCGGCACGCAAGGCGTCTGCTTCCATCTGGACAACGGCATCGACGCCGCTGTTGCCACGGACAAAATTATTGCACAGCAGAACACGCACGGGCGTCAACCTTCCTCGTGGGACAAGGGAAGCCGCGCCGGGGGGCCGTGCCCCGCCGTGTCAGCGGTCCTGTCTCTTGCCGGCGGCGTGCATGCCTTGCCGTCTTCATATGTCGCCTTGGCGAGGACCGCCAGCATTACTTCAAAGCTTGGGTAGCCACCCGCAATCCAGGAAAAGGCCGCCCACAGTGCGGTGCTCAAGACGGCCCACAAGTAGAACACATGGGATACGTCCCGCACGCCATGACGACGCAGTTCTTGAGCGGGACCTTTCAGGCAGAAGTACAGCAAGCGGAAATACGACAGTATACCTGCGATACCAAGTGTGCCGAGCACAGTCCACAACCCGGATTCATATACCCCCATCCGGGCCGCCACCTGGGCCCGGACTTCCATGGTTGCGGAAAAGGATTCATAGCCCTTGTCGTACGCCTCGACGCGGTTCCCGAACGCGATTGTGAAGGGTGATTCCGTCCAGCGTGCAAGACCGAGTTCCATCAGGCGGCGATGCCACTCGTTGCTCCCGCGCACTACATCATGCTGGTCGATCCACTGGGTTGAGGACTCGCGTATCAGGATGGACAGTGCGCGTTGCGCCTCTCTTGGGAGCTGGTAGAGCAAATCGGGCCGCTGGTTCAGGAATACCACGGTGGCCAGGAGTAGCGCTCCAAAGACCGAGAGCCAGCCGAATTTCCGCCTGATCAAGGCCCAGAACAAGGGCAGTCCGCATAACATGCCGACGCTGACGCGTCCCCCGCTCATGACGACCAAGGCTCCCGAGGCCAGTGCGATGACCGCATGGAAACATCTGGCCCCCCTACTGGACGCCCGGAGCAAACATGCGCCTGAAAGTATTGCCAGTTGCAGTCCTGTGAACCGGAAATCGGCCAACCCCTGCGCCATTCCGCCCAAGACATAATTCAGATATGGAACGTAGATATACTGGCCCAGGCCAAAGGCCAGAAGCCCCACAAGTATCCGGACCAGGGCGATGGCGTACAGGAGTGCCAAGAGGGTCTTAATATGCCGGGTTTCCCCGAAACGATAGAACGCCAACAGGAAAACAATGGCCCACATGCCCTGGTAGTAGATGCGGGCAATGCTTCCGGCGCCGCCAGTCCCCTGATAGCGGGACGCATAGAGGCTTGCGATCGCATTGCCTGCCAGGAGTGCAAGTAGCAGCCAGGATGCCGCCGGGACAGGGGGGCGGGAAAGAGGTGGCAATCTGCGGGTTGCAATCATTGGCAGCAGGGCCAGCAAGCTGAGTGGCAAGGCGATTTCATGTGTGAAGACTTTGTGCTCGAGCACGAAAATGCCGCCGAACACAACGGCCAACGGCATCAGCATCCACCAGTGGGGGCCCGCGAATACAATCCAGGCGACTGGTGCGATGGCAAGAGTCACAGAGATCAGGCCATACACCCCCTTTTCGCCAACCGCCGTAATCAGCCAAAGTGCGAGTCCAATCCCGATCAAGAGAATGGTTCCCTGCGAGATGCGCCGTGTTACATGTGGATCCGTCATTCTTTGTGTACTCCCGGGTTCTTTGCCGGAGACAGCGCCGGTTTGTGAATCGTGGCGCCAGCGCCGGATCGATCCGACCGCCTGCAGTGTGCACACCCGGCAGTATAGCACAGCGTTCCTGTCCGTTGCATGATTGAGCGGGGCACGGATGTCGGCTCAGCGCGGGACCGTGCGCGGTCCGCGCCGCGATCGATTTTCACGAGCGGTATACTGGAATCGGGGTGGGGGTGGGCGAGGGTGTGTGGTCAGGCGGTTTGGTGCATCGCCTGGTGGTAGACATCCAGGGTCTGCGAAGCGCACGTGCGCCATGAGAATAGCGAGGCGCGCATTTTTCCGCGACGCGCCAGATCAAGCCGGAGAGAATCGTCCGTCTGGATCCGCGCCATGGCGTCCGCATAGGAGCCGGCATCCATGTGTGCGTAGAGGCAGCAATCGCCGCCAACCTCCCCGAGGCTTGCCACACGGGAACAAATGACAGGGCAACCCATGGCCATTGCCTCAAGGACCGGCAGCCCGAACCCTTCGTACTTGCTGGGGAAGACCAAGGCCAATGCTTTGCGATAAAGCCAAGCGAGAACGGTGTCCGGTTGGCGGCCAAGGTAATGCCATCGCTGGTCGGGGGCGCCTTCGGTGGGCACGCCAGCCCAGCGGGTTCCGACGATGACAAGCGGGGGGAGCGGCCGCCCCTGTGCGTTCGCGTTTGCATACACTTCCCGCAGCAGCGAGAGATTCTTGCCTGGTTCCAGAGACCCGACAAAGAGAAAGAACCCGTTGTGCAGGAGATCGCGACTCACCCCTGGATCCGTTCCTTCCTCAAGGGGATCGAAATCATGCCCCAAAGGTATGATTGCGATCCGTGACGCCGACAGGCCCAGGAGAGAGATGGCTTCGTCCGCTGTGAACTGGCTGTCGCAGATGATGCGATCAGCGCGAGGCAGCAGGGAAAGTCTTCGAATATCGGCCTGGCGGTGCCAAGGGCGGAACCTTTCCGGGTATCGCAAGATTGCCAGATCATGCAATGTCACGACTTCGCGGACTTTCCGCGGCTTGCTGATGGGACAGGAAGGCGTGCAGCGGTGTAGAAGATCCGTCCTACTCCCGGTCAGCAGGATCGGCGCGATGATCCGGGCCCAGACGATTTCCCGGTAAAGGGTTTTGACCCCGCGCCATGGTTGACGATAGTGAAAGTTCTCCACCGGCCAGGCGAGTTCCCGGATTGTGATTCCGCGGGGGGACAATTCGAGGAATCCCTTTTGGAGACCACGCACATACCGGCTTGTGCCGGCTCGTGTGACATAAAGGCTGTTTGTATCCAGGGCGACTTGCACGTTACACTCCCGTGTTCCCTGTCTCATTGTTGCTGGAGCAGTCTGGCCAGCGCGTCCCGGTACTGCGCCATACATCGTTCCTCTGCGTAGCGGGTTCTGTCGAATCCGGGATTCAGGGGCGGCGGTCTGCGCGCGGCCTGTCGCAGGAGCATCACCAGGGAATGCGCATCGCCAGGGTCGAATCGATAGGGGATATCCGTGACAACCTCCGGCATGCTGGATGTATTGGAGGCAATGGCGGGGCAGCCGCATGCCATGGCCTCCAATGGCGGCAGTCCAAAACCCTCGTGGAGCGACGGGTAGACGAACAAACCGGCCCCGCCATACAGACCCGGCATATCCGCAGCGGCGATGCAACCCGGTGTCACGACTTGGCCCGGTGGCAGGCGCAGACGGCGCACTGTGGCGTTGACATCGCAGACGGGCTTGCCGGGGTCCGTCGGCAGGCGGCCGGCGAGCACCAAGGGAGGGCACGGGATGTGCGAGAGAGCCACCTGGTAAGCCTCCAGCAAGAAGTCAATGTTCTTCCGGTAATCGTACCCGCCGACATACAGCCAGTACCCTGACCCAGGCAGGCCGTATTGGCGGATGACACGGGCTGAGCCCTCTTGTGCTTCCGCGGGGGTGAACCCGGGCGGAATCCAGTGCGGAACGATCACAAGGCGCCCGGGATCCATTCCGGAGGCTGCCGCGATGTCTTGCGCCGCGTGTTCCGAAGCAGTAATGACCGCCGCGGCGTCGCGTAACGTCTGTTCGGACTTTTCCAGGAGGGACTTTCGCAGCCACCGTTTTCCCGCGTATCTCGGGAAATGTCTCCAGATGAGGTCATGGCAGACCACGATGACCCGGGGCTTTGGGAATGGAGCCCAGAAGGGAAACTGCGAAAGCAGGACGGCGCCGGCTCCGAAACGATGCGACAGGCGTCCGATTCGCAGTTGCCATATTGTCCGGTCCAGGAGTTCCATCCCGGTCCGGGGGGTCTGCAACGGCACGCAAGGGATCTCACAGCCTGCGAGTTGATCCCGCAGGCGGGCGGGCGCAAGCAGTGTGGCGGGGAGTTCCGGGCAGTGTCGACCCAGGCCAGCGATCAGCCGTCGCATGTAGACTCCCATCCCGACATGGGGCTCTCCGAGGTGCCATCCGTCAAGGATGAGTAGGGGGCTATGAGCCATGCACGTGCTCCTTTCCCTGGCGTTCCTTCCCGGCAAACACAACGGCGGCGTGGCCCAGCATTGTTTGTGTTCGTGCGGTTGTGCTGTGGCGTCGAGCGGTCGTTTTCCGGAGGGTTTCCCAAGGAGAGCCATGCGGCTCATCCAGGGATGCTTCAAGGGCCTCAGACCATTCGTCCAATGTTGTCGCGGTCCGCATCAGGCCAGGCGTCTCACAGGCGAGAGCTGTAACGGCGGGCAGCGGATGGGCCACAATAGGCTGGCCGGTGATCAGATAGTCCAGCAACTTCATCGGCGACGTGCCCCGGTTGAACGTGCTGTCGGCCATCGGCAATATCGCCACATCGAAGTCCCGGATCGTCCTCATCATCTCCTGGTAGGGACGGCTTGGCATGACATGAACATTAGGCAGCAGGGGCACCGCGGCGTGACGCGCGCCGCCGGCAAACACAAACGACCATTGCGGATGTCGAGAGGCAAGGGCCCTGACGAGTTGCCAGTCCACCCGGGTGCCTACATCGCCGGCATATCCGATGACCGGCCTTGGCAGTTGGGCAATATCGGTGGGTGGCGCCTGGAAGGCGAGAGCCGAATCGGCGACAGCAAGGTCGATCCCGTTGGGACAGAGGTATGCATGGCGCGTCAGGGCATGTTTTTCCCCGAAAAGCCCGGGGGAGACGAAGAAGGCGGCATCCACAGCGGTAAGCAGCCTCTTCTCCAGTCTGCGTGAAGCGGTTTGAAGTCCTGTCAGCCGCGCGTTGTGGGGGTAGGAACCGTGCTGGTCAATGCAGTCATAGACTGTCAAGGCAGCTTGCGGGAACAGGGCGAGTTCTGGATAGAACCACCAATAGAACCAGAATATGCAGTGTCCGAAGCCGAGTTGCTCCAGGCAGGATTCAACGGTGCGCCTTGTTGAGGCGAGTGTCAGACGGCGGATGGGTTCCGGATAGCTTAGCGGCAATACGGCGGCGAGCCCGCCGAGAGGCGCCAGCCAAAGGCGGTCGCTGACCTGCCGGACACGGGTGCGATGAAACGCCTGGCCGAGCGCTCTCTGCAGGTCGCCGCGCTCGCGGGGATGAAACAAGGAACGCGCGAGAGAACCTTGTGTCTCGCGGTACACATACAAGACCCGGTGGCTCCGGCAGAGCGCGCGAACGGTTTGCAAAGGCGGTTGATTGACCGCATCGTTCCAGTCGGTTCCCCCCACCACGACGATGTCGCGCGGGACGGGCATGCTGCCGGAGCGGGGCGGCACACCTCTGGCAGGGGTGTGGCTTGTTTTGTGTTCCGGCGGCGCGGGCATGTGATGTTCACCGCTCCGGCACGGTGTTCTTCGCGGCCATGCCGCTTGCCAGGAAAGCCAGCCAGCAGTTGCCGGCTGTGGAAGGGGTGTAATGTTCGCCGAACATGGCTCGTGCCGACTCTCCAATCCGACGGCGAAGATCCTCATCGGCGAGCAACTGTTCCGTGGCGGCGGCGAACGACTCCGCGCTATCGGCTTGAAGGAAATCCCGGCCTGCCTGCGCACAAATGCCCGTCATGCTGGTTTTCGTTGCAACCATGGGCATACCCAGGCGCATGGCCAGGAGATTCTTGATCTTGATGCCGCTTCCCATGCGGATAGGGGAAATGAGCGCGTCGCACCCGAGAAGCAAGCGGTCCATTTCGGGCGACGGGGGAATTGTCTCCCACTTGACAGACGGGACCTGCCGCAAGAACGGGGGAAGGACATCGCGAGGAGAAACGGGCAACAGCAGTAATGTGTCCGGGAACCGGCGGAGAACGCGGGGCCACACCTGCTCGCAGAACCACTGGATGCCCTCGATATTCGGGAAGAAGCCCAAGGTTCCCAGAAAGCCAATCCGCCGCGATGAGCACCAGTCCGCCTTAACGGTCTCGGACACTGGCAAGACAGGCGGGCAGTTTCCTGTGACGCCGTTCCACCCGCGAGAGCGATAGAAAGCCGCGTCTGCCGGTGTCGCGAAATTCACGGCATGGGCCCGCCGATACGCATTCCAGGCGAAACGGAGCAATCGGTGCGCCTCCCCGCGTGCCAACCAACGTCGCAACAGGCTGACGTCGGGGAAATGCGAAAAGTCAGTCAATAGTTTGGAGCCCACGTCGTGTTCCGCAATCAATAACCGGGGCGGACGAGGCTGGCGCGGGGAGTCCTGCAGTGGCGGGAGCACGGCAACCATGTGGCTCTGGTCCACCATGATCACATCGGGGTTCACATCCCGGATTGCCGCCGTGACGGCCTTCCGGGCTTGCGGGATTCCGCAGCGCGCGGCGCTTTGCGGCAGGCGCGACACGGAGCGCCGCAGGCATTCGCCCAGCAAATCCATGCCCCGGAAACGCGGGCGGGCTGGCGGACGCCAGAATCGAAGAGACCGGCAAGAAGCCAACGCTTCGCGTGTTTCGCGGACGGGCACCCCGGTGGACTCGGGCAGTGGACAGACAAGATGGTAGTCGTGGTGCTCCGCAAGTACCTTGATCCGCCAATACATGTAGACCCGTCCGCCGTCCGACGGTGGCCAGGGGCACGCGGGGGCAACGTGGAGGATTTTCAAACGCGTGGTCATGCGTCCGGTCCGGCGGTTTCCGCCCCCCCTGTGTGTCGCCCCTTGGCGACATCCCGCCCGCATCCCGTCCATCGGGGTTTTCCTGCCAGGCCATCCGCCCAGGCCCCCCAAAGGCATGCCAGTTTCCGCACCCGCAAGCGCAAGCAGAGGCGAAAGGCGATGCCAGCAGACAAGCGCAGTAGATGGGCAATGGGGCGATAACGCGCGTGTGCCGGGCCATGCCGCAGGATAGTGAACAGTGTATTCCGGATGAACAGGTAGACAAAAAGCGGAGATGTCCGTCCCTGGTCTGCGGGCCGGTTCCTTTCGACACTCCCATGTTCCTTGTGCCAAAGCACGGCATTGGGCTGGAATCGCATTCGTATGCCCTTCTCGTGGGCCCGGAGGCACCAGTCCACATCCTCAAAGTAGGCGAAGTACTTCTCGTCGAACACGCCGACATTGCGGAAGACCGTCGCGCGGACAAGCATGCAGCATCCGGAAACGAATTCCGTGTCTGCCTCGCGCTGGAAGATCGCCTGATCCTTTTCCCAACTGCCAACGTGAATGGGTGTGGCGACATGCCAGTCCATCTTTCCGCCGGCGTACCAGAGTGTGTCTGGCGGATGCGATCGGAATATCTTGCCTGTGGCAACACCGACATCCGGGTGCTGATGGAGTGTGTCTTCCAGTCTTCTCAGGCAATCGGGCGCCACGCGGGTATCGTTATTGAGAAGCCAGACAAGGTCACACCCCTGTGCCAGGGCCCAGCGAATGCCCCAATTGCACGCCGCGGCGAATCCGATGTTGTCAGGGCTCCGGACAAGGAGAACTCGTGGATGCGCCCCGGAAATCCTGTCGGGCGACTTGTCCGCGGAGCCATTGTCGAAGACGAGGATATGCGAGGGTCGAATCTCACCCTTTTCCACACTTTCAAGGCATTCAAGCGTGAGAGGTCCGCTGTTCCAATTCACAAGCACAAGCGCGGTATGAGGCGGGGATGGCGCGGATGGAATCATTGTGACCGCTCCAAAATCGCGCAAAGAGTGAGTCCTTGTTTTCCGCATCGGCGCCGTCCAAGAATCCTGTCTTTTGCCGACTGGAGAATCGGGAGCAGTCCCAGCGTCCTGGCGGTCGTGCGCAAGGGGCGCAAGGGAGGAGGTCTGGCGGGGGGAGGGGAAAGGCGCAACTGGCCGTCTTTGGAAAACAGAGGCGATCGCGTGGGTCGGTAATGCGCCCCCCTTGTCCGGAACGTACCGGGATGTCTGTTGTGGTAGGCGGAGTAGTCGACAAGACGTGTTTCCCAGCCAGTGTCGGCGGCCAGGTGCTGCACGGCCTTCTCTGTGAACCACCAGTAGTGGACAGGCGGGAGATCCGTTTCCCAGAGTGTCCACGCGGGGAATACGCCGCGGTTGGGCGTTGTCAGGACGATCCATCCTTGCTGCGCCAGAAGGGGCCGCAGGCCTTGGAGAAACTCCCTGGGGTTGGGAGCGTGTTCAATCACTTCAAGGGCGAAAATGATGTCGTAGGGCCCCTGTAAGGGCCAATCTGCAGGGGTGGGGGAGGGGACAAGACGGAAAAGGTCGCCAAAACGCTTGCGGGCATCGTTGACAGCGGCGGCTGACAGGTCGCATCCCGTCGTGTTAATCCCTTCTTGATTCAATGCGTATGTGAGATACCCAAGACCACTTCCGATATCAAGGGCCCGCAGGCATTTCAACCCTCTCGATTGGCGCTGGCGTAATGCATGGATGGCGCCCCAGTAGATGTCTTCTGCTTCCTCGAGGAATCCAAGGGGGGACCGCGAATGCCGGACACATTCCGCGTATTGATAGTAACGGTAATAGCCGGGTGTGTGACTTGCGTTCTCGTAGATCATGGCATAGAGGGATGTGGTGTCCACAAATGGCAAGGCAAAGGCAGTGCCGCAGTCATCGCAGTGATAGATGTCGAATGCCGAACCGTCCACATAGCCGGGATGCCCCGGATATCGGCGAGGCGCCGCTTTGCCGCAAATCCCGCATGGGGCTACAGGTCCCTGCTCACGCATGGGCTTGCCTCCATGATCGCATGTGCCGCTCCGCCAATAAGAGCCCCACACCAAAAACGGCAAAGGCGATGACGCGCGCTGCCGCCATGCCCAGGGCTCCCAGGGCTGCCATACGCCAAGAAAGCGACAATACGGCCATGCCCCAGACAGTGTTCAGGAGAAGGTTTGTCCACATGTGCCCTTTGGCTTCCCACAGTTTGACGAGTGGTGACTGGAGGCCTTGGAGCAAGGCGGCGCCTTGCAGGAGGGAAAAAGCCGCCCATCCGCTGGAAAAACCTTTGCCGTAGCCGGAGAGCAACCAGGGACATAGAGCGCTTAACAAGATCGCGGTAGGCAATCCGACTATCAGGTTCATCCAAAGCAAGGCGCGCAATACGACAGCGCAATCCCCGTCAGGTTTGCCGAGTCGTTCGGTCAGCACGGGTAACGCGCTTTGGCCAACTTGTGCGGGCAGGAACAGTGTCACGATGTACCATTGGTTCGCCGCACTCAGGATCGCCATTTCACGAAGCCCATTCGCCTGTCGTACCAGTATGATATTCGCCCCCCAGGTGGCTGCCAAGACGATCAGGTTGCGCAGGAGATCGGGGATGCTGTAGTTTGCAATCATCGCCTGTTGCTTGTGCAAACCAGTCCACTGCCATTGGACATTCTGGCGGGACATCTCGCCCCCCAGTGCGGCATGCCCTATACCTGTGCCAAGCATGCATCCGAGAAACATGCCCCCAATCACGCCGTTAAGGCCCAATGCGTATCCCCCAGCCATGGTCGCCAAGCCGGTCACGACGGCTGTTGACGTGTTGAGTATTGCATGCGTACGGAAAGCCTCGAATCCGATTAGCGCACCGTCCTGCACGCCGCGGATGGCGCCTGGGATGATCATCAGCACACTGAGGCGCAATGGAAAGATCAACTCGGGTTGGTGCATCAATCGGCTGGCAGTCAAGGGTGTCAAAAACCATGCACATGCGGCGATGACCGTTGCAACCAGCGCGGATAGCAGGTACGTGACGCTGATCACGCGGCCGGTATGCCGTTGGTTGTTGCACCTGGATGCCGCCACGCCCCTGGTCGCCGTCAGGCCCAATCCAAATCCCGCAAGGAGTTGAATAAGGCCAATCGTGCTGTAGACAATGCCCAGGGAGCCAAACTCATCCCGGCCGATTGACCTGGCCACAACCATCGAGGAAAGCAATGTAAAGCCTCGGGCCGCCAGACCGCCGACCACAGACCAGAATGTGCCGTACGCCATTCGCATGCCGGTGGAGGCTCCCGCTCTTGGCATGGCAAGCAATGCCTGGAAAAGGGTGCGGATTCTCACCTGTGCTCTCCGCGTAGTACTTGCTGTGTCATAGGGCGGCTGTGCTGAAAGCTCTTGCGGAGGATGGCGGCACACTCCGTGCCCGAGGATTATGCAGGGCATAACCCCTTTCTCCGCATTCTTAGGAATGCCAGTATAGGCTTGGGAAGCCGGTAAAAGCAACGAGGGATGTGAAGGGACGTGTGAAGAGAGATTTGTGAAGGCATCGGTTCCGAAAGTAGGGGGGCGGGGTGTGTAAACGGGGGGTGATGGAGAATCGGCGTCATGCGGCGGTGGAGGCGCGGAGACGATGGGAGGTGTGTAAGATAGGCAAGAACGGATCGCACGAAACGGCAATGACAAGAAACGGGTTGTCCCTTCCTTTGTCCGATGGTATTTTGGCGTTTTCAGAGTGAGGGCATGGAACAGGAGTCGCGGTGTATGGAAACCATTGTTGTGGATTGTTCGGGGTGCAAGGCGCGTCTGAAGGTCAAGGTCCCTCCCGGACGCCAACTCGCGGAGATCAAGTGCCCGAAGTGCGGGAACAAGAATACAGTCAAGACCGGGGCCAAGCCGCCTGCGACGGAGGCTCCCGCCGCCGCGAAACCGGCAGCGCCCCCAACTCCTGTTGCACCCCCGCCTCCTGCC
>CAYWKN010000052.1:0-13029 GCA_964458765.1 uncultured Verrucomicrobiota bacterium
GCTGCTGGCCGACCGCGCCTATGTGGACCTCGCTTTCCTGTACGACCTTTCAGAACGCGGCGTTTTCTTCGTGTTGCGCGAAAAGGAGAACATGGTGTTTACAGTCGTGAAACGCCGCCTACACAAGGACCCCCGCATCCTGAAAGACGAGACGGTTCGGATGAGTCGAAAGGGCTCGGCGGAGAAGTATCCCGTGCCCCTGCGCCGCATTACGGCTATTGTCGAAGTGGATGGGCGCGATATGGAAATGACGTTCATCACCAACAACTTTGCCTGGAGCCCACGGACCATCGCGGAACTCTACCGCGCCCGCTGGGCCATCAGACCTTCTTCAAGGAACTCAAGCAGACGCTCCAACTCGCTGACTTCGTTGGCTGCAACGAAAAGGCGGTCCAGTGGCAGGTCTGGACGGGGCTGCTCGCCCACCTGCTGTTGCGATTCCTCAAACATGTCGCGAAGTGGACCCTGAGCTTTTCCCGTCTCGTCGGCACCGTCAGGGCCGCCATCTGGATGAAGATAGACCTTCTGGCTGCCCTGCGCCTCTATGGGATAGCCGGTGGCCCCCTCAGGCCTGTGATTGTCGAAAACCAGCCCTATTTCCAAGGATTCGAGCGCTTCACCAACCGGCCTGTGGGATAGCACCCCGAAAAACTCCCTGATTTCGAGCGGTTGCGCCGAATCCATCGGCAAGCACACTTCCAAACCGGCCCGGATAATCCCGAAAAAGCCCCGTAAATCAATGGGGGAAAGGGGGCGGTGTGCCCACTTTCAGCCTCCTATGGGATGGCAGTGGAATGGAATGTATTCGGGAAAACCGCAATTCATCGCCTTGATCCTGTCGTTCTCCTTCATGCTTGGGCTCCTTTCAGCCGCCGGCGCCGCGGGCCGGCCTCTGGTTTCATTGCACGGCACCCATCCTGCCATGTTCTCTTTCGGATTGCTTCCACACCGGTTACACAGTACAAAATCAAACATGGCCAAGAAGCCCTACCTGCCGCCGGACCAGAACCGGATCGATGTGGATCTGGCCGTGATCGGCCTGCCCGAAGTGCCGCTGCTGGGCGTTCATGACGAGAAGTACGCCCGGCAGGGCCTGGCCCCGCATGTTCATCCGGGCCTCATGGAGATCTGCTACCTCACCCGCGGGGAACGCGTCTATCACGTCAACCGCCAGGATTACCCGTTCCGCGGCAACGAGGTGTTCGTGACCTACCCCGACGAGTTACACGGCAGCGGCCGGCACCCCCACGGCAAGGGCCTCCTCTACTGGATGCAGGTGCGCCTTCCGAAGCGACCGGCGCCTTTCCTGGCGCTGTCCGCCCGCGACGCCTGGCCTCTGGTCCGGCAACTCCGCCACCTGCCCCGCCGCCGCTTCCTCGGCGACCGCCGGCTGAAGACACTCTACGAGGAAATCATGGACCTTTTCCTGCACGGGAAGCCGGATTTCCAGCGGATCGAGATCGCCACGCGCCTGACCCAGTGGCTGATGCTCGTGTCGCGGTGCGCGCAGCGGGAGGCCTCCCGCCGCGTGACACCCGACATCCGGCGTGTCTGCGATCACGTGGAGTCGAATCTGGGCCATCCGGCCAACATCCATGAACTCGCGGCGCTGGCCGCGCTTTCGGAGTCCCGCTTCAAGGTTAAGTTCAAGGAACAAACCGGCCTGCCCCCGGCGGAATACGTGGTGCGGCGCAAGGTGGAAAAGGCGCGTGAATGGCTGGGCCAGGGCCGCTCCGTGACGGATGTGGCGTTCGACCTTGGCTTTTCCTCGTCACAATACTTCGCCACCGTGTTCAAGCGAATCACCAACCAGCGTCCCCGCGACCTGCGCCCCTAGGCGGCCTGTTCCCCGACCGGCCCGCAAGGGCGTTGCCCTCCGGCGTCACACTCGACAGGCTGCGTCCAGATCCGCCACAACCCGCGCATTCGTTGAAGCGATATTCCGGAAATCGGAAGAAACCGGCTCCTCCCGGCTCATGCGGTCCCAGAAGGCGTGCGCGAGACGGGCCGCCCGGGCGCCAAGTGACGCCACCTCCGGGGGAGGCAGGGACGGCGCAACCGCCTCTGCCGGCAACCGCCCCTCGATGTCAGGGCGATATAGCATGGGCACCATATCGTAGGTGGGCGCGAGGGCAAGAGGCTTGACGTCACCCAGGAACACACTGACATTACCATAGTGCATATCGGTATTCCCGATCATGGCGCCAAAGAGCCACAGCAGCGTCAGGCGGTCCGCATCCCCGGATGCCAGCCAGCCCGCGTCACGATACCGCCTGGCGGCGTCCATCCACGATGTGTCGATGGCGCCGAAGAACGCATTATCGAACGCCTCAAGCGATACGAGCCCCCGCCGCCCCCCCGCGGCGGTGCGGTCGAATCGGCGCGACTCGAGGAAGGTGCGGCCCGCGGCGACGAGAATGCTCGTCTTCGCGCAGGGGATCCCGGCTTCGGCAAGCACCTCGTTCGCCACATGCTCCGCGATGAGCAGGTCCGCCCACCGGCGATCCTCCGGTCGGCCCGCCGCGCCGGAAAACTTGACAATGACGGGACAGATGGCGCCCCCGCCTTCGGCGAGACAGGCCGTGAATTTCGGCTGCTCGCCCGCGGCCGACGAGCCCGGCCATTGATCCCCCATCACGGCATCGGCCCGCGCCGGATACTGCTCCTGCCTCGCGTCGAAAGCGATCCGGCCCCGCGGGTCTTGCGCCATCGCCTGCGCCGCCTCCAAGGCGCGTCTCCCGAGCACGAACGCACCGGACAGGTCGCCTCCGCACGCCACCAAACCGTGGACAACGTCGTCACTGCTCCAGTCCCGCGGATCGCGGGGTGTTCCGAATTGATCGGCACAACGGTGGGCCAGGCATCGGCCAAGGAAACCACGCGGACGGAGATCCTGAAGGAACCACGGCAGGTCCGGAAACACCCCATCCGGGAACAGGTTCCCCCGAAGCGTCTCACTGGCCTCCTCGTCCTCAAGAAACCACTCTCCCCGCGCGAGGGCGTGCAGATGTGCGGCCACTGAAGCGCGCCCGTTCTCGGCAATCCTGTAGAGCGGCCACGTTGACCCCAGCCCCCGGATATCCCGCCTCAGGCCATAGCGCGTGGCGCGGGCTCGTCCTATACGAACGAGTTCAGTCGGGCTCAGTGCGGCAAGAGCGCGGGCCATCGTGGGTTGGCTTACCCCAAGGGCCGACTGAAGTTCACGGCTCGAAAGCACACCCCGCCGCGACAGCTCTTGACGAACACCCGCTTCACATATATTCATGAATAGATACTATACCATCACGAAAACAATGCAACTCATTCTTCTACAACATATTCCTGAATATATTGTGCTGACATTTTGGCTACATTCTGAATAGATGCCAAGGAATTCTGCGTGCATTCGACAGCGCAACTGACTGAAACAAAGAATGTTGGGACTGCGGAGCCCCCCTGAAGGTGCTTAGACGCTGTTTTTGGGCGCTGAATTGACTCGCAAGCCGGTGTGGCGCGATGTCTGCGTTACGTCTCACCCTGGAAAGAGCAGATCAGAAAGAGCCGACAGGACAACAGAGGGCCAACCGGGGACCCGTCTTGCCTGCCGATGTTCCCGGAAAAGGTCCGGCCGGGTCCGCACGCCTACCGGTACTTCGGCAGCCAGTCCCCGTGCGCCGTGATCAGGTCGTCACACAGGTTCTTGATGTCGTCCAGCAACAACTCGGCCCCCGTGTGCGGATCGAGATAGGCGGCCTGGTAGATGAGATCCTTCTTCAACGTCAGCGCCGCCTCCACCGCCAGTATCTGCACATTGACGTTGGTCATGTTCATCGCCGCACACGGCTCGGGCAACTCGCCGATGAACGTCGGCTGCACCCCATTCTTGTCGATCAGACAGGCCACCTCGACACAGGCTTTCCGCGGCAGGTTGGTGATCAGGCCCTTGTTCATCACGCTGCCGTGGATGCGCAACGGCTTGTCGGTCAGGATCGAATCCATGATGTACGCGCCAAACTCGTGACTGGGCGTGTGTGCGAGCGCCTTGTTCGAGACCAGTTCCCGGCGCTGATGCTCCCAGCCGTTGATCTGGTTGACGCAGCGGCGGGGATACTCGTCGAGCGGGATGTTGTATTCGTCGATGAGTTGCGGGTAGCGGTCCTTGATGAACCACGAACAGTATTCGGCGTTATGCTCGCTCGATTCGGTGATGTAATGTCCGAAACGCAGCATCAACTCCAGCCGCACCATGTCGCCGGCGATCAAGGAGTCAACAACGTCCTGCGGCGGTTCCTGCCCCTGCTCATGGGCGGCCTTGATCAACTCTTCACGATACTGCCACCAGTCCCCCCGCCCCGCCGCATTGGCCTTGGCAATGAAGGCCTCGTGATAGCCGTGACCTCCGCCCGGATGCTTGCGCAGACGCTCCAGGGCCTCCGAGGCCCGGCGCTTGATCTCGGGGTACAGGTCCTTGCCGCCGTCGCTGACCGACAGCAGCCAGGCCATATGGTTGATGCCGGCGATCTCCCAGCGCAGGTCCATCTTCGACGGGTCCAGGCCCAGTTCCCGAAGCAGATGGCGGGCGCAGCCCTGCACACTGTGGCACAACCCCACCCCGCGGATCGAGGAGCCGCGCAACAGGGCCCCCGTGATCATGGCCATGGGGTTGACGTAGTTGAGGAACCAGGCGTCCGGGCAGACCTTCTCCATGTCGCGGGCGAAATCGAGCACCACCGGAATGGTCCGCAGGGCCCGGAAGATGCCGCCGATGCCCAGGGTGTCGGCAATGGTCTGCCGCAACTTGTATTTCTTGGGGATCTCAAAGTCGGTGACGGTGCACGGCTGATAGCCGCCAACCTGGATGGCGTTGACCACGAAATCGGCCCCCTTGAGGGCCTTCTTCCGGTTCTCGACCCCCAGATGGGCGCTGATCTTCGCCGTGGCGCCCGGCGTGTTGCGGACCAGGCTCTCCATCATCATGCGGCTGTCTTCCAGCCGTTGCGCATCAATGTCGTAAAGCGCAATCCGCGCATCCTTGAGTGAGTCGATGTTCAGGCAATCGCCGAGAACATTCTTGGCGAAAATCGTGCTGCCGGCGCCCATGAAGGTTACTTTGGCCATGTCGTTTACTCCTGTCCCGCCGGAACGCGCGGATTGCACCTTGTCCCGGTCGGTATTTCGCTAAATGGATGTGGCTGAAATGAATCCTGGAATCGCCAGCGGAAAGCGCAGACACACGCCCGCTTGCTTCCCCGGTGAATCCATAGGGAGCACGCGCTACCGAAAACACATCGGCCGCGTCAACCCCGGGTCCGCGGATCACCCGCGCCGCGCCACAGGAACCTTCCCTCGCTTCCAGTCGGCCAGGGGCAGCAGCGGCCATTCCCCCCGCGCTACCGGTTTCGTCTTCTGTTTCCCGGCCGCGCGGTCGAGCACCAGCCCGGCATACGCAAACGTGTACGCAAACGCCGCCGCCCCGCGCGGGTACCAGACCAGGTTGTTCCGAAGCGACGTCTCCGTGAAACAGTTCGGTTTCTCCGACCCCGCGCTGTTGGCGAAGACCTGCTGGTTCCAGTAACGCTCGTTCATCGGCATGAGGTTCTCACCCAGGTACGCCGCGACACAGTCCCGCCACATATTCATCGAGATCCACACCATCGAATCGTCATAACTCGAATGACTGCTCCCGTAGGGCGTCATGCTCTTCTCCAGGGAATTGACCAGATCGGTCCGGAAACGCCCCGGATTCAATCCCTTCGGCACATCGCCGATCATCATCAGGAACAGCAGGCCGTTCGAGGTGTAGAGACTGTACCCGTCCCAGCCCGGCAGGGTCTTGTAGGGCAGCGGCTTGCCCGACCAGGAGTCCTTGAGCCCCCGGGCGCTCTTGTCCAGCACCACCGGATAATGATCGCCCTGCCAACCCCGGTTGAGCGTGGCAATGGCCTTGCGTGCGTGCCGGCGGCACTCCTTCGCCAGCGCCGGGTCGCCCGTCTCGTCGAAGATTCCCGCCGCCGCGTGCAGCGCGCACAGGCGCTTGACGCCCAGATACACGTTGTCCCGCCCGTACTGCACCGCCGGGTTCGCGTCGTCAATCGTATTGGCCGTGCCCTGGTCGGGAAACCCGTTGCCGGTCGAATCGGACCAGATCAGGTAACGCGCCAGTTGGCGGCACGTTTCGGCATACTTCCTGAACAGCGTCCGGCGGTTCCACCACCGGCCATGCGCGTACAGCAGGATCAGGTAATTGGCGTTTTCCTCCACCGGCATCGCGTGGTGGTAACTCTGGCCGTTCGCCGACCACCCCGCCCCCATGTCGTGCTCCAAAATCGCCCCGGGGAATTCCACCGGCGCCTCGCCGTGCGTGTCGCCTCCCGACACCCGCGCCCGCCGGCGCTTCTCCCCCTCGAAATCATTGGCATGGTGCGACCACTCGTCGAACAGGAGCTCCAGCAACTCGGGCCAGCAGGCGAAGTAGAACGGCGCCTCGTTGTAGGTCACATCCACGGTCGAATTGAACCAGCAGGATCCTTCCCAGACACTGAACCAGTCCTTGAGCCCCGTCGCCACCCCGTCGCGCCCCGGCACCGCGCCAACCGCCCACAATGTGCACATCAGGTAACTTTGAAAGGCGACGGCCATCGTGTCCCGCGCCGCCACCGCCAACCCGTCGTGACGGAACAACCGGTCGAATTTCACGCTCTTGGCGCGCAGGGTCGCGGCGTTCTTCCGAACATAAGCCGCCACCTCCCCGGCGCTGCCCCACAGGCTGGTGTACTTGAGGGGCATGGCCGCCCCAAACCGCTCGAACAGCGCATCGCCGCAATATCCCACCAACGCGGCCGAAAAACTCACACTCGCCCCGGCCTCGCTCACATCGTACGCACCCGAAAGCTCCCCGCCGTCCGCCGACCACGCGCCCTCCAGCGGAACCATCAGGTCCCGGGACGTTCCATCGAGTCTTGTCTTCCGCCGGTCATCCCGGTACTCGCGGTCGGCATCGCCTTCGCCGGTCTTGAAGACATCGCAGGCCTTGACCGGATAGTCAAACGCTACACCGCTGTCCGCCGCCGCCGCGACGATACCCGGCAAACGCAGGGCAAACCGCAGTTTCCCCCGGCGCGTGACTTCCCGCTGTGGCCTTTGCCACCGCACGGATCCGAGGTTCTCGATCGTGAAGTCGAACAGATACGCCGGAACAAGACTGGTCTTCTCGTCACGCGGCCAGAACGGCGCGGTGATCTTGACCGTCAGGGCCACACCCAGTTCGCGGCTCTTGGCCTCGTACCGGATGGACGTCATGGTCAGGTGCTGGTCCACGCAGTAGAAAGGCTCGCCTTCCGCGGACAAGGGCAACGCCTCCGTTCGCCCATCCTGCTCGATGGCAATGAGCAACCCGGCCTTGGCCTGGCAGAGCAGCCCCAAGGTCCCGTAGTCGATGCTCCGGCGGTTCGGATCGAAGATGATGCTGTAGCGACTCCCCAGCCGCGCCAGACACGTGGATATCAATGCCATGATTCACTCCTCTGCTCCGGAGACAAGCCCATCCGGAGGGGCAGTTGATAGCATGACCGGGACGCCACATTCAATACCGCTCTATCTCCCGCCCAATCCGAAATCCCGTACACCGCATGGTCCGGCCACCGCCCCATCCTGCCTACTCTAACCTCCATCTCGAAACTCTCGCTGTGGCTGTTGAACTCCGGGGCGTACATGCACTGGATGCTCGCAATGCCGGTCTGGTACTTGCCCTTCAACTGCACCCGGTGGAGCCAGTTTTTGCAGAAGAAACAGTTTCGCGAGCGGTTGACAGGGGTGTTGCCCCACGATCCGACGAGTCCGAACGCCTACGATCCTGCGGATGTTGGCTTGGGGTTCATCGGCGGGATCTTGTGTGGGGCGGACAAAGTTGTCGCGGGTGGCTTGGTTGGGGCAGGACGTGGCGGTTGCGGATGTGCTTGGGATTGAGGCGGTGCCGAGCCAGTCGACGTTGACCCGGTTTTTCCGTGGCTTCAGCCAGGCGAGTAGCGATGGTTTGAATACGCTGAACCGATGGGTGGTCAGCCAGTGGCCCAGTGCCGGTCGCGCGGGCTACACGCTGGATGTGGACTCCTGGGCGCTGTTGCATGAAGACGGGCATCAGGAAGGGGCAAAGATCGGCTACACCCGCGCCGGGCTCAAGCCCTGTCACCGTCCCCTGGTCGGGGTGATCGCAGAGATGAAAGTGGTCGCGCAATACTGGCTCAGGCGCGGGGACAGCGCTTGCGCGAACGGTGCCGCCGAGTTCGTGGGGCAGTGCATCGACCGCTTGCCATCCCATATCCGGATCGGCTTGGTCCGCGGGGACTCCGGTTTTTGCACTGAATCGGTCAAACAGGCGGCCCGGCAGCGCGGAGCACACTATATTTTGGTGAACCGGTTGCACGATAAAGTCCAGATGTTGTGTCGACACGATGATCGCCACTGGCAGCCGACTGAAGTGCCGGGATTGGATATCCAGAAGGTCCCCCAGCAAGGAGGAGAACGGCTGGTGGTGATCCGTCAACGCATCGCCCAGCGTCCCCAGGCGGGCGGCAAGACCTTGGTGGATGTGCCCGGTTATCGCTTCCAAGCCCTGGTCACAGACTTGCCCGATTCCATCCGCCCCCTCGACGTGTGGCGTCGCTATAACGGTCGGGCGGACAGTGAGAACCGCATCAAGGAACTGGGACGGCAGTTCGTCATTCGCGGCCTTTGTTGCCAGCGGTTCTGGGCGACGGAAGCGGCCCACCTGTTGGCTATCGTATCGCATAACCTTTGCGTCCTGTTGCAACGCGAACTCGGCAAATTGAAAAAACTGGAGCTCGCCACCCCTTTGCATGCGTCTGTTCCTGCGCGCCGGTGTCTGGAGTCGTGCACAAGGCCGCCCCACCTTGCGTTTGGCCGTCCCACCCTCCTGGCGATCCTGGTGGATCGCCCTAATCGACAAACTCCGATGCCCTTTGCCCCCCTTCAATCTCTACTGCAATGCAGTTGAAAAACTACACGCTTAACCCGCGACAATACCTTGAAAATCAACAATCAACTGAATCGTTCCGGCTTAGGGTGATCCATCCTCCAGCCTCGCGGCGCCAGGCCCCTCCCGCAAGCGCGGCGGCATCATGCGGCCATCCGCTCGCAGAGTCGTTTGCCGGCAATCACACCAGCGCCGTCCAGCAGAAGATCAAGCCATTCGAAACTGCGCCCGGCGCCGGGAACCTGCGGCTGCAGGATCTCGATGCCGGCGCCATAGGCCAGCAGGAGGGCAATGAGAATCGCCCCCCGCTTCCCGCCGCTCCACCACCGCGGCAGACACCACCGGATCAGCCCGCTGAACCCTGCGAAAATCACGAGATGCACCACCTTGTCCTGGCCGGGGAACAGGGCTCCGATATCCTCGAAGGTCGCCGCCGGCGCCAGCAGGAGCCAGGTGATGCACGCGCCATAGACAAACGCCGCCGCGCGCCGCGCCGGCGCCGGCCAGTTCAGCCAGCGCGGCCCCATGCGCAGGGTTGAACCGGACGCCGACGGCGCCGAGACCGCCTCCGGGATCTTCATAGCCTGCCTTCCGGCGAACGCATCCTTCCGCCCCGCCTAGTGTGCTGTCTTTCAAATAGGCAGACATTATTCACAACTGTTTGTCATTCCGAGCGTAGCGAGGAATCTCAGCCTCACCCAGTGGTCGAGATCCTTCGCTTCGCTCAGGATGACAGCAACGTTTTGCATACCTATTTGCGGGACACCACACTAGTAGCGGTACTGCGCCGGCTTGAACGGGCCCTTGACAGGAATTCCCAGATACCGCGCCTGCCGGCGGCTCAACTTCTCCAGTTTCACCCCCAGCTTGCCCAGGTGCAGGGAGGCAACCTTCTCGTCCAGGGGCTTCGGCAGCACGTACACGCCCACCGGGTATTTCCCGGGGTTCGTATACAGCTCGATCTGCGCCATCACCTGGTTGGTGAAGCTGTTCGACATCACAAAGCTCGGATGCCCCGTCGCGCAACCCAGGTTCACCAGCCGCCCCTCGGCCAGCAGAATCAGCGTCCTGCCGTTCGGGAAGGTGATCTTGTGCACCTGCGGCTTGATCTCCTCCCACCGATACTTCTTGAGCCGCTCCACCTGGATCTCGCTGTCGAAATGCCCGATGTTGCAGACAATCGCCTGGTCCTTCATCCGGCGCATGTGCTTCTCGGTGATCACATCACAGCAGCCCGTGGCCGTCACAAAAACATCGCCGATCGCACAGGCCTCGTCCATGACCATGACCTGGTAGCCCTCCATGGACGCCTGCAGCGCGCAGATGGGATCGATTTCGGTGACGATCACCCGCGCACCCTGGCCCTTGAGCGACTGGCAGCAGCCTTTCCCCACATCCCCATAGCCCGCGACCACGCAAACCTTTCCGGCCAGCATCACGTCCGTCGCCCGCATGATGCCGTCGGGCAGCGAGTGGCGGCAACCGTAGAGATTGTCGAACTTCGACTTGGTGACCGAGTCGTTGACATTGAACGCGGGGAAGAGCAGTTCCTTCTTCTCGCACATCTGCTGCAGGCGATGCACGCCGGTGGTGGTTTCCTCGCTGACACCCCGGATGCCGCCCACGATCCGGTGGAAGCGCCGGGGATCGCGCCTGAGGGACTTCTTGAGCTGCTGGAGCAGGATGCCTTCTTCGACGCTCTCCGGTTTGCGCTTCAGGATCGAAGGGTCCTCCTCCGCCTTGTACCCCAGGTGGACAAACAACGTCGCGTCGCCGCCGTCGTCGAGGATCATGTTCGGCCCCTTGCCGTTGCCCCAGTCCAGGATGCGGTCGGTGAACTCCCAGTATTCCCGCAGGGTCTCGCCCTTGTAGGCAAACACGGGAGTGCCCGTCGCGGCAATGGCGGCCGCGGCATGGTCCTGGGTGGAGAAGATGTTGCAACTGGCCCAGCGGACCTTGGCGCCGAGGCGCTGGAGGGTCTCGATCAGCACCGCGGTCTGGATCGTCATGTGGAGCGACCCCGTGATTCGCGCACCCCGGAGCGGTTTCGTCCCGCCGAACTCCGCCCGCATGGCCATCAGCCCCGGCATTTCCTTCTCGGCCAGCTCGATCTCCTTCCGGCCGAACCCCGCCAGTGTAAGATCCCGCACCACCTGATCCGAATGCTTCTTCATGGAATTCCCCTTTGCGTCAGTTACAACAACAAGAATAACAGAATTCCCCCGCAAGTTCCACAAGGGACACAGGCGTGCGGGGCTGTCACTGGACGTCAGGTTCCGCCCGTTCCATCATCCGGGTGAAGCCGCGGTGCAGATCCCGGATCTTGGTGGTCGTCAACCGGCCCTGCGCCTTCTTCCCGATCTTGGCCAACTGCACGTCAATCAGACCCGTATCCTCGGCCATCCGCCGCAGTTTCTGCAGGAGCTCAAGGTTCGGGGCGTCCGCACGGTCCGTGAATTGCTTCGTGCGGAAATGGGAGGGCAGTTCGATCACATTGCCCGCGGCGATCCCGGTCAGACTGTTGGGATCGCAGAAGAAAACGGTAAACACATCGTAACGGGCGGAGGGCGGGCTGTCGGGCAGGCCGTTGCCGGCGCGGTACGCCAGGAAGGCGATGTCCAGATAACGGTCCGTCAGGGAAACCGCATCCCCCGTCGGACGAGGCGCCAGATCCGCCAAACCGGCATCGGACTGCTTCTTGGTTTCGCCCAGGGACAAGGCGCGCACCGTTCTCTGCCCCTGCTTCGGCTTGGGCAAAGGGTATTGCAGGAAGTAGATGCCATACAGGTTCAGTTGATCCGCCACCCGGGCGCCCGTCTTATTCATCCTCGTCCTCCCTCCATAGCCACTTGAAAGGGAATCAAAATCCCCCATTACCAGGGGAAACTCAAGAACTATGTTGCCCGTCCCCGCCCGTGCGTGCGGTCCGGACAGGAGGACCGGACTTCGCGCTTCCGTTTGTTCCGCGCTTTTCGTAGTGTACCGGCAATTCGCCTGCACCCATGGAAAGTTACCTCCAGCATCTCGAAGCGCAGTACTCACCCCAATCCTCCGCCCGGAAGCTTCAGTACATCGAGCACAACTTCGGCCCGTTCCTGAAACCCGGCTTGACGGCGCTGGAAGCCGGCCCCGGCTTCGGCGAGTTCATCGAGTGCCTGAAGCGGCACGGCTCCACCGACGTGGATGTGCTGGACCGCGACGCGGGCATCCTCCAACTTCTCCGTTCCCGCTATCCGCTCCGGAACGCCTGGACAGTGCCCCTGGAGCAGATCGCCGCCCTGGAGGGCGTGTTGCGCCGGTACGACCTGATCTGTCTTTCGGAAATCCTCGAACACGTGCGCAAGGACGCGATCGTGGAGGTCATCCGCCGCCTCTATGCCTGCCTGAAGCCCGGCGGCGCGATCCTGATCGTGGCGCCCAACGCGGGCAACCCCCTGTGCGCCGTCGAACGATACGCCGACTTCACGCACGAGACGGCGTTTTCGGTCAATGCCCTGCGGCAGATCCTGGATCTGGCGGGCATCCCGCGCGAAACCCTGTCCGTATCCGGCTACCGCATCCCGCCGGTATCGCCGGTCAACCTGCTCCGGATCGTCCTGCAGAAGCTCCTGCACCTGTGCCTCTGGGGCATCATGGTCGTCAACGGGGCCAATTACTCGCGCCTCCTGCAACCCAACCTGTGCGCCGTGATACGGAAGCCCTGAGACAGGGCTCCTGTTGCCCGCCCGCCGGCATCAGGATTTTCCCTAGTCAAATTCAGGTTTCTCCCGATTGTCATCCCGCGCCGGGTGCTGTAAACAAACTCCCATCATGAAACCAGTCGTACGCAAATTCCTGTTGGCAGCGCCGGCGTGGATGAGCTGGGCCGCCCAGGCAACGGCCCAGGCTGCCGCCCAGGCCGATGCCGCCCGCCTGGCTTCGGGCGCCAGGGATGTCGCGCAGCAGGCGCATCCCATCCTGGTCCCTCTGGTTCACATCGTCTTCATCATCGTTCTCGTCAGCTTCGGCGGAATCATCCTGACCACCTTCATCAATCCGCGCCCCCCGCCGCCATAAGG
>CAYWKN010000053.1:0-12960 GCA_964458765.1 uncultured Verrucomicrobiota bacterium
GCCCAGGCTTGATTCGGGCGCTGACCCGAAGCGGGCGGAACGGCGGGAGGCGCGAACGACCCGCAAGGGGGGGCCTGTCTCCGGTGGGTGGCCTTGCGCCCGGATCCGGTATCACCCGCCAGGGGAGGGTTTGCCGCCCGGCCCGCGCAGCGTGCGATACAGGCAGAATCCCAGCAGGACCAGGATCAATGTCCAGCTTGCCAGCATAAAAATCCATCCGCCGGTGGTCATGCGCGGGGCTCCTCCCGGGAAACGCCGCTCCTGCGGCGCCAGGCAATCCAGACCATGCAGCACAGCAGCGAGAACAGGAGCAGCAGGACCACGCGCGTCATCAGGATGACCAGCGTGTTCTCGGGCTTGACGTGCTGCATCCGCAGCAGGGGGACGCCGTCCTGGATCAGGTAGACGGCAAGAATGACCAGGAGGAAGACGGGTGTCACATAGCGGATGATCCAGCGGTAGGCGCGCGGGATGGTGATATCCGAGCCGGCGTGGAGTTCCGTCCAGGCCTTGTCCATCCCGAAGACCCAGCCGAAAAGGATGGTCTCCACGGCGCCGAAGAGCACAAGGCAGAAGGTGCCGCCCCAGAAATCCAGTTCATCCACGACGCCCGCGCCGAGCCCGAAAATGGCCAGTTGGCACAGCAGGAAGGTCACCACACCGAAGACGGTGACGGCTTCGCGCCGGGAGAGGTTGAACTCGTCCTCCAGGAAGGCGATGGCGGGTTGGGCGAGCGAGATGGACGACGTGATGCCGGCGAGGAAAAGCAGGGCGAACCAGAGGAAGCCCATGAGGTTTCCCAGGGCGGACTGCTGCAGCACCAGCGGCATGGACTTGAAGCCGAGGTCGAAAATGCTGCCGCTGGCCTGCAGGGTGGCGGCGGCGCCAAAGAAGGCAAACGCGGCGGGGATGACGATGCTGCCGCCGAGAATGAGCTCGGCGGTTTCGTTGGCGCTGGCCGCCGTCAGGCCCGACAGCGCCACATCATCCCGGCGGGACAGGTAGCTGGCGTAGGTCAGGATGACGCCGATGCCGACGCTGAGCGTGAAGAAGATCTGTCCGGCGGCCGCCAGCCAGACCTTGCCGTTGAGGGCGGCGCCGAGCAGGGACAATCGCCCGAGGGATATTCCCGGGGCGGCGGTGAACTGGCGCCAGGCCTCGGCGTTCCATAGTTTCGACCAGTCCGGGTTCCACAGGAAGCCCAGTCCGGCGACCACATTATTGCCGGGTTGGGCGGGGTCCGGTGTTCCCAGGGTGAAGACCCTGATCATCAGGATCAGCGCCATGAGGAACAGGGCGGGCATGGCGATTTTGCAGACGCGTTCGATGCCGCCCTTGATGCCGCGGGCGATGATCCAGAGGTTTGCCCCGAAGGTCAGGAGAAAGAACAGGTAGGCCGTGCCGATGCCGTGGAAGTACTGGTTGGATGCCATGCCGCGGTATCCGTTCAGGAACTCGCTCATGGCCTGGTGGTCCTTGCAGGCGTTGTACTTGCCGGTAATGGCGAAGAGGCTGTAGCCCAGCAACCAGGATTCGATATAGGTGTAGTAGACGAAGATGACGGTCGGGCCGAAAATGCCGATGACGCCGAAATACTTGATGAACTTGTTCTTGTTCCAGAGGGTGTGGAACATGCCCGGCGCCGTGCTGTGTCCGAATCCGCCGCCGAACCGGCCGATGGTCCACTCGATCCACATCAGGGGCAGTCCGAGCAGGAGAAGGGCGACGAAGTAGGGGATCAGGAAGGCGCCGCCGCCGTTGTTGACGGCCTGGCCGGGGAACCGCAGGAAATTGCCCAGCCCCACCGCGCTGCCGGCCACGGCGAGAATCACGCCCAGTTTGCCGCCCCATTGCTGCCTAGCCATGCCGAACTCTATAGCAAAGGCCGCCGGTTTGGGAAATGTCGAATTGGGTTTGAAGAGGGGATGCCGATGGCGTAAGCTTCGTCGGTATCCAACCTATGAGAAGGCTGTCATGACATCCGCGATTCAGGATCTGGCCATTGACGCGCACGTTCATCTGTATCCGGCCTATGACTGGCGTGTGGCGGCGCGATCCCTGGCGGAGAATCTGGGGCGGATTTCCGGCGATCGCACGATCCGGCTGGGGCTTCTGGCGGAGGGGGCCGGGTTCGGATTCTTCCGGGAAGCGAGGTCTGTTCCCGGCCGGTACCGGGACGCAGACCTGGCGCTGGAGCCGTGCGGCGATGCGTGCGCCTTGCGGATCAGGGAGGGGCAGCAGATCCTGGGGTATCTGATTGCCGGAAGGCAGATTGTCACGCGGGAACGGCTGGAGGTTCTGGCCCTGGGCGCGGACGCGGACATCGCCGATGGGGCCCCCGTGAAGGATGTGCTGGAGCGGGTTCGGGATGCGGGAGCGGTGCCGGTGCTGTGCTGGTCGCCCGGAAAGTGGTTTTTCGAACGCGGGCGCGTTGTCCGCGCCTTGCTGGAATCCCCTGCCTCCGGGCGGTTCCTGCTGGGCGATACGGCGTTGCGTCCCAAGGGGTGGGGCTACCCCGCCTTGTTGGCCCTTGGGCGGCGCCGCGGCTTCAAGGTTCTGGCCGGATCGGATCCCCTGCCGCTGGCGGGAGAGGAACGCCGGATCGGCAGGTATGGTGTCCGGGTGCGCGCGGAATTCGATCCGGAAGCTCCGGCCGAAAGCGTCAGGAGGATGCTGTTTTACGGCAACGTGTTCCTGGAAACGGCCGGAGCGCGGTTGTGTCCGCTGCAGTTTGCGTGGCGGTGGGTTGCCAACTGGAAGCGCAAGGCAGCTCGAGGCGGGTGAGACTGCCGGCGGTGGCGATGAGCGATGCGCGCCGGCCGTTATGTTTGAACGGGTGGCGACGGGGGGATAAGAGACATGAGTGCGGCCATTGAGATACGCGGATTGAATGTTGTCTTCGCTTCGCGGGCGGGGCAGGTGCGGGCGGTCCGCGACCTGGACCTCAACGTGGAAGCGGGAACGGTTTTCGGGTTCCTCGGGCCGAACGGGGCCGGGAAGACGACGGCCATCCATGTGTTGCTCGGATTCCAGCAGGCTACGTCGGGCAGGGCTGCGGTGTTCGGGATGGAAGTGTCGGAGACGATGGCGCGGGACCGGATCGGGTATCTGGCGGAGAATCCCGACACGTACACTTTCCTGACAGGGCGGGAACTGCTCGTGTTCACGGGCCGTCTGTTCCGGATGGGCGCCGCGGCGATCCGGAGCCGGACGGAGGAACTGCTGGAGTCGCTGGGATTATCGGCGGCGGCCGATCGCCGGATCGGGGCGTATTCGCGGGGCATGAAGCAGCGCCTGTGCATGGCCCAGTCCTTGATGAACGACCCGGACCTTCTGATCCTGGATGAGCCGACGGGGGGGCTGGATCCCCTCGGCCGCATGGATATCCGCCGGATCATCGCGGAGCGGCGGGCGGCGGGCAAGACGGTGTTCTTCTCGTCCCACGAGTTGTCGGAGGTGGAACTGGTCAGCGATCGTGTGGGCATACTGGTGGGGGGGCGGCTGGTGGCGGAGGGCCCTGTGGCGGAGATTGCCGGTCCGGGCGGGAATCTGGAGCGGCGTTTCATCCAGATGGTGGAAGCGGAGGCAAAGCAGGGAGGCGCGACATGAGCAGGGTGTGGGCGGTGGCCGGACTGGCCTGGATGGAGATACTGCGGCGCAAGGACATGTATGTGCTCTTCATGCTGGTGGCGGCATTGCTGGCGGGGGTTGTGAGCCTGGACGTGTTCGGACTGGGCGGCATGTCGGGATACGTGAAGGACGCGGGACTGCTGGCGGCGTGGGTTCTGGGGTGGGTGCTGGCGGTGGGAACGGCGGTCCGGCAGCTTCCGCAGGAGGAAAGCCGCGGGACGGTGTTTGTGCTGCTGTCAAAGCCCGTGTCGCGGCTGGAAGTGGTGATCGGCAAGTGGCTGGGGGCATGGCTGATGGTGGTGGCGGCGGTGGGATGTTTCTATCTGACGGTGTGGCTGGCGGTGGCGCTCAAGGGAGGCCATTTCGAGGCGGTTTGCCTGGCGCAGGCCTTTGTCCTGCATGCCGTGGCGCTGGGGCTGGTGGTTGCGATCGGCGTGGCTTTTTCCACGCGGCTGACGGGGGATGCGGCGGCCACCTTGACCTACACCACGACAGGCGCCGCGTTCCTGATCCTGCCGCATGTGCCTTCGCTGCTTGTGGGGCAGGAGGGTGTTTCCGGAAACCTGCTGCTGGCGCTTTACTATATGCTGCCGCATTTCGAGTTGTTCGACCTCCGGCACAGGCTGGTGCATGGCTGGGGTCCGGCGCCCTGGAGTGTGTTTGCCGAGGTGGTGGTGTACGGCCTGTTGCTGGTCGCGGTTGTGCTGCTGGCGGCATGGCTGGGATACCGGCGCCGGCGGTTTTCCCGGGGGGACCTGCTGTGAAGTTTCCGGTATCCGACAGGCTGTGGCCATGGCTGCTGCTCGTGTCCGGGTTGGGCGTGTCATTTGTCCTGGCCTGCAGGCTTTCGGGCGCGATGCCGGAGAATGCCGGCGGCGAGGGGGTGGCGGCCCGCCTGCTGGGGGAAGGGCGCAGGGCCGTGAGTGTCTCCCTGGGTGACATGGCGGAACTGTACTTCCACAAGGGTGTGGAGCGGCAATCGCGGCAGGCGATCACGAACAACTGGTTCCTGCGCAGGCAGGCTCAGATTTCGCCACGGCTGCACCGCCACACGCAGGGGGGCGGCAATGCCGAAGTCCTGCCCTGGCTGCGGATGGCCGTCAGCGCCGATCCGCACAATGTGGAGGCCCACCTGGTCCTGGCCTTCTGGCTGGCCACGGGTATCCGCCGTCCGGATCTGGCCGCGAAGGTGCTGGCCGACGCGCAACGGAGCAATCCGGACGACTACCGCATCTTCCAGGAGCAGGGGCGCATGGCGATCCATGAAGGCCGGTTTTCCGATGGGCGGAGGAAGCTGGAGACGGCGATGGGATGCTGGCCGTCCGGTCTTGGCGAGAGCCGGGAGACCTTGCTGGACAAGGCCGAAGGGCTTTGCCTGTTGGGCCTGCTATGCGAGGATGCCGGGGAACCGGCGCGGGCGGAGGAGTATTACAAGAACACGCTGGCCATTTTTCCGGAACGCGCCTACATTAGGGAGCGCTTGGCGATGCTGCGGGACGGCCGTGCGGCAGGGCAGGCGGCGCGGGACGCTTTGCGGCTGCTGGTCAGGCGCACCACGGACCACGCCTGCAGCGGTGGAAGGGAGTCGCACGAGGATCACGACGATCATGAACACGATGATCATGATCGCGGCGAATAACAGGGACAGGACGAACACGAGAAGGGGATGCCGTGAGCCTGATTGAAGAAGCATTGCGGAAACAGCAGGAGGAGGCTGACAAGACCAAGGGAACGGGTGTCCGGCTCTCGGTGGCGCCTCCCCCGCAGACACCTCCGGCGAACGCCGCGGAAACGGCGCCGCCGCCTTTGCCGGAGGACGAGCCCGTGCGAAGGGCCTGGCCGGTGTTGCTGGGGATCATCGTGGGCGGGATTGTCCTGATTGGCGGGATTGCCTGGTTGCTGTTGTTCGGCCTGGGCCTGTGGAAGGCCAAGCCGCAGGCCCGGCTGGCCAAGCCCGCCCCGTCCGTGGCGGCCTCGCCGGTGGCGCCGTCGGAAACCGGGAAGGTTGCCGTTGCGGCGGTTCCCGTGGCCGTGCCGGCGCCGACTTCCGCTCCGCCGGTTGTCGTGCCGGTTCAGCCGGCTCCGCCCCCCACTGTGACCGCGGTTGTGACGGACACGCCTCCGGTGGTTGCGGCCGGTCCGCAGGTTGCCGCGGCTTCCGGCAGCGTGGCGGCCGTTGTGGCGACGGCTCCGGCGAAGGAAGCCGTCATTGAGGCGGAGGGTGTGCCGGTGGTCATCTGGCCGAAGTTGACGGTTACGGGGCTTATCGGATCGTCGCGCAGCGGAAGGAGCGCTGCCATCATCAACAAGCAGATGGTGGAGCCGGGCGCCGTGGTGGAAGGCGTCAAGGTGGAGGCCATTGACAAGAAGGGCGTGAGGCTCCGCTATCAGGGAGAAACTCGCACGCTGGCCCTGGGCGGAACTACGGAGTAGCTTTCGCGGGAGGCGGGGTGGACCCGGTCTTTGTGTGCTTTTCCACAACGGCGTCGAAATTGGCCGGTGTGGTGAGGAAGAAGCGGCAGCGTCTGCCGCAGATCCGTTCCGTTTCCGCCTGTAGTTCCTTGTTGAACGGGTTCAGCACAACCACCAGGGCGTCCTTGGACATCAGGTCGAAGACCATCGCGCCGTAGCGCACGATCACATCCCGGGGCAGCAGTTCGAAGCAGGAATCCTGGACATCAAAGAGTGCCAGCGGGATGACGGGAAGACCTGATTCCCGCGCCGCGTAGGCGATAATACTGTCAAGGTTCCTGTGGTTCCGGTCGTGCAGCACGTGCAGGACGGAAATGGTTACAGGGACCTGGCTGGCGGAGATTTCGCTCAGGTCCTGGGCGACCTGGGCATACTCCTCCTGGGTGAGTTGTTTCGCATCGAAGAGCGACCAGGCAAAGGCGAGTTCGGCGGCCACATGAGTGCCGCGCTGTTCGGCTTCGCTGGTTTTCTGGCGGCTGTCCTCCTGCGTCTGGGGCAGTGCAGGCTGACCGCCTTGTTCCGTGATTTCGAATTCGCGAGCGGGCTTTCCGGCGGCCAGCAGCGTATCCAGCCTCTGGGACGCATCACGGATCCGGGGGTCATCGGCGTGTTGGGCGAGGCGCTCGCGGAGAAGGGCGGCGGATTCGCGGTCGTTCTCGGAGGCGACGACATGCGCCAGCCGCACGAGGTAATCGCGCGCCCGGGCCAGATCGCCCACCTGCTCGTAGGCGTGTGAAAGGGCTTCCAGCGAAACGCGGTCATCGGGGATGGTCTCCACGATTTGCTCGAAAGCCGCTATGGCGTTCCAGATCTGGTTTTCGATCTGTTCTCTCTGCTGACGATCTTCAACGGCCATGGTAGTCGCCCCTCACCGCGGCTGGCGGAAGAAAACGGTATGTCTGCGATTCCGGCGCCAGTGCCTCTGGCCGGAGAATCTACGCTCCGGGCCCGGAGAAATCCAGCATTATGAACAGAGTGTCGTCAAACGGCACCGACTTATGGTATACGGAATTCCTGAGCGAAGGGGGATATTGGCAGCATGAATCGGCGAGAACGGTTGTATCAGTCGGCTTTCCCGTACATGGTCAGCGACTTGTTCGCGGTCGTGTGTGCTTATTTCAGCGTGCTGGTGCTGCGCTTCCACAGCGACTGGGGGGCGCGGTTCTTCACGTGGGTGAATGTGACGCTCGGCGTGCGGGAGACGGCGGAACTCGGCGAACAACTTGGGGGCTTCTATCATTCCCATGCCCCGCGGATCCTGGTCATCCTGGGGGTAACGCTGCTCCTACTGTATGCGTTCCTGGACTTGTATGCCGGGCGCCGGTTCATCCGCCGGCGGTACCAGGCGCGCAACATCATTGCGGCCAACCTTGGCGCGATCCTGTTGTTCTACGCCTACTTCTACCTGACCCGCAATGCCTTCCATCCCCGCAGTCTTTTCGCCACCCTTCTCGGGTTGAACGCGGTGTTTGCCATCCTTTTCCGGGGCGCCCTGGCGACGCTATTGGTGCGGTCCGGGCTGATCCGGTTTCCCGTTCTGGTGCTGGGCGCCAGCGCGGAGGCGCAGTTTATCGAGCGATACATTCAAACAAGCCGCCCGCATGGGCTGGAGGTGGCGGCGAGTGTTCCCCTGGAGGCCGGCGAACCGATGTCCGCCTTGCTGCGGCGCCTGGAGGCGCTTGTGAAGCAGCACCGGACCCGGATGATCCTTTGCGCCGATGCCGGGCTGACTGTGGCCCAGATCATGGAGATCCTTGAGATGTCCAAAGGGCTGGGGCAGGAGGTCAAGGTGTTGTCCGACCGCCTGGGAGTGCTGGTGAACGAGGGCGGGATGGCGTGCGACTTCTTTTTCGAACACCCGCTGGTGCATTTCGCGGTGCCGCTCCGGGAGCATTCGCTGCCGCTGCGGACGCGGCTGGTTGTGATGCGGGTGCTGGCGACGGGCCTTCTGATCCTGTGCGGCCCGTTGCTGCTGGCGATCATGCTGGCCATCCGGCTGACCGGGAGAGGGTCCGTGTTCTTTGTCCAGGAGCGGATTGGATTCAACCGCAAGCCGTTCCGGATGTACAAGTTCAGGACCATGCACGACCGTGCGGAGGAACTGCAGGCGCAGGTGGAGGAGTTCAACGAATCGGGGGAGGGGTTGTTCAAGATCCGGCAGGATCCGCGAGTGACACCCGTGGGCCGGTTCCTGAGGCGGTTCAGCCTGGATGAAATGCCCCAGCTGATCAACGTCGTGCGGGGGGAGATGACGCTGGTGGGGCCGCGGCCGCTGCCGAGGAGGGATTTCGAGAACTACTACGAGGAGTGGCACTACGGCCGTCACAGCGGGTTGCCGGGGCTGACCTGCCTGTGGCAGGTATCGGGCCGCAGCGACGTGAGCTTCCACAACATGTGCATTCTCGACGACTACTACCTGCGGAACCAGGATTTCATCCTGGACTGCAAGCTGCTGGCGCGCACCGTGGGCGTGGTGCTGTTTGCCAAGGGAGCCTATTGAGGGGCAACGGGCGGCTTGTGGATTTGCGGCCAAAGCGCGGCCGTGAAGCCGGTCAGTTGCTCCAGGGCGCGGTCCGGATTCCCTCCCGTGGAGGTTTGCAGGGAGACGTAGGCCCATCGCGAGCGACGGCCGTGGATCAGGTTGTCCCATCCCATCCAGAATACCCGCCGCAGATGGTCATGGGTCACGTGCCCGCCGCCGACGAACCAGTAGGCCAGCAGGAGCCGGTCTTGTCCGGTTGTGAGTGACGCCCGGGCGGGGGTGGCATGCAGGAGCGTGGTTTCGAGGGGCGGGCGGCCCGCCATGGGAACGGGCAGTACGCTGCGGGAGGCAATGGCAAACCCCTGTGCGGGGAGGCATTGCTGTGGCCTGTGGATGCTGCGCTGGTCCCTGCCGGTCAGCACGACGGTTGCCAGGATGGCGGAACCCGACGGGTCGCGATACAACTTGCGGGCGATCGAGGTGTCGGCCGGCAGCATGGTGCGTTCCGCGAGGGCCATGCGATCCAGTGTGCCGCCGCAGACGGGACATGTCTTGCCTTCGCCCTCCAGTTCGGAGCGCCGGAAGGACCGGTTGCACTGTTCGTTCTGGCAATACAGGAGGTCCTCGCCCTGCCAGGTTCCGACGGCTGCGGGAAGACGGGTGGTGATGTTGGCCGCGAGAGGATCCTCCAGGGAGACCCGGCTGGCCGCCGGAGCCAGCAGCAGTGTGGCGCCGAGAAGGGCGGCCAAGGTGACGGGCGGATGCAGTGCCTGCCGCAGGGGCGAATGCCTGGCGGGAGCGGGCGCCGCCGCGGCGGTTTCCGCGGTGCGGGACATCCTGCCGGGGTGGCGGTTCATCAGGCCGCCCACCCAGATCATGAGGAGGGTTGCGACGGCAAAGACAACGTAGCCGGAATAGTCGTGATAGAAGCCTACGGCGGTGTCCTTGCCGAGCCAGACCCCCACAACGGCGATGAGCACGATTCTGGCGATATTGCCGATCATGGCCAGTGGCACGGAAGCGATTCCCAGCGTCAACCGGCGAAGCGCGCCGCGCTGGGTGAAGTACGCGTAGGCCGAAGTGAGGGCGATCATCGCGACCAGGTACCGCAGGCCGCTGCAGGGGTGGGCGACATCCAGGGAGAACCCTTCGCCGGCCTGGATGTGAAGGGCTGTGCCGATGCGTGTGACGGGGATGGCGAGGCCGTTCAACAGGCCGGCGGACACCGTGGTGCTGATCAGCCGCAGGGGGAGCGTCAGGTCATCGAGGAAGGTAAAGGGAATGCAGAAGACCAGGTATCCGCAGGGGAAAATCAATTGGCGTGCCAGGGGCCATCCGAATGCATGGAACGGCAGGCTCCACAGGAGGAGGATTGCCGAGGCGAGAACGATGCGGGTCTGCTGGGTTCGCAGGCCGGTCAGATAGAGCAGCAGGCCGAGAAGGACGATGGGCAGGGCGCGCCAGTCCGGTGCGCCGGCGGTGTTCCGGAGGGCGGCGCGCCGCTGCCAGAGTGCCCACAGGCTGATCAGCGGGATCAGCCAGGCGTGCGACATATCGGCCCCCGACCAGTTCCAGCGGGCCGTCATCCACCGGATGGCGGAATGGCCGTGAACCTCCGGCTGATCCGTATTGCCGCCGATCCCGAACATCGCCACCGTGGCGGCCGCGATGGCGAGCCAGAGCGCCAGGGGAACGCTTCTCAATAGTGTCCGAGCTTGCATGGTGTTGTGCGTGCCGTGCCAACTAGAGGCGGACTTCCTCCCGGTCCTCCGCGCACAGGTCAGGGGCGGTTCCGGACTCATGATACTCGGCATCGTTGTTCACGGACCAGACATCTTTCCGGTTGCCCAGGATTGTATCCGCCGCGAGGAGGCCCGTCATGATGGAGTGATCCTGGTTGTTGTACTTGAACATGCCCGCCCGGCCCACTGTGATGAGGTTTGCAAATCCGGCCAGGAACTCCTTCAGGCGCTGAACGGGAGCTTCATGCCCTCTTTGGATGACGCAATAGGCATTTGGGTTGCGGACCACAAACGCGTCTGTTGGCGGACGCCCATCCAGAAGGCCGATCTTGCGTCCTTCGGTGACCGCCAGATCCGTCAGTTGGCTGTTGTCCAGGGAGGCTGTATCATCGCCCTCGAAAGTGAAGTACTCGAATGTCAAGGGGGTGAGTTTGTCATCCGGGCACATGGCCTGGCTGAAGTTGCGGTAGTTGGCCACCCGTCCCACGCGGACTTCCGGGCTATGGACATAGATCCAGTTATCCGGGAAGGGATTTCCCTCGACCAGCAGGTTGACGGAGATGTGGGTGCGATAGCGCAACTGCCGTGCGGCGTCCAGGATGTCTGGTGGCGGGGCGGGGTGCAGGCGGCAGACGAGTTCTGTGATCGGCATTGTCGAAACCAGGTGCCGTGTCCGGTACTCGCGTGTCCGGGCGTTGGTCCGGGTCACAACGCCTTCCACGGTTCCCTGGCCGTTGTGGCAGATCCGGATCGCTTCCTCGCGCGGATGGAATTCGCCGCCCGCCGCGGCCAGACGGGCGCACATGGCTTCGTAGGGTGTGCCGGCGCCGTGCCGGCAATAGAGGAAGTGGTCCACCAGTGTCTTGATATTCGAGAACCGACCGGCGGTCAGGGCGTTCAGCACCGCGCGGGGGAGGTTGAGGCCCTTGATACGCTGGGAGGCCCAGGTGGCGGCGATCTCCCGGCAGGAGATGCCCCAGACTTTCTCCGTATAGGTTCGGAAGAAACTCTCGTAGAGGACCGATCCGAACTGGTCTGTGACCCATTCCTCGAACGAAACGGGTTCGCGGGTGCGGTAGGCGCGGCGTCCGAGGGCGGCGGTATAGCTTGCCACGGCGGCGAGACTCCGGGCCACACCCAGGCCGAGGATGGCGTTGACCGGTTGCAGCGGATAGTGGAGCAAGCGGTTGCGGTACAGGATGCGGGTCAGGCGTTCGACTTCCACCAGTTCCCCGCGGCCGGCTTCTTTCCACAGGTTCAGGACGCGTTCGGCCTTGGTGAAGAACCGGTGGGGGCCGATATCGTAGCGGGCGCCGTGCCGTTCCAGGGTGCGTGCCAGACCGCCCGCGCGGTCCAGTTGCTCCAGCACGCACACCTTCTTCCCGGCGGCGGCCAGGGCGTGGGCGGCCGCGCTGCCGGCGGGCCCCGCGCCGACGACGACGGTATCCCAGAGGGTGTTTTCGTCCCTGGTGGTTGTCACGAAGAAATCCTCTCGGATGGGGTTGCGGTTTTCCCCGGCATCCCGAGGCCGGCCAGGCCGAGCAGGATCAGGAAGGGTTCGAAGGGGAGGCGGTACCGGTAGCGGGCAATGAAGCACGCGTGGCCGGCTGCGAGCGTCAGGCACAGGACAATCGAGGCGATGACCCATGGCCGTGATGATTTCCGCAGTCGGAAGGCGCCTGTCAAAGCCAGGAGGAAGACGCCCAGGGATGTTCCCCGGGCGATCCACTCCCGGAAGGCGGAGCGTTCGCTTTCGGTCACCATGCGGCCGTTGTCCCAGCGGAAGAAGTTGAGGAACTTGCGAACCCAGAGGAGTCCCGCGCGGGCGGGATTCCCGCGGATCCAAGCCACGGCATGCCGTGTGAAGACACGTTCCGCTTCCTTGCCGGAACGCGCGGCCTGGATTTCGCGCGAGAGTTCATCCGGCAGGGCGATCTGGATTCCGGTATTGGGGCCGGCCTGGGGATTGAACCCGAGATACAGTTGTTCGCCGCCGTTGGTGGAGAACGGAATCAGGGCGTGTTCGACAACCAGGTTGCGGGCGGTCCAGGGGGTGATGACCAGGGCGCCGGCCAATGCGGCGCAGGCGGCATAGCGTGTGAGCCATGCCAGGCCCCGGTTTGCGTGGAAGGCCAGGGCGGCGGGGGCGACGAAGACTTGTGTGGGGACGAACAGGGCGCCGATCCCGATCAGGGCGCCGTCCAGCGCCCCGACGGCCGGCGATGGTTGGGCATTGCCGGTGCGCCAGGTCCAGGCCAGGGCGAGCGCCGCCATCCAGAAAGCCTGGAAGGACTGCGGGTAGTTGGTGAGGCTGGTGTACAGGAGTGCGGGGTGCAGTCCGGCCAGCGCCAGGGCGCAGAGGGCGGGCCAGACCCGGCGGGTCATCCGCCAAACCGCCACGGCGATGAGAACGGCGGCGGCGGTGAATGCCGCGGCGTTAACCAGTTTGGCTGTGAGGGGGGACAGGGGGAGGATCTTGCCCAGGAGACCGAGAGTCACGGGGAGCCCGGGTGCCTGGCGGGAGGCGTACACGGGACTGCCGGCGGATACCGCGAAACGGTTGTCGGACGCGACATGCCGGGCGATATCCAGGTAGACGTGTTCATCCGGGAACCGGAAATCCGGGCTGTGCCA
>CAYWKN010000054.1:0-12758 GCA_964458765.1 uncultured Verrucomicrobiota bacterium
ATGACTAACGGAACTGTACCCCTCCCCACGGCGCCTTGCAAGCCATTTGGCTCAAATCCCAAGGCGGGCTATCGCCCGCAACCCAAGCTTTGACCGAACGATCTAATCGTAATCATAGCCGCTTCCGGGTTTTCAGTGGGTAACCCCAACATGTTGTGGTTCGCCACTTGCCGTGCAATGATGTCGATTAAGCAGTTCGTTTAAGCGTAGCCGACTAAGAGTGTCGGTTAAGTGTCCGCGTAAGGGAACGCGTAAGCGCCTTACTGTATTACACGTAACCGCCTTCTTAACCGACACTCTTAACCGGATACCCTTAACCGGCTCACTTACACGATTCCCCCGGTTAGACCCACCACAAGACCTGGGGGCCACCCACTCAAAACCCTGAAGCCCCTAATCATAATCATAATCGTAATCGGCTGCCCCGGAAAGAGTATGATTACGATCAGGATTACGAAGGGAAATTCAACAATCACAGTTTTGCAAACGATTCTAAACTATCAGCAAATACTGCCCTGCCCTTTGGCTGTTGTTTGGCTATTGTTTCCCGGCATGGACTCCGCTACCATCCCGATTCCACTGGAACAAATCCGAAAGGACACCGATGAAACTGGACACCGACGACATTCTGAACTACCACCTCGGCGGAAAGATCGGCATGCGCATCACCAAGGCACTGCGCGGCCCACGCGAACTGAGCCTTGCCTACACCCCCGGCGTGGCCGTTCCCGTCAAGGAAATCGCCCGCGAGCGCGCAAACCTCTTCCGCTATACCGCCAAAGAGAACCTTGTCGCCGTCGTCACCGACGGTACGGCGATCCTGGGCCTTGGGGATCTCGGCGCGGAAGCCAGCATACCCGTCATGGAGGGGAAAGCCGTCCTCTTCAAAGCCTTTGCCGATGTGGACGGCTGGGCGGCGCCCCTGAATCACTGCCGCCTGAACGGCGCCAACACCGGCAAGACCGACCCGCAACGCGTGATCGACGCCACCTGCGCCCTCGCCCCCATGTACGGGGGCATCAATCTCGAGGACATCGCGGCGCCCGCCTGCTTCGAAATCGAAAACAAGCTGGACGCCATGCTGGATATCCCGGTCTTCCATGATGACCAGTGGGGAACCGCGGTCATCACGCTGGCGGCGACCATGAACTACACGTTGCTTGCAGGCAGGACCATGCAGGAACTCCGGATCGTCATCAATGGCGCCGGGGCCGCGGGGATCCGCATCTGCGAGATGCTCAAGGCCGCCGGCGCGCGGGATGTCGTCCTCTGCGATTCCAAGGGGGTCATTCATCAGGATCGCGCGGACCTGTCGGGAAAGAAGCGGGAACACGCGGCGAAAACCAGGGCGCGCACCCTTTCGGAAGCCATGGCCAATGCCCATGTGTTCGTCGGCGTATCTGTGGCCAACTGCCTCAGCCCCGACGACGTGCGCGCCATGGCCCCCTACCCGGCCATCTTCGCCATGGCCAATCCGGACCCGGAAATCCTTCCGGAGGCCGTGAAAGCCGCCCTGGGCGACAAGCCCTACGTCATGGCAACCGGCCGGTCCGATTTCCCGAACCAGATCAACAATGTGCTGGGGTTCCCGTTCCTGTTCCGCGGCGCCCTGGATGTCAGGGCCCGCTCCATCACCATGGACATGAAGGTCGCGGCCGCCCAGGCCCTGGCGACCCTGGCGCAATCACCGGTTCCCGAGGAAGTCAGCCGCTTGTACGGGGTCACCCTGTCCTTCGGCCCCGGGTACATCATACCCAAACCCTTTGACCGGCGGCTGTTCGTCACCGTGCCGGCTGCTGTGGCCGGCGCGTATGCCGCCTCGGGAGCGGCGCCGGGATTCGATGCCGCCGCCTATGCGAAAGATCTGGCGGAACGGGACAAGGCTCGCCCCTTTCTGCAATCATGACCATCCCCAAGAGCCTTGCCATCGCGGGTGTGGAACTGGCGCCGCCCCTTCTTCTCGCCCCCATGGCCGGTTACTCCGACCTGGCCTTCCGCATGAGCCTGCGCGCCCTCGGGGGTGTCGGCATGGCCTACACCGAAATGCTCTCGCCCGCCAGTCTTCTGCAGGGAAAGGGCCACAAACGCAAGGCGCTTCTGGCCACCTGCGAGGGCGATCAGCCTCTGGGCCACCAGATCTACGGTTCCCATGAAGGCAACCTGTGCCAGGCGGCCGAGTGGCTCGCCCGTCATGGCGCCCGCCTGATCGACATCAACATGGGCTGCCCCCAGCGCAAGATCGCCACCCATGGCGCCGGAGCCGGATTGCTCCGGGACCCCGGCCAGGCCGTCCGCATCGCCGCCGCCGTCGTCCAGTCCGTCTCCATCCCCGTCACCGTCAAACTCCGGCTGGGCTGGGACCACAATCGCCTCGTGGCCCATGAAATGGTCGCCGGCCTGGAAGAGGCCGGAGTGGCCGCCATCACCATCCATGGCCGGACCCGGGGACAGGGGTATACAGGCGCCGCCGACCTGGAGGAAATCCGGCGCGTCGTGCAGGCGGCCCGCCGTGTTCCCATCATCGGCAACGGCGATGTGACCTCGCCGGCCGCGGCCCGCCAGATGTTCGAAGCCACGGGATGCGCCGCCATCATGATCGGGCGGGGCACACTCGCCAATCCGTGGCTGCTCCGGGACATCGCGCGGGACATCGGAGGATTGCCACCCCTGCCCCCGCCGGACCGCGCGGAACGCGCTGCCTTTGCCATCGCCCATTTCGAGAAAATGGCGCAACTGTACGGACCCAAGGGAGCCACCCTTCTCTTCCGCAAATGGATCCCGCAGTACGCGCGCCGCCTTCTGAATGACCGGCAGCACATGGTGGCGCTGCTCCAGATTGAAGAACCCGGCCCAATGCGCCAGGCATTATCCGCATTGGCCTAAAAAAACGCCAGGCATGAGCCTGGCGTTTGTCCTTCAACGATACCCGGGGTCTTATCCCTTGGTCACCTTCCTCGAGCGGATGCAGGCGCTGCACACCGTCTTGCGTACACGCGCACCGTTTTCCACCACACGGACCTTCTGAAGGTTCGGCAGAAAACGGCGGCGGGTGATCCCCGTTGTGTGCAACCCGATTCCACCCTTGGCCTTGGCCAACCCGTGACGGACAATCCGGTTCCCCATTCCAATCGTCTTCCCGCAAATATCACATGCCCTGGACATCTCACATCTCCTTGTTGGTAGGCGCGCATGATAGGGAGCCCCCTATCCCCGCGCAAGAAAAAACTTCGCCGCTTCCGGGTTTTCAGTGGGGAACCCCAATATGTTGCGGTTCCCCACTGGCCGTGCAATGATGTCGATTAAGCAGTTCGTTTAAGACCAGCGTAGCCGACTAAGAGCGTCGGTTAAGTGTCCGCGTAAGGGAACGCGTAAGCGCCTTACTGTATTACACTTAACCGCCCTCTTAACCGCCACTCTTAACCCGCCTGCAGCGCTATGCCTGCCCGCAACGCTGCGCGTAGCGCTGCAGGCGGGCGCAGCATTGCGGGCAGGCCGGATACCCTTAACCGGCTCACTTACACGATCCCCCCGGTTAGTCCAACCACAAGTCCTGGGGGCCACCCACTCAAACCCCTGAAGCCCCAAACTTCTCCGCTTTACCGATCGGAAGGCGTCATCCCCGGCAACCCCAGGGTCCCTTCCCACGGTTGGGGCACATTCCAAGGCATGTCCGACTCATGGGAGGTGGCGCATCCGGACAACAGAAACACCATGGCTGCAAACCATGCGACAAGGAAACAGCACTGCACTCTCATGGCATTCGCCCCGGCGCCGGACCGGAATCAATAGAACACGTAGTCGCCCTTGGCCAGCGGCATCTGCTGCCAGTCGCCCAGGATCTCCCCAAAGGCGAATCTCTGTTCCACCATGACGTCCGAAACACGCACCTTGCCAACCAATTTGTTCTCGCGCTGCACCGTAAGATCCGTCAACGGCAGCATCCTCGCCTCGGCCATCATGTCCATCACCACGAAATTCCAGTTGGTGTTGACGACCAGGATCCTGCCCTGGAGCCCCGGCGGCGGCGCGTTGGAATCGGACGGGCCATGCAGGTAGGCCGCCAGATCCTTCTGCAGTTTCTCCACAAACCGCTTTGTGGCCGTCAACTGCGCCTCCTTGTCGCTGATCTTGTCGTTCAGCGTCACGATCTCGTTCTTCTGCTTGTCGACCTCGCCTTCCAGCTTTTCCTTGGTTTCATTCAGGCCGGCAATCTGCTCGGTCTTCTGGGCAATGTCCTGACGGGCGGACGTCAGGTTGTCCTGGGTCTCCTTGAGCGTATCCTTGGTCTGCGACAGATCCTTTTCCGTCGCCACCAGGGTGTTGCTGGTCGCATCCAGCGTCCCGCGCGTCTGGCCGAGATTCACACGCGTGTCGTTCAGGCGCGCATACTGCAGTTCTGACTTTACGGCAATGTCCTTCAACGTGGCGTCGAGCGTTCCCGGACCGTCGGTCTTCTTCACGCCGTTTTCCTTGACGACCTTGCCGTCCGCGCCCATCTGGTAGAAATTCTTGAACTGCTCGCGGTTCATCTGCACGCGCGGCAGATCCTGCTTGACCAGATCCACGGGCGTCTCCGGAGGAATCTCCAGATTGCCGGCGACGCGAATCACCCCATCCATGAGTTTGATGTTGCGGCCCTTGAGCTCTTCCCGCTGCAGGAACAGCATGACTTCCACCGTCAAGGCCACGCCGCTCAGGATCAGAACGAGCACCACCAACACCTTCAGAAGCTTGTCCATACGCACCTTCTGGTTGCGGATTATTGAGATAGCCAGACTATGCATTGCCGAACAACTTGGTGTCAACGAAAATACTGCCGCAAACACGCGTTGTATCCGGCCACGGAATGCCGTATGCTGCGCCGATTGAATGGAGCCAGCCCGTGTATGTTCTGCTGACAGCCAACCTTACGCTTGCCAACCGCATCACCCTGGGACGATTCCTGCTCATCCCCGTGTTTATCCTGCTGATTCTCTACCACATCCGCAGCGTGGCGGAGGGGGCCCCCAACGAAATGCTGCGTTGGGCGGGCCTGATGATGTTCGTCGTCATATGCCTGACGGATGCCCTTGACGGGTATTTCGCCCGCTCCCGCAACGAGCGCACCCGCCTGGGCACCCTCCTGGATCCCCTGGCCGACAAGTCCCTGCTGCTCTCCTCGCTGGTCCTGCTCACCGGGCCCTGGGGCGCCTGCTTCAACCCTCATCTCCCGGTCTGGTATGTGCTGCTCGTAATCAGCCGCGATGTCGCACTCATTGCCGGCGCCGTGTTCATCCACCTTGCCGTCGGCCACATCGAGGTTCGCCCGCGGCTGGCGGGCAAGCTTTCCACGTTTTTCCAGATGGGGCTCATCTTCTGGGTTCTTGGCCAGGCCCCCGTGCGCTGGTTCCCGTTCCTCCTGTGGTCCGCCGCAGGCTTCACGCTCATTTCCGCGTTCCAATACGTCTCCGACGGCATACGCCAACTCGAGAAAGCCCATGTCCGAGAACAAAAACCCTGACATTCCTCCCGCCCCGGTCCTGCCCGTGGTCTCCGTTGTCGGACGCCCCAACGTGGGAAAGTCCGCCCTCTTCAACCGCCTGCTGGGCCGCCGCCTGGCTATCGTCCACGAGGAATGCGGGGTCACCCGGGACCGGTTGATCGCCCGGGCGGATTGGGACGGGTTCCCTTTTGAGCTCGTGGACACCGGCGGCATCACGGAATTCGGACGGGAACGGACAGCCGCCCACCTGGATGCCGAGAGCCGGCGCCAGTCCGAAGCCGCCATCGCCGACGCCGCTGTCGCCATCCTCGTAACGGATGCCAGCGCGGGACTCACCCCGTTGGACGAGGAGGTGGCGCGCCTGATACGCCAGAAGGGTGTGCGCGCGGTTGTGGCCGCCAACAAATGCGACCATCCCGACCGCGACAGTCTCACGGACGCCTTCGCCTCCCTCGGGTTCCCGGTGTTCGGCGTCTCGGCGCTGCACAACCGCGGCGTGGAGGAACTCATGGCGGAAGTCACCGCGGGCTGGCCCCGCCTGGAACCCGCCTCGCATCCAACCCCCCTGAAGGTGACCGTGGCGGGCAGACCCAACGTGGGCAAGTCTTCCTTCCTGAACCGCTTCATCCGGCAGGAACGCCTGATTGTCTCCGAAATTCCCGGCACCACCCGGGATACCGTGGATATTCCCTTCCAGATCGGCCACGGCCCCGCCACCCGTCATTACCGGCTCACGGATACCGCCGGAATGCGCCGCCTCGGCAAGGTGGATGGCGCCGTGGAACGCTTCAGCGTCTATCGCGCGGAAGCCAGCATCCAAAGGGCCGACATTGTCATCCTGATGCTCGATGCGGCGCAAGGCCCCACCGCCCAGGATAAGACGATTGCCCAGACCATTCTCGAAGCCAACAAGGGGTGCATCGTCGTCGTCAACAAGTGGGACCTCGTCCGGAAAACCTCTTCGCAGAAGGAATACCGGGCGGCCCTGGAACATGCCGTCCCCTTCCTCCGCTGGGTGCCATTCCTTTTCGTTTCGGCCAGGGAAGGCTTTGATGCCGGACAATGCCTGGAGACCATCGACCACGTGGCCGCCCAACTGCAAACCCGCATCCCCACCGCCACCCTGAACCGGGCGCTGCTGGGCGCCTATGAGAAAGTGCAGCCGCCCATGGTGCGGGGAAAGCGTTTCAAGATCTATTACGCCACGCAGATTTCAACGCAACCCATCGGGATCAACCTGTTTGTCAACGACCCTGACCGCCTGACCCCCGCCTATCGCGACTATCTGTTGCACACCCTGCGGCGCCACTTCGGACTGGAGGGCGCCCCCATCCTCCTGATGCCCCGGGAGCGGCCGCGCGAACGCTTCGTGGCGCCCCCCGGCGGCAGGAAACGCGGCCGGCCGCGGTCAGCGTAGCGCCAGCTTCTTGTACTTGCCCCTTCGATGCAGCAGCCGGTCCTGGTTGCGCGCCAGAACCTGCTGCTCGTAATCCGCGAAATTCCCCTCGAACCAGCGGAGTTTCCCGGCGCCCTCGAAAATCAGCAGGTGCGTGCAGATCCGGTCCAGGAAGTAGCGGTCATGACTGATGACCATGGCGCAGCCTGTGAACTGGATGACGGCCTCCTCGAGAACACGCATCGTATTCACGTCCAGGTCATTGGTGGGCTCATCCAGCAGCAACACATTGCCGCCGCGTTTCAACAGCTTCGCCAGATGCACACGATTGCGCTCCCCGCCGGATAGCTGCCCCACCTTGCGCTGCTGTTGCGCGCCCCGGAAATTGAACCGCGAGAGATAGGCCCTGGCATTCATCCTGCCGTCGCCCAACTGGACCTCGTCCTCCCCCCCCGTGACTTCCTCATACACCGTCCTGTTGTCGTTCAAGGCGTCGCGGTGCTGGTCCACGTAGGAAAGCACAACGCTCTCGCCCAACTGCAGGGTTCCGCTGTCGGGCCGCTCCTGCCCGACGATCATGCGGAACAGCGTCGTCTTCCCGCAGCCGTTCGGCCCCACCACTCCCACGACACCGCCGCGCGGCAGCCGGAAGGAAACATCCTCCAGCAACGGAATGCCGCTGTACGCCTTGCCGAGATGCTCCGCGACCAGCACCTTGTCCCCGAGATGGGGACCGGGCGGAATCTGGATCAATACGTCATCCTTGCCGGCCTCAAAACGGTTGGACGCCAGTTCCTCGTAGCGCGTGATGCGGGCCTGGCTCTTCTTCCGCCGTCCCTCGGGCGAGCTGTGGATCCATTCCAGCTCGTGCGCCAGGATCTTCTGGCGCTGGCTTTCCTTCTTCTCGACCTGCCGCAGCCACTCGGATTTCTGCGCCAGCCAGGACGAATAGTTGCCCTCAAAAGGAATCCCCCGGCCGTTCTCGAGTTCCAGGATCCACTGGGTGATATGGTCGAGAAAGTAACGGTCGTGGGTCACGATAATCACCGTGCCGTGGTATTCCCGAAGGGTCTTCTCCAGCCAGGCGACCGTCTCCGCGTCGAGATGGTTCGTGGGTTCATCCAGAAGCAGCAGGTCCGGCTTCTCCAGCAGCGCCTTGCACAGGGCCACCCGGCGGCGCTCCCCGCCGGACAACGTGGCGACATTGGCGTCGTCCGGCGGCAGCACGAGAGCATCGGACGCCACGTCCAGCATCCGGTCCACCTCCCATCCGTCAATGGCATCGATCCGCTCCTGCAGCCGACTCATCTCATCCATGAGTTTGTCCATCTGCTCCTTGGGAAGCTTTTCCCCCATGGCCTCCGCCACCTCGTCGTATCGCCGGATGAGGGCGTGCACGGGTTCCAGCGCCTCCTCCAGATTGCCGCGGACCGTCTTGGATGGATTCAATTGCGGTTCCTGCGGCACAAAGCCGATGCGCATGCCCTTCGCCAGTTGCGCTGTGCCCATGTAGTCCGTATCCACTCCGGCCATGATCCGCAACAAGCTCGTCTTGCCGGCTCCATTCTCGCCGACAATCCCTATCTTGGCGCCGTAGTAGAAGGAAAGGCTGATTCCCTCGAAAACAGTCCTTTCCCCGTGCATCTTGGCCAGGTTCTGGGTCTGGAACACAAACTGGGGTGCCATGCTATTTCTCTCCTTGTTGCCTTTCGCCGCGCCTGTTCCACACCGGATCACCACGGCAGACTGTAACAGCGATCCAAAGAAAAGGCGTTTGCCACATGCCGGATCACCGGCGCCGGGTCATCCTGCCCGCCGACAACCTCAACCACGTCGAAACGGAAATTCACGGGCTCCTTCAGCCGCTGCAGGTACCGCACGGCGGCACGGGAAAGCGAGTGACGCTTGTGCCTATCCACCGAGTCCAGCGGGCGGCCGAATTTCTCCTCCCGCCGGGTCTTGACCTCCACGAAGACCAGAACCTCCCGGTCGCGGACCACAAGGTCAATCTCGTCCCGGTTGCCGACCCGCACCCGCCGGCCCAGGATCTTGCATCCCTGTTTTCGCAGATACGTCTCGGCCTGTCTTTCGCCCCACAAGCCTGAACGCAAGTGCGCTGGAAGAAAGGAAAAGTTCACGCGGATCGTCCACTCCCCGCGGCGTCTTCCGCCTTCGCCGTCCGCAGGCGGAGAACCTCGCGGACCGGGCGGAACGAGCGGCGATGTTCCGGGCAGGGACCGTGTTCCAGCAGAGCCTGGAGATGAGCCTTGGTCCCGTACCCCTTGTGCCGGGCAAACCCATAGGGGGGATATTCTCCATCCAACCGGCACATGATCCGGTCGCGCGTCACCTTGGCGATAATGCTGGCGGCGGCGATGCTGAGACTCCTGGCATCCCCACCCACAATCGGAATCGAGGCGCAGGGCAAACCGGGAACAGGCAATCCATCCACAAGCGCACAGTCCGCCGCCGGCAATACTCCCTGCAACGCCCGGATCATGGCCTGGTGCGTGGCGCACAGGATGTTGATCCGGTCAATCTCCGCGACCTCGGCAATCCCGACCGAATACCGCACATGGGAACAACCGGTCAGCAGGGCGTACAGCTCCTCCCGCTGAACGGCTGTCAGGCGCTTGGAATCGTTGACACCCCGCAGCAGGCCGTACTGTTCAGCCTCCAGGAAGGCGCGATCGAAGGCAAGGGCGGCGGCCACCACGGGCCCGGCCAGCGGACCCCGCCCGGCCTCATCCACCCCCGCCAGCCGCTGATACCCCCGCTCCCAGGCCTGACGTTCAAACTGGAGCACGCGGCCCGTCCTCAAGCCACGGCGGTCTTGGTCTTCTCGCGCAACTTGGCGCTCTTGCCGGCCCTGTCCCGCAGATAGTACAGCTTGGCGCGGCGCGTCTTGCCCGAACTCTCGACTTCCAACTTGGCAATACTCGGCGAATGCAGCGGGAACACCCGCTCCACGCCGACTCCATGGGAAACCCTGCGGACCGTGAAGGTCTCCGTGGCCCCCCCGCCGTCCCTGGCAATCACCGTTCCGGAGAACGCCTGCAGGCGTTCCTTCCCGCTTTCACGGATCCGGACCTGGATCTTGACGGTATCGCCTATCCCGAATTCGGGCAGGGGATCCTTCCGCATGTTCTCCTTGTCAATCATCGCCAATGCTTTCTTCATCATAACTCACCTCTAGCTCAATAAGTCCGGCCTTCTCTCCCTTGTGCGGCGCTCCGATGCCTCCCGCCGCCACCGGGCAATTTCCTCATGGTCGCCCGACACCAAAACCTCGGGCACCGTCAGCCCCCGGAACTCCCTGGGGCGCGTGTACTGCGGGTACTCCAGCATGCCCTCGGTGAAGGATTCCTCGCTCGTGGCTCCCTCATTCCCCAGAACACCCGGCACCAGTCGGACAACCGCATCCACAACAACCGCCGCAGGCAACACCCCGTTCGTCAACACATAGTCGCCGATGGATATCTCATCCGTTGCCAGATGCGTCCGGACCCGCTCGTCCACGCCCTCATAATGCCCGCATACAAAGATCAAATGCGATTCCCGCGCCAACTGCGCCGCGATCGCCTGCTCCAACCGACGCCCCTGCGGCGTCATCAAAACCACCCTCGCTCCCGGCGTCCGGACCGATTCCACCGCTTTGAACAGAGGCTCCGGCTTCATTACCATCCCCGGCCCGCCGCCGAAAGGCCGGTCATCCGTCGTCTGGTGCTTGTCCGTGGTGAACTGCCGCAAGTCCACCGTCCGAACCGTCACCAACTTCTTTTCCACCGCCCGCTTCAGGATACTCTCTTCCAGAAATCCCTTGAGCATTCCGGGAAAGATCGTGATGACATCAATCCGCAACGGCTCCATGGCCTTGTCTATTCCGCCACTTCCAGAACCGCCCGGCGACCCTGTTTGGACGCCAGATTGCTCAACAGCACGCGAAGCGAACTGATCGTCTTGCCGCTGCGTCCGATCAGGCGTCCGATGTCCTTGGGGTTGCACCGCAGTTCCAGTATCGTGATCTGCTTCCCCTTAACCTCGGTTACCGCAACATCTTCCGGATGATCCAGCAACGCGCGGGTGATATACAACACAAACGGCTTCATGCGCTCGTCTTGGCCGCGGCGCGGGACTTGCGGATCAGGCTCTTCACCGTATCGCTCACCTGCGCACCTTGGCTCTTCCAGTATTCAATCCGGTCCATCTTGAGACTGAAATTGGCGCCCTTATGCTTCGGGTCATACCACCCGATCACTTCCAGGTTCTTTCCGTCACGCGGACAACGGCTGTCGGTAGCCACTACACGATAGGCTATATCCTTGTTCGCCCCCGTGCGGGTCATTCTGATTTTAACTGACATCCCATCCTCCCTTGCATCCAACCGGCAGGGCCGTATCAACCCGATACAGGCCCGAAAAGCGCGGAACTATGTCACATTATCTCACGCGACGCAACCTCTTTTGTAGCGAACCCATCTGCCGGGCCATCTGCCGCGCCTGCTCGAACTGCTTGAGCACCTCGTTGACATCCTGCACCTGCGTCCCGCTTCCCCCGGCAATCCGCCGCTTGCGGCTGGCATTGAGAATCTCGGGGCGGCGACGCTCCCTGGGCGTCATACTCCGGATAATGGCCTCCGCCCGTCGGCCAAACTGCTCCAAGTCCCGGCCAGCCCCGGCGGCGTCCTTGATCTTCGCCTTCATCTGCCCGCCCATCGGCATCATGTCCAGAATGTTCTCCAGGGGCCCCATCTTGCGAAGTTGCGTCAATTGCCCGAGGAAGTCCTCCAGGTCCAGACGGTTGGACCGTATCTTCCGCTCCATGTCCGCCATCTGCCCCGCATCCACGGCGCTCTGGGCCTTTTCGACCAGACTGACAATGTCCCCCATCCCGAGAATTCGGGAGGCCATGCGCTCCGGGTAGAAGGGTTCCAGATCGCCGGTGTGTTCCCCCGTGCCGGTGAACAAGATCGGGCACCCGGTGACCGACTGTATCGAGAGCGCCGCCCCGCCGCGAGCGTCGCCGTCGAGCTTGGTCAGGATCAACCCTCTCAGGTCCAGCGCCTTGTGAAAGCCTTCCGCCACATGAACCGACTCCTGCCCGATGGCCGCATCTACCACCAGGACGACATTCCGGCATTTCACCGCCGCTTTCAATTCCGCCAGTTCCCGGATCAAGTCGTCATCCATCTGGAACCGGCCGCCCGTGTCAAAAAGAACAGCATCCCGTCCCGCCCGTTCCGCCGCATCCATGACCCGCCGGCCAAGCGCGGGCACCGGTTCCCCCGCCTCCGGCCCCACCATATCCACGCCCACCTGTCCGGCCAGAACCCGCAGTTGATCCACAGCGGCCGGCCGGCGGATGTCCGCGCCCACCAGCAACACGTTCCGGCCATCGCGCTTCCAGGCCAACGCCAGTTTGGCACAGGTCGTTGTCTTGCCCGATCCATGCAATCCCACCAGCATCACCGGGGCCGGCTTGGGATTCAATTCGATACGACGGTGCTTCCCGGCGCCCAGAAGGGCCACCAGTTCATCGTGCACCCGCTTGATCACCTGCTGGCCGGGCGTGAGGCTCTCGAGGACCTCCTGGCCCACGCATTGCGCGGAAACCCGAGCCACAAAATCACGGGCCACCTCGTAGTTCACGTCGGCCTCCAGCAAGGCCATGCGGACTTCCCGCATCGCCTCGCCGATATTGGCTTCCGTCAGGCGGCCGTACCCGCGAAGCTTGCGGAAGACCCCTTCCAATGACTGCGTTAATGATTCAAACACGATCTCCCCCGTAACAAGCGTGCGCGCCACGTGTCTTGTGGCGCGCACCCTACATCTGTCGCGGCCCTCCCGGCCAGCCCGGCACGGCCCCAAGCCTTCAGGCTTT